>NZ_CP020373.1:629444-944166 GCF_003957745.1 Shewanella khirikhana | reverse complement strand
TGTCGCTCGCCATCGATAAGCGCAATATCCTTGCCGCCGTGTATCAGGACACCGCCGTTGAGGCCCAAAGCCTGCTGCCACCCTCTTCCTGGGCCTACGCCCGCGACTATGAACTGGATATCGACTACTCCCCCAGCAAGGCCATGACCTTACTGGCCGAGGCAGGAGTCACCAACCTCAGTATCGACATCTGGGCCATGCCGGTCGCCCGGGCCTATAACCCCAATGCGCTGAAAACCGCCGAGCTTATTCAGGCGGATTTAGCCAATATTGGCGTTAAGGCCAATATCGTCAGCTACGACTGGTCGGTGTTTACCCAAAAGCTCAACCGCAGCGACTACGACTCGGTATTGATTGGCTGGAACGCCGATAACTCAGATCCAGACAACTTCTTCACCCCGTTGCTGAGCTGCGCCTCGGTGGGCTCAGGCAACAACCGCTCCCGCTGGTGCTCACCCGAGTTTGATGCCCTGCTGACCCGCGCCCGCGCCAGCACCGACCGGCTTGAGCGCACCGCGCTGTATCAGGAAGCCCAGGCCGAAGTGGCCCGGGAACTGCCGATGTTTGCCTTTGCTCACGCCAAGCGCACCCTGGTGCACCGCAATAACATCAGCCATATGCCCATCAGCCCCTTTGGCGGCATCTCCTTTGCCGACATCAAACCCAAAATTGAGGAGCAAGATTGATGGGCGTGTACCTGCTTAGGCGTCTTAACCTCTTTATTGCCACCTCCTTGCTGATGGTGAGCATTCTGTTTATTGCCACAAGTCATTTCCCAACAGACAGAGCCTACGCGCTGACCGGGGTAATTAACCCTACTGCCGAGCAGGCGCAGCAAATCATTGATGCGTACAAGCTGGATAAATCCGAGTTTCGTCAGTATCTGGCGTATCTGGAGCAGCGGCTCTCAGGTGACCTTGGCATTTCCATCACCTCCCAGCAGAGCGTGGCCAAAGAGCTTGCCAGTGTGCTGCCGGCATCCTTTGAGCTGGCGTCATTTTCCGGATTGCTGGCGCTGCTACTGGGGATCCCGCTTGGGGTACTGGCGTCACTCAATCAGCACAAGCTGACCCAGAATGCCATTATGGCGATTACCCTGACCGGCTACTCAATTCCGGTATTCTGGCTGGGTCTGTCGCTGTCACTCTGGTTTGGGGTGCGGCTGGGATGGTTGCCAATTTCCGGACAAATCAACCTCTTGTATGAAATTAAGCCGGTCACAGGCTTTATGCTGATTGATACCCTGCTGTCGGATTCAAGCTACCGACTGTCAGCCTTTAAAGACGCGCTGGCGCACATAGTGTTACCGGCGGTTACCCTGGCGGTGCTGCCCTTCACCGTGGTGGTGCGCATTACCCGCGCGGCCATGCTCAACGTGATGAACCAGACCTATATTCGCGCCGCCGAGGCACGCGGGCTGCACACGGGGAAAATCATTTTAAAGCACGCCCTGCCCAACGCCCTTATTCCGCTGCTTAAACACCTGGGCTTGATGCTGGGCGCCTTTGCCAGCTATGCCATTGTGGTGGAAGTTATTTTCTCCTGGCCAGGGGTTGGCTCCTGGCTGGTTTCAGGCATTTATCAGCGCGACTATACCGTTATCCAGGGCGGTATTCTGGCGGTGGCGCTGCTGATTATTTTCCTGAGCATCCTGATTGAAGTGATACACACCGCCTCCAATCCGCTCAGCAGGAAGGAACTTTATGCCTCAAGTTAAGATTTATCAGGAAGACGATATCCCGTCTCCCATGAGGCGGTTGTGGCAGTCTTTTTCGGCGAATCCTTTTGCCCTTGCCGGGCTGTGGGCCATTGCCTTTTTGTTGCTGCTGACAGTGCTTGGGCCCTGGTTTGCCCCCTTCAGCCCCGAGGCGCAAAACCCCAAGGCACTGCTGCTGCCGCCATCCTGGGATCCGGCTGGCACAGTGGAACACTTCCTCGGCACTGACGATCTTGGCCGCGATATTTTCAGCCGCCTGCTGCACGGCGTTCACCTCACTTTCGGCATGTCGCTGGCGGTGGTGGTCACCGCACTGCTGCTCGGCTTCCTGATTGGCTCCATCTCGGGCATGATGAAGGGGCTTAAATCCAGTATTCTCGGGCACTTACTCGATGCCCTCTTGTCTATTCCATCGCTGCTGATGGCCATTTTGGTGGTGGCCGTGCTGGGCCCCGGACTCGACAACGTATTTTGGGCGGTGGGCATTGCCTTAACGCCGCAGTTTGTACGGGCCATCCATCAGGCTATCCACGAAGAGCTGCAAAAAGAGTATGTGACCGCCGCGCGCCTCGATGGCGCCAGCAGCATTCAAATCTTCTGGTTTGTGATTATGCCCAACGTCTGGGAAGTGGTGATTATTCAAACCACACTGGCAATTTCCACGGCAATTCTGGATATTGCCGCACTGGGGTTTTTGAACCTGGGAGCTCAGGCGCCCAGCCCCGAATGGGGAGCTATGGTGTTTCAGGGACTCGATAACCTGCTGACCGCCCCCTGGACCGTGACCATCCCCGGGGTGGCCATTCTCTTTACCGTGCTTGCCGTTAATCTGGTGGGCGACGGGCTGCGTTCGGCGCTGGCGCCGATAAAGAACTGATTATGCCGCTACTGGATATACGCAACCTCACCATAGAGCTGGACACCCCCCACGGGCGGGTAAAGGCGCTGGAAAAAGTCAGCCTGATGCTGCACGCCGGTGAAATTCACGGTCTGGTGGGCGAGTCGGGTTCCGGACGAAGCCTGCTTGCCCGTGCCGTGCTGGGCATTCCAGGCCCCAACTGGACTGTCACCGCCGACCGCATGATGTGGGATGGCCACAACCTGATGGAAATGTCCTCGGCCGAGCGACGTAACCTGATGGGCAAAGAGATGGCGATGATTTTCCAGGACCCATCCGGTAGCCTCGACCCTGTTATCACCATTGGCACCCAGCTGATTGAAGCCATGCCAACCGACACCAGTCTGCCGTTCTGGCGCCGTGGTCGCGGCAAGCTCAACACTGCCGAAAAATGGCTGCACAAGGTGGGGATTAAAGATCCCAAGCGGGTGATGGACAGCTACCCATGGGAAACCTCCGAAGGCGAATGTCAGAAGGTGATGATTGCCATGGCACTGGCCAAGCAGCCACGACTGCTGATTGCTGACGAGCCGACCAACTCGATGGAGCCCAGCACTCAGGCGCAAATTTTCCGCCTGCTGGCTCAGCTTAACCAGCTGCAGGGCGTGACCATTATGCTTATCAGCCACGAGCTGGAGACCCTGGCCGAGTGGTGCAATAACCTCACTGTGCTCTACTGCGGCCAGGTGATGGAGTCAGGCCCCATTGATGAACTTATCCGCGAGCCGCTGCACCCCTATACCAAGGCGCTGATGGACCATATGCCGGATTATCGCGGCAACCTGCCCCACAAGAGCCTGATGCCGACCCTGCCGGGTTCTGCGCCTGCGCTGCAGCATTTGCCGATTGGCTGTCGTCTGGGGCCGCGCTGTCCCGAGGCCCGTAAGCAGTGTGTGCATCAGCCGCAGCTTCAGCATCAAAAAGACAGGTATTACGCCTGCCACTTCCCCTATCAAACGGAGAGCAGCAATGACGACACCTCTGCTTAAGGTCACCAGTCTCTCCAAGCGCTATTTCACCGGCTATCGCCGTTTCCGGGCCCAATACAACGAGGCGCTGGCGCCTATCTCGTTTGAGCTTGGCCGCGGTGAAACCCTGGCCGTAGTGGGTGAAGCCGGCTCGGGTAAAAGTACCCTGGCGCGCATTCTGGTGGGCGCCGAGCAGCGCTCCAGCGGCGAAATTCTGTTTGAAGGCACAGCCCTTGAAACCCGCAACGTCAAGCAGCGCTGCCGTCTTATTCGGATGATTTTCCAGGATCCCAACACCTCGCTCAATCCGCGGCTGTCCATTGGCGAACTGTTGGAAGAGCCGCTGAGGTTCAACACCGACATGAGCGCCGCTGAGCGCAGCGCGCTGGTCACAGAGACCCTGCGCAAGGTGGGATTGCTGCCGGAACATGCCGACTTTTATCCGCACATGATTTCCGAAGGTCAGAAACAGCGGGTCGCCGTGGCCCGGGCACTGATGCTGAGCCCCAAGGTGATCATCGCCGACGAAGCCCTGACCGCTCTCGACCTCTCGGTGCGTTCACAAATCCTCAACCTGTTGCTGCAACTGCAAAAGGAAATGGGGCTGTCGTATATTTTTGTGTCCCATAACCTCAATCTGGTGCGCCATGTGAGCGATAAAATCATGGTGCTGCACAAGGGTCAATTGGTAGAAAAAGGCCCGGTGCAAAAGGTTTTCGAAAGCCCGGAGCATGAGTACACCGCCAGGCTGATTGCCGAGCAAACCCGTCAGGTGCGCAAGCGCTGAACTCATCCAACCACCGGGGTAAAACGTAAAAAAGAGGCTGCCATTGGCGCCTCAAGTCATTATTCTATTGCCAGTGTTGACTGAAGAAGCATAAACATGATTATCAAACCAAAAATTCGTGGCTTTATT
Organism: Shewanella khirikhana; assembly: GCF_003957745.1. Lineage (NCBI taxonomy): Bacteria > Pseudomonadati > Pseudomonadota > Gammaproteobacteria > Alteromonadales > Shewanellaceae > Shewanella > Shewanella khirikhana. Next base: position 939,667 of record NZ_CP020373.1, on the reverse strand, counting down.
TGTACCACCACTCATCCGGTTGGCTGTGAAGCCAACGTGCTTGAGCAAATCAATCTGACCAAGGCCCGTGGCCCTATCGTCAATGGCCCCAAGCGCGTACTCGTGGTTGGCTCTTCCAGCGGCTATGGTCTGTCTTCCCGTATCGCAGCCGCCTTTGGCAGCGGCGCCGCCACTATCGGCGTGTTCTTTGAAAAGCCTGGCACCGAAACCAAGCCTGGCACCGCCGGCTGGTACAATTCGGCCGCTTTTGACAAATTTGCCAAGGCCGAAGGCCTGTACAGCAAGAGCCTGAACTGCGATGCCTTCAGCCATGAAGCCAAAGCCAAGGTGATTGAGCTGATTAAAGCTGACCTCGGTCAAATCGACATGGTGGTCTACTCACTGGCCTCGCCTGTGCGTAAACTGCCTGACAGCGGCGAACTGGTACGCTCTTCACTGAAGCCTATCGGTCAGCCATACAGCTCTACTGCGGTAGACACCAACAAAGACACCATCATCGAAGCCAGTGTTGAGCCTGCTACCGAGCAGGAAATTGCCGACACTGTCACCGTGATGGGTGGTCAGGATTGGGAACTGTGGCTGAATGCGCTGGATGAAGCCGGCGTGCTGGCCGATGGCTGCAAGACTGTGGCTTACTCCTACATTGGTACCGAGCTGACCTGGCCTATCTACTGGCATGGCGCGCTGGGCAAGGCCAAGATGGACCTCGACCGCGCCGCCCACGCCCTGAACGACAAGCTGGCAGCCAAAGGCGGCAGCGCCAACGTGGCCGTACTCAAGAGCGTTGTGACCCAGGCCTCTTCTGCCATTCCGGTGATGCCACTGTACATTGCCATGGTATTCAAGAAGATGCGCGCCGAAGGCCTGCATGAAGGCTGTATGGAGCAGATCCTGCGCATGTTTTCTGAGCGCCTGTACAAGGCCGATGGCAGCGCCCCTGAAGTGGATGAAGACAATCGTCTGCGTCTGGACGACTGGGAACTGCGTGATGACATTCAGCAGCATTGCCGTGACCTGTGGCCACAGATCACCACCGAAAACCTGCCTGAGCTGACCGACTACGTCGAGTACAAGGCCGAGTTTATTAAGCTGTTTGGTTTCGGTATCGAAGGCATCGACTACGATGCCGACGTCAATCCAGAAGTTAGCTTCGATGTGATTGAACTCTAAGCGCAAACGCTTTAAAAAACGCCGCACTGCGGCGTTTTTTTATGCTCAAATATCAGCATAATAGAGACATTCAGACAAAGAGAAGGACAAAAGGTGGATTGGCAACAGCTTCTTGGCGCTGAAAAACGCGCCCCCTATTTTCAGGACACCTTGAGGTATGTCGACAAACGCATCCATGCCGGAGTGACCGTCTATCCGCCTAAAGCCGACATCTTCAATGCCTTTCGCTACACCGCCTTTGAGCAGGTGAAGGTGGTGATTTTGGGACAAGACCCTTACCACGGCCCCAATCAGGCCCACGGGCTGTGCTTCTCGGTCAAGGCTCCCTGCCCGCCGCCACCGTCGCTGCAGAATATGTTTATCGAGCTGGCAAACTCAATTCCGGGCTTTGTGGTGCCAGCCCATGGCGACCTAAGCGCCTGGGCCCATCAGGGGGTGTTGCTGCTCAATACCGTGCTGACCGTGGAGCGGGGCCAAGCTCACTCCCACGCACACCTAGGCTGGGAGCGCTTTACCGATGCGGTGATCCGCGGCCTGAGTGAGCACAGAGCCGGGCTGGTGTTTCTGCTTTGGGGCAGTCATGCGGGCAAGAAGGCGAGTTTGATTGATGCCAACAAACATCTGGTGCTGCGCTCGCCACATCCATCGCCCTTGTCGGCAAATCGGGGCTTTTTCGGCTGTAACCACTTTGCCAAAGCCAATGAGGCGTTGATCTGCCAGAACCTCACCCCCATCGACTGGCGCCTGTAGGCAATCTACGCGCGCCATTCCGGCCGATTGATGAAAAAGTCAGGCGGCTGCGCCAATCAAACGCCAAGATAAAAACAAAAAAGCCAGCACTGAGGCTGGCTTTTCATTTGGCAAATTGAGCTTATTCGGCGGCGTAGCTGATTTCAGCTTTGGCTTTCAGTGACTCAATCACACCACGGTAGGTGGTTTCAGTAAACTGACCGGACAGACGCTGAGCCAGAGCCTGCACCAGAGCGTCCTGAACGCCTTCAGCAGGATTTACCTTGTCCAGCACTACCAGTGCATAGCCAGCAGCCATATTCACGGTATCAGCACCGCCTACGGCCAGCTGGAAGCCCTTGTTCACAATGGACGGGTCCAGTTCGCGGTCAAAACGGGCCACTTTGGCTTTGGCCGTCAGCTCAAGCGCTTCACCTGCCTTGAACTTGGCCAGCAGTTCCTGAGCCTGCAGCTTGGCCGCTTCGTTGGCTTTGTCCTGGGTCAGACGGGCCACGATACCGGCTTTCACTTCATCAAATGGCAGGGTACCGGCCATCTTGTGCTCTTTCATGCGCACCACGGCCACGTTGTTATCACCAAGGTCAATCAGGTCACTGTTCATACCGCTTTGCAGTACCTGCTCAGAGAAGGCTGCCTTGATGAGCGCCGGGTTGTTGATTTCAACCGGTGGCAGTTCACGGGTAAAGAGAGCAGTGCTCTTCACTTCAAGACCTGTGGCCTTGGCAGCTTCACTCAGGGTATCAGGCACTTCGTAGCTGGTATCAGCCAGTTTTTGCTGCAGACCGTAGAACTTATCCAGCGCTTCTTTTTCTTTCAGCTGCGCCAGAATGCGGTCTTTAACCTCGGCAAAGGCCGCCTGCTCACCACCCTGCACATCCAAAAGCTTGATGATGTGGAAACCATAATCGGTTTTCACCACGGCAGAGTACTGGCCCTTTTCCAAACCGAACAATGCGGCATCGAAGGCTGGGTCCATTACGCCCTGTTCAAACCAGTCCAACTGACCGCCCTGCTCACCGCTGAAGGTGTCTTCAGAGTCGGTTTTCGCCAGCTCGGCGAAATCGGCGCCGCCCTGCAACTTGGCGTAGATGGCGTCAGCTTTGGCTTGCGCCGCCGCTTCATCATCTCCCAGATTCACCAGGATGTGGGCCGCCAGACGCTTTTCAGGAGTCTTGTACTGGCTCATGTGCTCATCGTAGTAAGCCTTGGCTTGCTCATCGGTCACGGTAATGGCATCGGCCAGTGACTTGGCAGACAACATCAGGTACTCGAGGCTCACCTGCTCAGGGTTGATGAACTGATCCGGGTTGGCATCGTAGAAGTTTTTGGCTTCTTCATCAGTGACGGTCACGCCCGCTTCGAAAGGTGCGGCTTCTACCACCAGATAACGCAGATCGCGGGTCTGGCCCTGCAGCTCGGCTACCGCCTTGCTTTCGGTGGGCAGCACAAACTCGCTGCCCACCAGGGCATTGAGCAGCTGACGTCGGGTCATATCAACACGCATCATGTCGCGGAAACTGTTGGTTTGATAACCCAGCTGACGCAGGATGGCCAGATAACGCTCGTTGTCGAACTTGCCATCGGTTTGGAAGGCTGGCTCATCAACAATAGCTTGCTTGATTTGCTCGTCAGAAACGCGCAAGCCCAGCGAAGTGGCAGTCTGGTCCAGCAGCTTGTCGGCGATAAGACGCTCGAGTACGCCCTGCTTGATGGAGCGCAGGTAGTTATCATCTGCTGCCAGGGTTTCGAACATTTCGCCCAGTTGCTGCTCCATACGGGCCTTTTCATTTTGATAGGCCTGCTCCAAAGCTGACTGGGGAATTTCCTCGCCATTGACGGTGGCAGCCGGAGTCTCGGTTGACGAGCCCAGGTAGCTGCTCACGCCGGTAAAGGCAAAGGAAAGGATCACCAGCACCAGGATGCTCTTGGCAATGGTACCTTGGGCACCTTCACGGATCTTTTCTAACATCAGATGTCCCGCTTGTTACTCTTGTGATTGAAATAAAAAAGCGCATCTCTGTTAGGATGCGCCTTTATGTAACTTTTCAGGAATGACCTTTAATGCTTCGTCACTCCGGACCTCGGTGCTGACACCCAAGCCCTTCAATTCGTAAAAAGCACTGCAAACGCAGTGCTTGAAGAACGAAAGCCTACAAAGGCGAGTCTTAGTTGACAGCGTCTTTCAGAGCTTTACCAGCTTTGAATGCTGGGATCTTAGCAGCAGGGATTTTGATCTCTTTGCCAGATTGTGGGTTACGGCCGGTACGCTCAGCACGCTCACGAACTTCAAAAGTACCAAAACCAACCAGGGAAATCTTACCGCCGTCCTTCAGACCTTCGGTCACAGCAGCGATGAAAGAATCCAGTGCACGGCCGGCAGCGGCCTTGGAAATGTCAGCACCAGAAGCAATTTTCTCGATCAGTTCAGATTTATTCATGTCATCCCCTTGAATGTAGTTTTTGCGCCGCAACCAAATCCTTCTCTAGAGCGGTCTGCGGAGGCTTTTATAACAAGCTTGAAACCAAAGTTCAAGCGTCAACGAAAAACCAAAGAATTAAAGTTGGATACAGCTCAAAGCCAGCCCTGCCAAGGGTTTGGGAGGTACTGGCTCTCCACGAACCTAGGCTACCACAGCTAAGGGGTTTGTTAAGCCCCTTTTTTCACTTTTTTTAAGCCTGTAGCGCACTTTTTTGCCTTATCCGGCGTTTTTTACCACTTCGAAGCCTTCAACCGGGCGCTCAAGCGCCAGTTTCAGCACTTCATCCACCCAGCGAACCGGGTGAATTTGCAGGTCCGCCACGACGTTAGCCGGGATTTCCTCAAGGTCACGCTCGTTTTCTTTGGGGATAAGCACATGCTTGATGCCACCGCGGTGAGCCGCAAGCAGCTTTTCTTTCAGGCCACCAATGGGCAGCACTTCGCCGCGCAGGGTGATTTCGCCGGTCATGGCGACATCGGCACGCACCGGGTTACCGGTGAGGCTGGAAACCAGTGCGGTGCACATAGCACAGCCTGCAGATGGGCCATCTTTTGGCGTTGCACCTTCAGGCACGTGCACGTGGATATCACGCTTCTCGTAGAAGTCAGGGTTGATGCCAAGCTGTTCGGCGCGGGCACGCACCACTGTCATGGCCGCCTGAATCGACTCCTGCATCACATCACCGAGTGAACCTGTGTAAGTAAGCTTGCCTTTACCGGCCACGGAAGTGGCTTCGATGGTCAGCAGGTCGCCGCCCACCTGAGTCCAGGCAAGACCTGTTACCTGGCCCACCTGATTGTTCGACTCAGCCTTGCCGTAATCATGACGCTGCACACCGAGGAAGGACTTGAGGTTGTCACCGGTCACATCCACGTGTTTCACGCTCTTATCCAGCAGGATTTGCTTAACGACTTTACGGCAAATCTTCGACAGCTCACGTTCAAGGGCACGCACGCCCGCTTCGCGGGTGTAGTAACGAATGATGCCCAGAATTGCGCCATCATCGACGCTGATTTCATGTGGCTTCAGGCCGTTACGCTCAACCTGCTTTGGCAGCAGATGCTGCTTGGCGATATTGAGCTTCTCGTCCTCGGTGTAACCAGACAGACGAATGACTTCCATACGGTCCAGCAGCGGGCCTGGAATATCCATGGAGTTACTGGTAGCCACAAACATCACATCGGAGAGATCGTAATCGACCTCCAGATAGTGATCGTTAAAGGTGGCATTCTGCTCGGGATCCAGCACTTCCAGCAGCGCTGACGCCGGGTCGCCGCGCATGTCGGAGCTCATTTTGTCGATTTCATCCAGCAGGAACAGCGGGTTTTTCACGCCCACTTTGGCCATCTTCTGGATGATTTTGCCAGGCATTGATCCGATGTAGGTACGGCGGTGACCGCGGATTTCCGCTTCGTCACGCACGCCGCCAAGGGCCACACGCACATACTTACGACCGGTCGCCTTGGCAATCGACTGCCCAAGCGAGGTCTTACCCACACCCGGTGGGCCTACCAGACACAGAATTGGGCCTTTAAGCTGTTTAACCCGGGTCTGCACCGCCAAATACTCAAGGATGCGCTCTTTAACCTTCTCAAGACCATAGTGGTCAGCATTGAGCACCTGCTCGGCCTTGGACAGGTCGCGCTTGATTTTGGAGCGCTCAAACCAGGGCACCGAGGTCATCCAGTCGACATAGGAGCGCACCACAGTGGCTTCGGCCGACATGGGCGACATCATTCTGAGTTTGTTCAGCTCGGCCTGGGCCTTGTCTTTGGCATCGGCGGGCATCTTGGCCTCTTCAATCTTGCGATTGAGAGTCTCGAATTCGTCGTGGCCTTCGTCCAGATCGCCAAGCTCCTTCTGAATGGCTTTCATTTGCTCATTCAGATAGTACTCGCGCTGGCTCTTCTCCATTTGCTTCTTCACGCGGGAGCGAATGCGCTTCTCCACCTGCAGCAAATCGATTTCGGCTTCCATCATCGCCATCAGGTACTCGAGGCGTTCGCCAACATTGACCATCTCGAGCACGGACTGCTTGTCTTCGAGTTTGAGCGGCATATGGGCCGCCATGGTGTCGGCCAGACGCGCAGCTTCATCGATGCCGGACATGGAAGTCAGCACTTCGGGCGGGATCTTCTTGTTAAGCTTGATGTAGCCTTCAAACTGGGCGATGGCGCTGCGTACCAGCACCTCTTCTTCCTTCTCGGCCAGTGGGTCCGATGGCAGCTCTTCAATTCGCGCAACAAAGAAGGGCTCTTCCTGAGTAAAACGGGCCACGCGGGCGCGGCGGCCGCCTTCAACCAGTACTTTTACTGTGCCGTCGGGCAGCTTGAGCAATTGCAAAATAGAGGCAATGGTACCGACTTCAAAGATGTCATCGGCCGCAGGTTCGTCAAGATCCGCATCGCGCTGGGCGACCAGCATGATCTGCTTGTCCTGTGCCATGGCGGTTTCCAGGCAACGAATGGACTTCTCACGACCCACGAATAACGGAATGACCATATGGGGGTACACCACCACGTCTCTCAGTGGCAGGACCGGCAATTCGAAATGCGCTTCACGCTCTTGGGACATAACTCGATTCCGTATCAGATGGACTATATCCGAGTATATTGGGGCAGTTTCCGCCCTTTCAATGGCTCAAATGTAAAAAAGGAGCCCAATCGGACTCCTTTCGTATCTTCTTGAAAGCAAATGACCAATTATTGGTCGCCGCTGGCGGCCTGTGATTCGGCTTGCTCGTAAATCAGGATGGGGGCCGATTCGCCCTTCACCACAGACTCATCTACCACGGCTTTGCTCACACCGTCCTGAGAAGGCAGGTCATACATGGTATCAAGCAAAATGCCTTCTACAATCGAGCGCAGACCACGGGCACCTGTCTTACGTGACATGGCCTTCTGGGCGATCGCCTTCAGCGCATCTTCACGGAATTCAAGCTCTACCCCTTCCATCTCAAACAGCGCCGCGTATTGCTTGGTGAGGGCGTTCTTGGGCTCAGACAGAATCTGGATAAGCGCGTCTTCATCCAGCTCAGCCAGGGTAGCTACCACAGGCAGACGACCGATGAACTCAGGGATAAGGCCGTATTTGACCAGATCTTCCGGCTCAACCTGCGACAGGATGTCAGACATGCTTTCTTTGTCTTCTTTGCCTTTTACCTGGGCACCGAAGCCAATACCACTGCCGGTATGGGTACGCTGCTCAATCACCTTCTCAAGGCCGGCAAAGGCGCCGCCGCACACGAACAGGATCTTGGAGGTATCAACCTGCAGGAATTCCTGCTGCGGATGCTTGCGGCCCCCCTGGGGCGGCACCGCAGCCACTGTGCCTTCAATCAGCTTCAGCAGCGCCTGCTGCACACCTTCACCACTCACATCACGGGTGATGGAGGGGTTGTCGGACTTACGGCTGATTTTGTCGATTTCATCGATATAGACAATGCCACGCTGGGCCTTTTCCACATCGTAGTCGCACTTTTGCAGCAGTTTTTGAATGATGTTCTCAACGTCCTCACCCACGTAACCGGCTTCGGTCAGGGTGGTGGCATCGGCCATGGTAAACGGCACATTGAGGAAACGCGCCAGGGTCTCGGCAAGCAAGGTCTTACCGCTACCGGTAGGACCAATCAGCAGGATGTTACTCTTGCCAAGCTCAACCCCTTCTTTGGGATTGCCGTTACGCAGACGCTTATAGTGGTTATACACTGCCACCGACAACACCTTCTTGGCTTTTTCCTGGCCAATCACGTAGTCGTCCAGATGCGCTCTCAGTTCATGAGGCGTCGGCAGTTTGTCGTGATCCCGCTTAGGCGAGATCTCTTTAATCTCTTCGCGAATGATGTCGTTGCAAAGCTCAACACATTCGTCGCATACATACACAGATGGTCCGGCGATCAGCTTTCGCACTTCGTGCTGGCTCTTTCCGCAGAAAGAGCAATACAGCAGCTTGCCGCCATCACCACTCTTGTTCTCGCCCATTACTTTACCCCGTTTGCGATGTGGCCATCGCCTGTCTCTCTCAACCCCGTCAATCTGAGCTTAGCCCAGTCGCCGGTAAAAATCAGCGGCTGGTCAGTACCGAATCGATAAGACCGTACTCGGCCGCCTGCTCTGCGCTCATGAAGTTGTCACGATCGGTATCGCGCTCAATCACTTCCATCGGTTGCCCGGTGTGATGCGCCAGCATCTGGTTGAGTTTGTGCTTAATGCCTAAAATTTCCTGAGCATGGATAGCAATATCCGATGCCTGTCCCTGGAAACCACCCAATGGTTGGTGGATCATCACCCTTGAATTAGGCAAACAGTGACGCATGCCTTTCTCGCCACCTGCCAACAAAAATGCGCCCATGCTGCAGGCCTGACCGATACATACGGTGCTGACCTTTGGCTTGATAAACTGCATGGTATCGTAAATCGCCATGCCAGCGGTTACCGAGCCGCCAGGGGAGTTGATATAGAGATAGATCTCTTTATCAGGGTTTTCTGATTCCAGAAACAGCAGCTGCGCTACGATAAGGTTGGCCATGTGCTCTTCAACCTGGCCCACCAGGAAGATGACACGCTCTTTCAGCAGACGTGAATAGATATCGTAGGAACGCTCACCTTTGGCGGTCTGTTCCACCACCATAGGCACGAGCGCATTGAATACTGATTCCGGTGCGTTATGCATTTATCCCTTCCCTAAATAAAAATGGCTCGCATGAGGAGCCTCATACGAGCCATTATAAATGGCTTAACGCCAATCAAGTCAAGCTGCGGTTACGCGCGGCCGGTAGCCTTGTTCATAAATTCTTCAAAAGCAACTTCCTTCTCGGTCACTTTTGCAGATTTCAGCAGCGCTTCAACGGCTTGCTCTTCCAGAGCCACGTTGCGCATGTTCTGCATCAGCTCTTTGTTGCCGTTGTAGTATTCAACTACTTCAGATGGATCTTCGTAGGCAGAAGCCATAGAAGCGATCAGCGCCTGAACGCGCTCATCTTCCACTTGCAGTTCGTTAGACTTGATCACTTCGCCCAGCAGCAGGCCCACTTTAACGCGGCGCTCGGCTTGCTCGGCGAACAGCTCGGCTGGCAGCTCAGGCATGTTGGCAGTCTGACCGCCGAAACGCTGAACGGCTTGACGACGCAGTACGTTGATTTCGCCGTCGATCAGGGCTTTTGGCAGCGTGATTTCGTTAGCAGCCAGCAGACCGTTGATTACCTGCTCTTTCACGTTGGCTTTCAGAGCTTGTTCCAGCTCACGGCCCATGTTCTTGCTAATTTCAGCTTTCAGAGCGTCTACGCCGCCGTCGGTGATACCGAACAGCTTGGCGAATTCGTCGTTCACTTCTGGCAGGTTGGCAGCTTTCACTTCAGTCAGAGTGATAGCGAACTTGGCCGCTTTGCCTTTCAGGTTTTCGGCGTGGTATTCCTCAGGGAAAGTCACGTCGATATCGAATTCTTCACCGGCCTTGTGGCCTTTGATGCCTTCTTCGAAACCAGGGATCATGCGACCGCTGCCCAGCTGCAGGTCGAAACCTTCAGCCTTGCCGCCTTCGAATTCTTCACCGTCGATGCTGCCAACAAAGTTGATGGTCACTTTGTCGCCATCTTCGGCAGCGCGTTCAACGGCTTCGAAAGTGGCGTGCTGCTTGCGCAGAGTTTCAATCATGTTGTCTACGTCAGCGGCAGTAACTTCAGCCTTTGGCTGCTCAACTTCGATGGCGTCCAGACCTTTGAGTTCAACTTCTGGGTACACTTCAAAAGTTGCTACGAACTCAAACTTGTCAGCGTCGCTGCTGCCAGGAGCAAAAATAGGCGCTCCGGCTGGGTTCAGTTTTTCAGCGATGATGGCTTCAACAAAGTTGCGCTGCATGATTTCGCCAGTCACGTCCTGACGGATAGCGGCGCCATAGCGCTTGCTGATAACGCTCATAGGAACTTTGCCAGGACGGAAACCAGGAATACGGGCACGCTTGGCTTCGCGCTTCAGGCTCTCGTTAACCAGTTTCTCGATCTGCTCGGCAGGTACAGAGATGGTCAGGCGACGCTCTAAGCCTTGAGTTGTTTCAACAGAAACTTGCATTGTTTTACCTCGAAATATGTCTAACGTCCTTTGTAAATAGCCGAGTCATCAACTATTCAGGTGTTCAGTTCTTGATCTTCTTAATTTGACTTTAATGCCTGTCGCGACTGACGCGCCAGCACGGGTCGCAGATGGTTGACAGTTATCAAGACGCGACATTATAGCCACCGTTATTGCCCGAGTCGAGCCTGAAAGGCGGGTATAAAGGTAGAAAAAAAGCGGCCATTGGCCGCTTTTTAAGCTTCTAGAAGAAGTGGGGTGACTGATGGGGCTCGAACCCACGACAACCGGAATCACAATCCGGGACTCTACCAACTGAGCTACAATCACCACTGAATTTTTGGCACGCCCGGCAGGATTCGAACCTGCGACCATCCGCTTAGAAGGCGGATGCTCTATCCAACTGAGCTACGGGCGCAAGGTATCAACCAACGTTGAAGCCTATCCGGGGCGGTCGACGCATACCTGCATCGCCTTAAAATTTGGTCGGTGATAGAGGATTCGAACCTCTGACCCTCTGCTCCCAAAGCAGATGCGCTACCAGACTGCGCTAATCACCGAGAAGTCTTTGTTTTTGACGCCTCGCGTCAGAACGGAGCGCATCTTATCCCCTCACCTGACACCCGTCAACGATTTTTTTAAGGCAAAAATCTGCCTGGCGAATTATAGAACAATACAGAGTTATCGGGATTTCTCCCCAATGGGAGCAATGACACTCTGCGCCTTGGCTGTTAGAATATGCGCGCTAAAAACCTCAGGCGGTCCAGAGCCCGCCAAATAAAGGAAGCCCTACACCCATGACAGCCCAAAATATTGATGGCAAGGCCATTGCCAGTGCCATCCGTACCACCCTCAGCGACAAGGTCAAAGCCCGTAAAGAGGCTGGCCAGCGCATTCCGGGTTTGGCCGTGATCCTCGTTGGTCTGGATCCCGCCTCTCAGGTCTATGTTGGTTCCAAGCGCAAAGCCTGTGAAGAAGTGGGATTCCTGTCCCAGTCTTTCGATTTGCCGGACACCACCAGCGAAGAAGATCTGCTGGCGCTGATTGACCGCTGCAACGAAGACCCTGCTATCGACGGCATTCTGGTGCAATTGCCGCTGCCGGCGCATATCGAATCCTCCAAGGTAATTGAGCGCATTCGCCCCGACAAAGACGTGGACGGCTTCCACCCTTATAACGTAGGTCGCCTGGCCCAGCGTATTCCTGTGCTGCGCTCCTGCACCCCGATGGGCATCATGACCCTTATCCGCTCCACCGGCGTGGATACCTATGGTCTGGATGCGGTAGTGGTAGGCGCCTCCAACATTGTTGGCCGCCCTATGACCCTGGAGCTGCTGCTCGCCGGTTGTACGACTACCACCTGTCACCGCTTCACCCGCAACCTGGAACAAAAGGTGCGCCAAGCTGACTTGTTGGTGGTGGCCGTGGGTAAGCCACACTTTATCCCGGGTGACTGGATTAAGCCCGGCGCCATTGTGATTGACGTGGGCATCAACCGCTTGGACGATGGCCGTCTGGTGGGTGACGTAGAGTTTGATGTGGCAGCCGAGCGCGCATCCTTTATTACTCCGGTACCAGGTGGTGTGGGCCCAATGACCATTGCGAGCCTGCTGGAAAACACCCTTTACGCCGCCGAAAACTATCACGACTAACTATCGTGACTGACTATCACGACTGACTATCACGACTGATGTGGTTTTCAGCCCCATAAAAAACGCCTGCGGATGCAGGCGTTTTTGTTTGGACTCAACCAGATAAAGGCGCGGCTTACTTTTTGCGCCAGGTGGTACCTTCCGGGCCATCTTCAAGCACTACGCCAAGGGCATTCAAGCGGTCGCGGGCTACATCGGCAGCCGGCCAGTCTTTCTCGGCGCGGGCTCGGTTACGCTCAACAATCAAGGCTTCGATTTCAGCCACTTCATCGGCGCTGCCTTCACCCTGCAAAAATGCCTCTGGGGTGGAAGACAGAATACCGAGCACAGCGCCCAGATCTTTAAGCACGACTGCCAGCGCAGACGCAGCTGCCATATCGGTCGCCTTGAGACGGTTGATTTCACGCACCATATCAAACAGCACAGAATAGGCCTCTGGGGTGTTGAAATCATCGTCCATCGCTGCAACAAAGCGGCTGACAAACTCATCGCCACCGGCGGCAGCCACGGTCAAATCCAAACCTTTAAGCGCTGTGTACATACGCTCAAGGGCGGCGCGGGCCTGCTTTAAGTTGTCTTCGCTGTAGTTCAGCTGGCTGCGATAGTGGCCAGAGAGCAGGAAGTAACGCACGGTCTGGGCATCGTAATGAGCCAGTACGTCGCGGATGGTAAAGAAGTTGCCAAGGGACTTGGACATCTTTTCTTTATCTACCATCACCATCCCTGTGTGCATCCAGGTGTTCACATAAGGTGTGTCGTGGGCGCAGCAGGACTGGGCAATTTCGTTTTCATGGTGCGGGAACTGCAGGTCACTGCCGCCGCCATGGATATCGAAGTGCAGCCCCAGGTGCTTGCTGTTCATGGCCGAGCACTCGATGTGCCAGCCTGGGCGACCCGGACCCCATGGCGAATCCCAGGTAGGCTCGCCGGGCTTGGACATCTTCCACAGCACAAAGTCCATCGGGTTACGCTTGTTTTCATCCACTTCCACCCGGGCACCGGCTTGCAACTGCTCGAGGTCCTGGCCTGACAAACGGCCGTATGCGGCGTAGGAAGACACATCAAACAGTACGTCGCCATCGGCCGCCACATAAGCATGACCACGGTCGAGCAGGCGATTCACCATGTCGATGATTTCATCGATGTGCAGGGTAGCGCGGGGCTCAAAGCTTGGGCGCACCATATTCAGCGCATCGAAATCCGCGTGCATATCACCAATCAGGCGCTCAGTCAGGCTGTCGCAGCTCTCGCCGTTTTCATTGGCACGTTTGATGATTTTGTCATCCACGTCGGTGATATTACGCTGGTAATTTACCTCATAACCACGGTAACGCAGATAACGCACAATCATGTCAAAACACACAAAAGTACGACCATGGCCGATGTGGCACAGGTCATAGATCGTCACACCACAAACATACATACCGACTTTGCCGGGCTGTATAGGTTTAAACTCCTCTTTTTGACGACTGATACTGTTGTATATCTTCAACATTATTGTTCTCTTTCCACTTACCAATGGGTGTAAAATCAAGCCTGTGAGTCTATCATGGTCAAAACGCCTTGAATACTGCACTTTCAGGGCCGTGCCAGATAAGTTAGAATCCGGCGACATTTTCAAATGAGTACTGCAAAAATGATCACATTGCACACCAATTTTGGCGATATCAAAATCGCTCTGAACCACGAACAAGCCCCAGTAACTGCTGAAAACTTCCAGCGTTACGCCAGCGAAGGTTTCTTCGACGGCACCATTTTCCACCGTGTAATCGATGGTTTTATGATCCAGGGCGGTGGTTTCACCGAGGATATGGTGCAAAAGCGTACCCATGATCCTATCAAGAACGAAGCCAACAACGGCCTGTCCAACAAGGTTGGCACCCTCGCCATGGCCCGTACGTCTGATCCTCACTCTGCCACTGCGCAGTTCTTCATCAACGTCAACGACAACACCTTCCTGGACTTCAAATCTGAGTCTATGCAGGGCTGGGGTTACTGCGTATTCGGTGAAGTAGTTGAAGGCCTGGACGTAGTCAACGCCATCAAGGGCGTGAACACCGGCAACCGTGGCATGCACCAGGATGTGCCTCTGGAAGCGGTTGTGATTGAGAAGGTCAGCATCGAAGGCTAATCCCAGGCAGATGCGTACCCTCTTTATCGGCGATCTGCATTTAAGTGCAGATCGCCCCGATATCACCGCGGCTTTTCGCCGCTTCCTGTCTCAACCCTTCGATGATGTCGATGCCCTGTATATTCTGGGCGATCTGTTCGAGGTTTGGGTGGGTGACGATATTGCCGAGCCTTTCGCGCTCAATATCGCTGCCGACATCGCCAAACTCAGCCAAAAACTGCCGGTTTACTTTATTCATGGCAATCGCGACTTTTTGATTGGCAAGCAATTTGCCGCATTAAGCCGGATGCAATTACTTGATGAAGTGCACCAAATCGACCTTTATGGCATCCCTACCCTGCTGCTGCACGGTGACAGTCTGTGCACTCTGGATAAGGGCTATCAGCGCTTTCGTTGGTTCAGAAATCAGCCTTGGGCCAAATGGGTCTACGGCAAGCTTTCTGAAAATCGCCGCCTGCGGATTGCCGCTAATTTGAGGGCCAAAAGCAAGGCCGGTAATCAGATGAAAAGTCAGTACATCATGGATGCCGAGCCCAGCGCCGTGGCTGAGCTGTTGCAAAAGCACCACTGCACTCAGATGATCCATGGCCACACCCACAGACCCGCCATCCATGAAGAAAGCGCGGGCAGGCGCATCGTGGTGGGAGACTGGTACGAGCAAGGCAGCGTGCTTGAAGTCAGCGCCGCGGGTGCCAAACTGCTCGAACTGCCATTCGGCAACTAATACCTATCTGCAGTAATGGCCAGCAACAAAAAAGCCCGGGCTATGGCCCAGGCTTAACACACCTTCTGGATCGCGGCACAGATTAATTCAGTGGCGTGCCACTGTGAAACCTAAACTCATCATCGGCTGATTGAATAAGCTCGGCTTCCACCGCCGCAAAATAGGCAACCCGCTCATCGATATTGGCCCCTGCCACCGCTTCGGCCAGTTTCAGATAATCCTGATAATGCCTCGCTTCTGAGCGCAGCAAAGACACATAAAAGCGCGACAACTCCTCGTCCATAAAGGGGGCCAGCTTGGCAAAGCGCTCACAGGACCGAGCCTCAATAAAGGCGCCGACAATCAGCTTATCCACCAGGGTGGCAGGCTCGTTGGTACGCACATGGCTCATCATCCCCTTGGCGTAACGGCCGGCATTGAGACTGGCATAGGGAATGTCGCGCTCATGCATGATTTCCAGCACCTGCTCAAAGTGATGAAACTCTTCCTTAATCAGCCGCACCATTTTGGCAATAAGCTCATCACCGTGGGCAAATCCCGCCTTGGGCGTGAGCGCCACATCGAGATCGTTTTTCTTGCCGCTGCGGGCCAGAAACGCCGCCATATCACGGTCTTTATGGTAAACAAAGGTCTCATAGGGCTTAACCCAGGCAAGCAGAGCCTCGTTGCAGGCGGGATCAACGGCATACTTACGGATCAGAAACAGCGCCGTCTGGGCGGCCTTGAGCTCACAGTTACAGTGATCCACCAAAATGGCCTGCAACATCTCGGGACTTTTGGCTTTTTCTATCCAGGCATCCGGGGTTTCACAGGCCAAAAATGCCTTCACCGGCGCCAACAACTCCTGCATCACCTTAGGTTTCTCCTTGGGGCTGAAAGAGCGCCATTTTACTGACTTGCAAAGCCCGTTAACAGCACAGTTTCGGGCACACCTTGACGGACATCAATTTTTGTTCAATAAATAACCTCAGAGCTGTAAAAGGTTCGTCTGAAGTTTGGCGAGCATGGGAACCACTGCTAAACAAGGATAATTATAATGATATTGAATCACTTATTGGGGTTATACACTCATCCAAAAGAAGAGTGGCACACTATCGAAAAGAACCACGAGGCGCTCAAAAGCAGTATGAGCCACCTGCTGTTGATTGCGCTCATCCCACCTATCTGCAGCTATTTTGCAATGGCCCATATCGGATGGAACCCGGGCGCAGGAGAGCCTTTGTTCCTGACCAGCCAAAGCGCACTTTACATGTCAGTCGGCATGTACTTCGGCTTGATTGCCGGGGTCTTTGCCCTGGCCTATCTGGCCCACTGGATGGCCATTACCTTCGACGCAAAACCCGATTTCACCCAGGCACTTGAACTTGCCACCTACACAGCTACCCCACTGTTCATGGTCGGCCTGTCGGCGCTCTATCCGGTGCTCTGGTTTATGATGGTCGTTGGTTTGGTTGGACTGGCTTACTCTGTGTATCTGCTCTATACCGGGGTGCCCATCATCATGAACATCCCTGAAGAGAAGGGCTTTATCTACGCAAGTTCCGTGGTCACCGCAGGCCTGGTACTGCTGGTTGCCCTGATGGCAGGCAGCGTGATCCTCTGGAGCCTCGGCTTCGGCCCTATGCTGCAATAACAGGCTGCAGCAACATCCGTAAAAAGAAAAAGGCGCCAAATGGCGCCTTTTTCAGTGGCTCATCCGATTAGAATGATTCGCGCAGTGGCACAGTCAGGTTAAACACCAGCTTGCCTGGGGCGGAGTCTTTGCTGTCGGCACAGAAGTAGCCTTCTCGCTCGAACTGATACGCCTGCGAAGCCTTGGCATTGGCCAGCGGCGCTTCGGCAAAGCCGTGCACCACTTCCAGCGAACCCGGGTTCAACACTTCATCCACGGTTTCAGCGGCAGCCGGATTGGCATCGATGAACAGACGATCGTAGAGGCGGAACTCGGCAGGCAGCGCTGTGGTTGCTTCTACCCAGTGGATCACACCTTTCACCTTGCGACCATCGCTTGGGTTTTGGCCCAGGGTCTCAGGATCGTAGGTGCAGTACACAGTAGTGACATTGCCTTCGGCATCTTTTTCGCAGCGCTCAGCCTTGATTACATAGGCATTACGCAGACGCACTTCCTTGCCCAGCACCAGGCGCTTGTATTGCTTGTTGGCTTCTTCACGGAAGTCGGCAGCATCGATATAGATCTCACGGCCAAACGCCAGCTCACGCTCACCCATCTCTTCGAGGTTGGGGTGCACAGGCGCCTTCACATACTCAAGCTCAGGTGCAGTGAAGTTCTCGATGATCACCTTAATAGGGCGAATAACCGCCATGGCGCGTGGGGCGTTTTCGTTAAGATCTTCACGAATACAGGCTTCCAGCATGCCCACTTCCACCAGGTTGTCCTGCTTGGTCACACCAATGCGCTGACAAAACTCGCGGATAGAGGCCGGGGTGTAACCACGGCGACGCAGACCGGCGATGGTTGGCATACGTGGGTCGTCCCAACCGGACACCAAACCACGTACCACCAGATCGTTCAGCTTGCGCTTGGACATCAGGGTGTATTCAAGATTCAGACGGGAAAACTCGTACTGACGGGTACGGTTAGGCGCCTGGAAATCATTGAGGTTATCCAGCACCCAGTCATACAGACGACGGTTGTCCTGGAACTCCAGCGTACACAGTGAATGGGTGATGTTTTCGAGCGCATCCGAGATACAGTGGGTAAAGTCGTACATCGGATAGATGCACCACTTGTCACCGGTCTGGTGGTGATGGGCAAACTTCACGCGGTAAATCACAGGGTCGCGCATACACATAAAGGGCGACGCCATATCGATTTTTGCACGCAGCACACACTCACCCTCTTTGAAGCCACCGTCGCGCATCTTTTCAAACAGCGCCAGGTTTTCTTCGGGGGAGGTGTCGCGGTAAGGGCTGTTACGGCCCGGCTCTTTCAGGGTGCCACGGTATTCGCGGGTTTCCTCGGCATTGAGGAAACACACATAGGCCAGGCCCTTGTTGATCAATTCAACTGCATAGCCGTAGAGCTGATCGAAATAGTTGGATGAATAGCGAACCTCGCCATCCCACTGGAATCCGAGCCACTTAACGTCTTCCTGAATCGAATTAACATAGTCGATGTCTTCTTTTTCAGGGTTGGTATCATCAAAACGCAGGTTGCACTGGCCCTTGTAGTCCTCTGCGATACCGAAGTTCAGACAGATAGACTTGGCGTGACCAATGTGCAGATAGCCGTTTGGCTCAGGCGGAAAACGCGTGTGCACACTGGTGTGCTTACCGCTGGCCAAATCCTCATCTATGATATTGCGAATGAAGTTACTGGGACGTACTTCGTTGTCCACGTGACTCATGGAGCTCCTCTTTTGCAAACAGTGGCAAATTTGTCAAAACCTGCATGATCCTACAGAAATCCCCCGCTGACAATGCCCCTGTATCAAAAACTCTGCCAAGGGGGATAATGCCCATAAAAAAGCAGCCGCAAGGCTGCTTCTCATTAAAAACTCAAGGCGACAATCAGCCCGTGATCACCCTGATCCCCGGAATAATCTGCTGGGTCTTCTTAGCCTTTTGCTTCAGGTAGAAATAGAAGGCCACCAGCGCACCCAAAATCACTGTGGTCCAGGCCAGGGTTTGCAGCGGATGCGCCGCCACATTGCCCCATTGATACACCAGGGTCGCCACGCCATAGGCAAGACCAAAGGTCCAGGTCGCGGCAAACACCGCCCAGCCCTTGCCAAACTCATTCACCAGGGCGCCCATGGCCGCAACGCACGGCGTGTACAGCAGCACAAACACCAGGTAAGAGAAGGCTGCCAGTTGTCCGGCAAAGCCGCTTTGCAGCGCACTGAAGGTACTTCTGTCCACGCCTTGCTCTTCGGCGGCGGTATCCACACTGGACACATCACCTACTGACATCGACATGGGATCTTCAGGGGCAATGCCGAGCAGGTTTGCCGGAATGGTGGCCAGCGCCTCGCTGAAGGATTCAGACAGCGGCGTCAGACCTTCATCGTCGCTGCCCGGCGTGCTGTAGAGGCTGTTCAGGGTGCCCACGACCGCTTCCTTGGCGAAAATCCCGGTGATAATGCCAACCGTCGCCGGCCAGTTATCAGCTTCTATACCCATGGGACTGAAAATTGGGGTCACTTTTTGGCTGACAACACTGAGTACAGACTCGCTGCTGTCTTCATGGCCAAAGGTGCCATCCACGCCCACGGCGTTGATAAAGTTCAGCAAGGTCACCACCAGCACGATGGTTTTACCCGCGCCGAGAATAAAGCTCTTGGTACGCTTGCCGGTACGGGACAATACCGCCTTGAACTTGGGCATCTCATAGTTCGGCAGTTCCATCACCACGGCGCTGCTCACCCCCGGCAGCAGGGTGCTGCGAAGCAAAAGGCCTGTGCCGATGGCGGCGATAATGCCGATGATATAAAGCAGGAACACCAGATTCTGACCCGATTCCGGGAAGAAGGCCGCAGCAAAAAGGGCGTAAACCGGCAAGCGGGCACCACAGGACATAAAGGGCGCCATCATACCGGTCACGATGCGCTCGCGCTCACTGCCAAGGGTGCGGGTAGCCATAATCGCCGGTACTGAACAGCCAAAGCCCACAATCATAGGCACGAATGCTTTTCCGGGCAGACCGATGCGGCGCATCAAACCATCGACCACAAAAGCGGCACGGGACATATAGCCCGAGCTTTCCAGCACCGACAGCGCCAAAAACAGCGCCATGATCACCGGAATAAAGGTCGCCACAGTTTGAATGCCCTGACCAATGCCGCCAGCCAGTAGGGTCACCAGCCACTCAGGCGCGCCCCAACTACCAAGAAGCGCACCAAAGTGATCCACAAACAGGGCGCCGGCGCTGATATCAAAGAAATCGATAAAGGCGCTGCCCACGTTAATGGCAAACATGAACATCAGATACATGACCAGCAGGAACACAGGCACACCCAGCAGCGGATGCAACACCAGTTGATCCAAACGGTCACTCAGGGTTGGCGCTTCATCGTTGGCCACAGCGCTGCGGTAAACCTGTTCAACAAAGTTGAAGCGGGTGGTGGCAACCATCAGCTCAATGTCCAGCCCCTGGGCCTTAAGACCATCGGCGCAGCGGCTCACTTCCGATTCAAACTCACTGTTTTTACAGGAGCCACAACCAAGGCCGTTGCCGAGCATGGCAAGCGCCCTGCCCCGTGGCAGACTGGTGTCTTTGGCTTGCAGCTCGGCCACAGCGGCTTCAATGGCGCGCTCGTAATTGAGCACCAACGGCGCTTCAGAAACCTTTCCTTCGAGCAGCGAAACCACTTGCTCCTGCACCTTGACCACATCTTTGGCATCTCGGGCGCACACGGCTACCACAGGGCAGCCAAGTTCCTGACTCATTTTCTGGGTATCAATATGCACACCGCGCTTTAAAGCGATATCGATTTTATTGACCACCACCACCATGGGGATGCCAAGCTCGCGCAGCTGTACGGTCAGGTACAGGTGACGCTCAATATTGGTCGCATCCACCAGGTTGATAATGCCATCCATGTGCTGCTCGGCCAGATATTGCTGGGCAATTTGCTCATCGAGGGAGCAATCGCAGCTGCGACCGGCGGGCAGAATGTCGTAAATGCCGGGTAAGTCGGTGAGATACACATCGGCGCCACTGAGGCTAAAGTGGCCGGTTTTCTTCTCAACGGTGACCCCGGACCAGTTGCCTACCTGCTGGTTGGCACCTGTGAGGGCATTGAACAGGGTCGATTTACCGGCGTTGGGATTACCAACGGTAACGCAATGAAATTGTTTAGCCATGGGCAGCTCCGCTCTCGATGGGATTGACGTCGATGATTTCCGCCAGCTCCTGACGCATGCACAGCTTGCTGCCGCGGATATCCAGCTCAATCCCACTGCCAAGTGGCGCCTTGCGAATAAAGGTCAGTCGGGTATTGGGGGTGATCCCCATCGACAACAGCTTGCGCTTGACGGTTTGTGGCAGGTCGAGCTGCCCGACTTCGGCGATAACAGCTTTATCACCCGGGCGAAGGTCACTCAATTTCATTAACAAGGTCCACCCTGTTCCATCTTGATCTTTGACTGACCGGCATTTTATCCAAGTCTGTCATTCGATAATCGTACCTGGATCAATTTTTTGACTGGTAACGATAATAGTTTTCAATTAATGCCAATTATGAGGCAAAAATCCGAAGGAATAAACGGGGGCTGCAAAGTTCTTGAAAGTGCCTTCCACAAGAAACCACAATTAAAATGTGATTAACATCACACTCCGCTGATATTCCTTGGAAAATCAACCAAATTACCACATACCAGACACGCGCCTGTTAATGACTTGTCGCAATTTTGCTCTACACTCTTGTTTTAGTGCTTTGCCAATTTACTGAATTAGCAATCACAGAATAACTATAAACCCGAACGCGCGTCAGGAAGTGTGAGAATGAAGATGGACATCCCCCTGCTTGGCAGCAAGCTGACCCTGGGTCTGCTTTGCCTGCTGTTTTCGTTCCAGTTGGCAGCCACGCCCTGGAAAGACATGCCCCCCAGTGAAATCGAAGCCACCCTCGATAAAAAGTTTGCCGAAGGTAAATACTCCTCCAAGGGAGCCGACTCCTGTTTGATGTGCCATAAAAAGAGCGCCACCGTCATGGCACTGTTCGATAATGTGCATGGCAGCACCCATTCGAGCGCCTCACCTATGGCCGATCTCCAGTGCGAAGCCTGCCACGGCCCCATGGGCAATCACAACAAAGGTGGCAAGGAGCCGATGATCACCTTCGGCAAAGACGCGCCAATTCCCGCCGACAAGCAAAATTCGGTATGTATGTCCTGCCATCAGGACGACAAACGCATGGCATGGGAAGGAAGCCATCACAACAGCGCCGATATCCCCTGCGCCAGTTGCCACCTTATCCATACCGCCAAAGACCCCATCACCGACAAGCAAACCGAGGTTGAGGTATGTACCAATTGCCACCTCGCCCAAAAAGCCGACATGCATAAGCGCTCAAGCCACCCGCTTGAAAGCAACCAGATGGTGTGCAGCGACTGCCACAATCCCCACGGCAGCCAGGGTGAAGCCGGCTTAAAACAAATGAGCATTAATGAGAACTGCTATGCCTGCCACGCTGAAAAGCGCGGCCCCAAACTGTGGGAACACGCCCCGATTACCGATAACTGTGTCAGTTGCCACAATCCCCACGGCAGCGTCAACGAAGCCATGCTCACCATCAAGGCGCCGCAACTGTGTCAGCAGTGCCACGCCAGCGTTGGTCACACCGCCAATGCCCAATTCAACGCCGCACCCAGCGCCTTTACCGCAGGCCAAAGCTGTATGAACTGCCACAGCCAGGTGCATGGTTCCAATCACCCATCCGGCAAATTGCTGCAACGCTGAGGAGGTCATAATGAAGCCATTTCCCAATACCGCCCTCAGCCTGCTGGCACTGGCACTGGCCGTGGCCTCGGCGCTGTCCGCGCAGGCATCGGCTGGCTACGGTTTGAAAGACGCCAACCGCAGCACCATCAAGCAAGAGGCCTGGGTGTGCAAAGGTTGCCAGTCGAAAACTGAGCTAACATCGTCCGTCACCGCAGGGGTTGCGCTGCAGAATGGCAAAGACAGCCATATCGGCAACACCACAGGGACAGACACAGACGGTGCCACCGCCTTCCTCAGTGCCGATATCCATGACCGGGGCGAAAACGACTACCGCCTCGATTTTCAAGCCGACAAACTGGGCTTCGATGCTGCCAGCGCCAATCTGAGCATTGCCAAGCCCGGCAGTTATCGCTTCTATCTCGATTACCGCGCTCTGGCCCGCTTCGACAGTAACGCCGCGCGCAGTCCTTACCGTGAAGACGGTGATAACCTGCGTCTGCCGGACAACTGGCAAGCGGCTGGCACCACCGCCGGAATGACGGAACTCGATAATGCTGCAACAGTCACCCTTGAGAAGAAGCGCCAGCGCTTCACCCTCGGCGGCACGGTAAAAGGCGAGGGTTTTGATACCGAGCTTAACTTCCGCCATGAAACCCGCAGCGGCGCCAGTCGAAGCGCGGTCAATCTGCTGACCAACGCCGCCATGATTGCCAAGCCCATCGACGACAGTACCGACACCCTGGAAGCACGGCTGTACTGGCGCGGCGAAGGTTTTTTGGGTGGCCTCAATGGCCAAATCAGCAAATACAAAAACGATCATCAACGCCTGGCCTTCGATAATGCCTTTTACCCCACGTTTGGCGCCGCCTATAACGGCCAGATGGCAGTAGACCCGGACAATCAGGCCTTCAGCCTTGGCGGGGACTTGCAGTTTTTTGAAGGCGCACAGCAAGCACTGATCCACAGCCGTTTTGCCCGCATGACCCAGGACGACCCGCTGCTGCCCGCCACTGTGACCGGCCCCTCGCCAGCGCTGCCCCACGCCAGTGCCGACACCCAGGTCGATATGATGGAGCTTGGGCTCAGTTACCGTAATCGGCTCAGTCGCGAGCTCTCTGTCTATGGCTCCTACGATTATCGCGACCGGGATAACAAAACCGAGCAGGCCTGGTATCCGCTGGTAACCACCGACAGCATCTATCGCGGTGAAGTCCAGAATACCCCTTACGACCGCACCCGCCAGTTACTGAAGCTTGGCGCCAAATACCGTTTTGGCAGTAACTGGAACCTGGATGCCAACTACAGCTACGACCATAACCAGTATTCCGGCCTGAGCCGCGATTCTGTGTTTGAAAACAGCGTCGAAGCGGCACTGCGGGCACAGCTGATGCCCGGATGGCGCGTGAGTCTGATGGGTGAAGTGCGGGCCCGACGCGGCGACAGTTACCAAACCAGCGAACTGACCCAAGCGGCCAACCAGAGCGCCATGCGGCAGTATTTCCTTGCCGATCGCGACAAGCGTGAGCTGAGATTGATGACAGACCACAACTTCAACGAGGTCTCCATTCAGTTCAACCTGCACACCGGCCTTGAAGACTATCTGGAAACCGAGCTTGGCCTCACCGAAGTACGCTACACCGGCTATGGATTGAACGCGGCTTATCCACTGGGCGACAACCTGAGCCTCAACGGCTTCTTTGGCCAGGATTGGCGCGATAACCGCCAAACCGGCAGCGCCAATGGTGTCAGTTTCTGGCAGGCGGAAAACCGAGACGACCAAACCAGTGCCAGCCTGGGCCTGAAATGGCAGCAGCTGATGGACAACAAGCTGACGCTCGGCATCGATTACGGCTACAGCGATGGCGCCAGTGACACCGAGGTCAGCCAGGGCTTGTCAGTGGTGTATGGCCCCTACAGCGCTACCCGTCACAACCTCAGCGCCTGGGCGGATTATCAGCTGGCCGACAACATGTCGATGCGCCTCGATTGGTTGTACGAAGACTATCAGGACATGGATTGGGGCAACGATGGCCTGATGCCGGATTCGATCCCCAACCTGATTTTGCTTGGCTCCCTGAGCCACGATTATCAGGCCCACTATGTTGGTCTCAGCTTCAGCTACCAGTGGTAACAGGCTTGCAAGGAAGGAACGCACAATGAACACAATAATCAATAAAAACAGAATGATTCAGATGTATCGCATGCCGCTGGTAGCCGCAGGTCTGTTGGCTCTGGCGGCCTGTGGCGGCAGCGATGGTGAGCCGGGCAATCCCGGCGATCCGGGCGGCGAACCCGCCATGGATATTCAAAGCCTGAATGTCGAGTTTATGGAGGTCGGTCTTAAAGACGGTATCGCCGAGGTCAAATACCGGGTTACCAATCAGGCCGATGAAGTGGTTATAGGTATTCCCTCCGCCACCTTTATTGCCGCCCAATTGGTACCTGAAGGCTTTACCGGTGCCGGCAATGCCAGCACCTGGCAGCACTTCGGCGCCGAGAACTGCTCCGCCTCGGCCTGTCCGGGCAGCTATACCGACCTTAAAACCGGCATCTACACCTACAGTTTCAGCGCGCCTTTTGATGGCATGAATGGCCAGACTTTGCAGGAAGGCGCCACCCAGAGGCTGGTGATAAAACTTGGCGGCGATGCGCTGCCTGACGGCACCAAGCTGCCAGTCACCAACGTCCACAAAGACTGGCAAACCGGGGGCGAGCCTGCCTACACCCGCAATATTGTCAGCATTGAAACCTGTAACAGCTGCCACAGTAATCTTGCCTTCCACGGCAGCAAATACAATCAGGTCGAAACCTGCGTCACCTGCCACAACGCCACCAAGGTCTCCAATCCGGCCAATGTGTTCGCTCCCATGGTGCATGGCAAGCACTTGGCGGGTTTCCCCAAACCGCTGGCAGACTGCCAAACCTGTCACAAGGCCGATGAGCAGCTCGCCGATAACCAGAACTGGCACACAGTGCCCACCATGGAAGCCTGCGGCAGCTGCCACACCAACATTAACTTCCCCGCCGGTGAAGGCCACCCGGCGCAGCCCACCAATGCCAATTGTGTCGCATGCCACAATGCCGACTGGACCGCTGAAGTCCACAGCGACGGCGACAAGGACACCACTCTGGCAGCCTTCCACGCTGAAATCGTCTCTGCAAGCCTCAGTGGCGACACAGTCACCGTAGGGGTGAAGCTGTCCAATCCGCAAACCGGTGAAGTGTACGGCGCTGCCGACAGCCTGCCCTTTGTCTCTGACCTTCGCGTCTACGCCAACTGGGGCGGCAGCATGGATTATGCGACCCGCAGCGCCCGCTCAGTGCGGCTGCAAAGCACAGCGCCAGTCTCCTCAGCCGATGGCGTGAACTACTATGCCATTGCCGGCCTTACTGTGCCTGCCGGCACCGAAACCGATACCGGCACGCTGGCGATGCAGGGCCGGGTATGCGGCGCCAATGGTGCGCTGGCCGAGTGCGCTGATGGCATTGAGGTTATCGTGACCAAATCGAGCCACGCTTTCTTCAGCGCCTCGGCACTCAGCGCCAGCGGCCGTCGCAGCGTGGTCAGCAATGAAACCTGTGGTAATTGCCACGGCGATCAGCAGCTTAACTTCCACGGCGCCCGCAACGACCTTGAGGCTCAGTGTCAACTTTGCCACAACCACAATATGCAGGCCGATGCCACTGCCGCCAATCCAGCCCATACCACGGCGGATTTCAAGCAGCTTATCCACGCCCTGCACCAGGGTAAGTTTGAAGGTTTCGAGACCCTCAACTATCCGGGCAAGATTGGCAACTGCGCCCAGTGTCACGCAAATAATGCCAGCGGCGTGCTGAGTATCGCCCTGCCACTGTCCACCGCGGTGCAGCCCATGGCATTGAATGATGGCAGCTTTACCAGTGCCACCGCCGCCGTGTGCAGCAACTGCCACGAGTCAGACAGCGCCAAAAACCACATGAGGCAGCAAGGTGCCGTGTTTGGCGGCACCCAGGCCGATGCCACAGCAGGCACCGAAAGCTGCGCCACCTGTCACGGCCAGGGCGGCATAGTCGATGTGCTGAAAGTGCACCCCATTCAATAATCCGCGCGGGGCCACCCACTTGGCGGCCCCTGACTTTTACAGGTTCGGGATACGACGATGAAGCAATACAATCACAGTTTATGGATGACACCGCTTCTTGGAGCCTTGCTGCTTGTTGGCTGTGGAAGTGACGGTAAAGACGGTGAAGATGGCACGCCCGGCGAAGTGGGACTGACCCTGGCCAGTGCCAGGGATATCGCAGTGCAAATTGACGATGTCAGCATTGATGCGGGCACAGTGGTGGTGAATTTCAGTCTGACCAATAAAAATGGCGTCGCCATTACCGACCTGGACACCTACGCCGGGGTCGATACCCTGGGGGTGGGCATTGCCAAGCTGGTGCCCCAAAGCGGCAAAGGCTACAAAACGCCCCAGTGGGTCAGTTACATCAACCGGGTGGTCGAGCCGGTAGCGGCGCAAATCCCCGCAGGCTACGAAGACAAAGCCGGCACCCAAATCCAGGCCAACATCGAAAGCAGCTGCCGTCAGGAATGTATCGAAAAAACCGGCAACGGCAGTTACAGCTACACCTTCAAGCAAAATATTGCCTCAGTGGAACCCATCGAGGGCCTGGATTTAACCTATGACGCCAACCTGACCCACAGGGTGAGCTTTGAGCTCAGGGTCGATGGCAGTACCGACAAACTGGTCAACAGCCACTACGACTTTATCCCGGTCACAGGCCAGGCCGCGAGCCCGGAAGAAACCCGCTTGGTGGAGAATTTGCAGGACTCCTGCCTGCGCTGCCACAGCAGTGATTACGGCCACGCCTGGGCGCCCAAGCTAATTTTCCACGGCAGCCGCCGCTTCGATACCCCCAACTGCCAGGTATGCCACACCAGTTACGCCGCCGATCCTGAAACCGGCTCGCCACTGGACTTTGGCTATATGCTGCACCAAATCCACCGCGGCAAGTATCTGATGGTGGGCTATGGCGGCAGCGTGCATGACTTCTCGGAAGTCACCTTCCCTGCCGATGCCTATGATTGCCGCGTCTGTCACCAGGAAGGTGAAAACCGCCCAGCGGATGCCGCTAACTTCCGCCATCACCGAGCGCTCGCCTGCGGCTCGTGCCACGTAGACAGCACAGACCCGGCCACCATCAAGGCTGAGATGCACGCCAAGTATCAACCTGACCATGCCTGCGCCGCATGCCATGCAGACAAAGATACAGAAGGCGCAGGGCATCATTTCACCGACGCTATCGCCAAAGACAATGTGCGCCTGGATTATCAGGCGACTCTGGTTGCTGATTCAGTGCGTCTCGAAGCTGGTATGCTGAAGTTTGCCGTCAGCGTGAAAGACAGCAAGGGCGCAGCGCAGCCAAGCCCGAATGCCGATCCCAGGATCAAATACAGCACCCTGTATTTAGGCTTTGGTAATGAAGAAGACTTTACCGCCGGCCACACCAACGTGAACCTGCTGAACCTGGCTCCGGTTTCCGGTGCCGATGGCATTTACCAGTACGAAAATGCCTTCAGTCTGACGGTCGACCCGGCGCTGCCTTCGTCGGCCTTCATCACCTCGCAAATGTGTGTCGACCGCGACACCCTGGCTGGCGTGGCTTGTGGCAGCGGCAGCGATGAAGCGCTTAACCCGTCGGTGATCCCGGGGCCTGCGGTAGTGTTTAATCTTCAGGGCGATACCGGTTTGGCAGCGCGTCGCAGTCTGGTGAAAAACAGCACCTGCGATAACTGTCACGACAATAAGTATCTGGCCAAGTTCGAAAGCAAGATGACCCACAGCGGCCGTCGCAGCAACTTCGAAGGCGAGTGCCAGACCTGCCACAACCCGTCCTATAACAATGCGGGCACCAAGGAAATCCAAAACCACATCGACTTCAAGGTGCGCATCCACGCCCACCATGCCGGTAAACGCACAGGTGAAGATCCGATAACCTTCCCCGAGCACTATGGCAACTGCGCCAGTTGCCATGACAAGGGCAGCCTTAGTCTGACCGGCCTGGCCAAGGTTCCCGCCACCCCGGCAACCGATGCCAATGGCAATGAAGTGGAGTTCTCGCCGATTGCCGCAGCCTGCATCAGCTGCCACGGTCCAAAAGACTCGCTGCTGGCCCACGTACGTGCCAATGGTGGCGTAGCCTCTGACCCTCGCGGCAGCTTCACCCCTGGCAGCGAAACCTGCGCCGTCTGCCACGGTGAAGGCAAGGCCGCCGGTGTCGATAGCGTGCATCCGGTACGTTATAAATAAATCATCCGCTTTAACCGAAAAGGCAGCTCAGGCTGCCTTTTGTTTTTGGCTCAGTTGCCCATCGCAATCGGCGCTGAAGTATCGCTTTCTCAGTGGCACTTGAATTGCCGTAACCAAATGACAGGCCAAACGCCCCGCCAGCCTTACAGCTGGCATAGCTTTATATGCTCTGCGTTATGAGTTATGTGCTCTGGCTTGCCCTGGAACAAATGCGGTGCCGATACCTTTTGCAGCAACTGTTATCGACCAGGCTTTGGCGTTTTCAGTTCAGTAACGATTCACTGAGTTGCCCTTGCTCGTACCTCACCAGCAACGCATAGCGGCATGATTTAGCGCAATAAATCGGCACAGAATTTCGCCATCCAGTCAGCCCGGATTCAGAATGGCCAGCCTAAATCGGCACGCCTTGCTCCCGGCACCAAAAACCTCTAACTATCTGCTTGTATTGAAAAGCAAATTACAAAGTTAACAATTCATCAACCGCCAGTTTGAAGCAGTTCACATCCCCTTTTATCGGCCGTGGCTGGCACTACGCCTTTATGGGTAAATCACGCCGAACACCAAACCTACCGGGAACCCGGTGACCTTTGCAGGGGAAAATGATGAAAAACCATAATAAAAGCAATCGGCTCCGTGCTGCCTTTGGCACGGCATTGCTGGCAGCCATGGTCGGCGGCTGCGGCAGTGATGGCAAGGATGGCAGCGACGGCAACGACGGCGTCACCGGCGTGCCCATCCAATCTGCCAGCAGCTTAACAGCAACTATTCTTGATGCCCGGATTGATAACGGCAGGGTGAGTCTGGATTTCAGCCTGGAAAATGCCAACGGCGTGCCCGTGTATGGGCTTGAGTCCTTCAAAGAAATCAATACCCTCGGCGTCGGCATCGCCAAGCTGGATGTATTACAAAAGCGCCAGCTTGATGAAGCGCCGGGCAAATCGAGCCGCAAGGGAAGCAAACCCAGCCAGTGGACCAGCTATATCAACAGCCTCAAGCAGCCAAACGATGCCCATGTACCTCCAGCGTTTGCGGCTCTGGCACGGACGCAGATCCAACCCGGCATCGAAAGCAGCTGTAAAACCGACTGTATTGACGTGCTGGACTCAGGGGTGTACCGCTTTACCTTTCCCAAAAGCCTTGCCGAGTATCCTCAAATTGATGGCCTGAATACCGAGTTCAACCCCGAACTGACCCACAGAGTCACCCTGGAGCTGAAACCCACCGCCACTGTCAGCAATGCCACTTTGATTAACAGCCATTACGACTTTGTTCCCGCCACCGGCATGGCAGCCAAGGCGGATGAAAGCCGCGAACTGGTGGCGCTGCAACAGTCCTGTATCCGCTGTCACAACGATGATTACCAAAACGCCGCTGCGCCCAAGCTGCTGATGCATGGCGGCAAACGCACCGATATCGAAAACTGTGTGGTCTGTCATACCAGCTACGCAGGCGATCCGGAAACCTTCGCCACCCTCGACTTTGGCGCCATGCTGCACCGCATTCACCAGGGCCGCTACACCATGGTGGGCCATGGCGGCAGCATCCATGACTACAGCAAGGTCACCTTCCCCGG
Source organism: Shewanella khirikhana (assembly GCF_003957745.1). Classification (NCBI taxonomy): domain Bacteria; kingdom Pseudomonadati; phylum Pseudomonadota; class Gammaproteobacteria; order Alteromonadales; family Shewanellaceae; genus Shewanella; species Shewanella khirikhana. The sequence continues at coordinate 909,424 of NZ_CP020373.1, read as the reverse complement.
AGGTGAGAGTTGCCAAACCTGTCATATTCAGGGTGAAGATGCCCCGGCGCAGGCTGAATACTTTGGTTTCCATCGTCAGGAAGCCTGTGCCTCCTGCCATATGGGTGAATTTAATGTAGTCGACCAGGCCGCCTGGCTCACCCCACCCGACGGCCAGAAAGACCGTGGCTTTGTCGGTAACTACTTCCACTACTACGCCAGCCCGGACATAGATGGCATCAAGGGCGCCGATGTGCGCGCAGTATTTGAGGCTGGCAACTGCGCCGGTTGTCATGCCGACGACTCCAATCCCTTGGGCTCCGCCATCTTCCACACTGCGGTGGACAACGCCAAAGCCTCGGTGCGCGAAACCTATGCATTCAGCCTGGAGACCGGCCGCTTTGTCCTGAATGAAGGCAAGGGCAGCCTGACTGTCACCCTGAACTGGCCAGCGGCGCAGGCACCGGATCTGGACCCTGCGGTAAAAAGTCTCTGGCTGGTTGCCGCAGCTTTTGACGGCGACTACAGCATCCGCCGACTGTCAGCCAACTTTGGCCAGCATGCCGGGCGCTTCAGCGTGGATTTGGCCGATTACAGCAAGTACAGCAATGGCACCATTGAGAAACACGAAAACGGCGCTCAAATTGAGTATCAGATTGACGGCCTGACCCATGCCGATATCAACGCCATCCAGCAAGGCACCCTGTCTGCCAAGTTGTATGTGTGTGCCGACAAGGCCAGCGGCGCTGCCGTTGCCTGTGATGATGAGCAGGCCAATATCACCGAAGTTGTGGTTGCCCCCAAACGCGCCAGCTTCTCCCAAAGCGGCGATGCCATCGAGGGTCCCGAGCCTGTGGTGTCTGCGGGCAAATGCGCCGACTGCCATGATGCGCAGGCCGATTTCTCCAAGGCCCACTCCCGCACCCGAGCCACCGGTAGCCCTGACACCGGCTGCTCAAGCTGCCACACATCAGAGCCCAACACGGCTGTACATCTGGAAGATGGCAGCTGCGCCAGCTGCCACAACGGCGCCCCAACCCAGGCGCACAATGCCAAGGCCTTTAATCGCGGCTTTGACTTCAAAGTGATGGCGCATCAAATCCACGCCAACACCCGCGACGGACGCTACGGTAACTACACCACAGAGATAAGCTTCCCGGGCAATGTGGCCGACTGCGCTGTTTGTCACGACAAGGGGCAAATCAAGCTCGACAGTCTGGCTATCAAGCAGGCGTTCCTCGCCGCCGACGGTGAATATTCGCCAACGGTTGCCGCCTGTGCCTCCTGTCACGCGCCAACCCTGGCCGGTAATGAGGCCGCTGTGAACCACTTCCTGCAAAACGGTGGTGTGTACCAGGGCACCCAGGGCAGCTACAGCGGCGGCGAGTCCTGCGCCGCCTGTCACAGCGAAGGCAAGAGCTTCGGCATCGATAAGGTTCACCCGGTGCATTTCTAAACCATGATGAGGTATCGGCTCGGGCCGGTACCTCTTTTTTGACCAGAATCAAAAGTCACAAGCATTTGAAGAGGAATGAGTTAGCCAATCGAATACCTCTAAAGAAATAGTCAGAACTCAGTCACAGATCCGACCTAAATTGACTGCGAAATGGTCACACCTTGGATAGCCTTGGGGGTGGAAGCTTAATTCCACACACCGCATGAGGTTAATAGGAATTATTCTTATTTGCCAACAAGTTCGGTGATAACTAAAACTATTGCAGGGAATACCATGATGAAAGGGTTCAACTTCAATGCCGCGACAAAAGCGATATTGGGTGCCGGACTACTGTCTTTAACGCTCGTCGGATGCGGCAGCGACGGCAAAGACGGTGAAGACGGCAAAGATGGTGTCATCGGCGTCAGTATCGACACCACTTCCACCCTGAAAGCCACCTTTACCAACGCCACCATTGATGCAGGAAAGCTCAGTGTCGACTTCTCACTGGAAAACGCCAATGGCGTTGCCGTGCTGGGTCTGACCAAGGATCACGACCTGCGTTTTGGCATTGCCCAGCTGGCCCACGTCACCGAGACCATTGGTGAAGGGGAAGAAGCTGTTGAAGCCGATCGCGGTTTCCAGTGGCAAGCCTATATCAACGCCAAGAAAGACCCCAACCCAAGTTGGGTACCTGAAGGCGATACCGACATCAATCCTTCTGCCCAGTTCCAGGCCAACGTAGAAGCCGCCAGCAAGTGTGATGCCTGCCTGGTTGACCACGGTGACGGTACCTACACCTATACCTTCCAGACCAACATTGCCGGGGTAACCGAGCCTGTACCTGTGACGTTCGATGCGGACAACACCCACAGAGCCACCCTCGAGCTTGAATTGCCCCAGGTGACCGCCAACGCCCACTATGACTGGCAGCCTTCTTCCGGCAAAACCGATGGCATTCAAACCCGTGATGTGGTCAGTATCGAGACCTGTTACACCTGCCACCAGCCAGAAAGCCTGAAGCTGCACGGCGGTCGTCGTATCGACATTGAAAACTGCGCCTCTTGCCACACCAATACCTCGGGCGATCCTGAGTCCGGCAACAGCGTTGATTTCACTTACATGATCCACGCCATTCACAAAGGCGAAGAGCGCATGACCTACTCTCCCACCGAGGAGAAAATGGTGCAGGCGCCTTATAAGGTGATTGGTTATGGCGGTGGCGTACACGACTACAGCAAGGTGATGTACCCACAAGGCCCAGCGGCCGACTGTGCGGCCTGTCACACCGAAGGCGCCAAGGCACCGGCCAATGCCGACCTGTTCAAGGCCGACCTGTCGAACAATGCCTGTATCGCCTGTCACACCGAGCTGCCATCTGACACCCACTACAAGTACAACTCAGGCACCAACTGCATGAGCTGTCACGCTGATGGCGGTTATGCCCGCAGCGCCGCAGAGGCCCATGGCGATGTACTGAAAGCCTTTGACATGACGAAAGAAATGTCAGTGAAGTTCAGCAACATTGGCGTTGATGCCAACGGCAAGTTCACCTTCAAGGTGCAGGTACTGGATAAAGACGGCAACGCCGTTGGCACCGAGTTCCTCGACACCGGCAGCCGCGTGGTCATGGCCTGGGACAGCGATAAAGACTTCCCCGGTTACTATGATGGCTCTTACAGCAACCGTCGTATTGCGCTCAAAGAAGGCACTTATGACGCTACCGATAAGAGCTACACCCTGACCGCCAGCAAGATTGATCTGCCAGCCGATGCCAACGGCAAGACCTTCGAGCTGTGGTCAGCACTCAAGGTGTGCTTCAACAACGGTGGTTACGGCCGTCCGGAAGTGGTGATGACCGACTGCGCCACCGAAGGTGTACGCAAGCTTGAAGTCAAAGATGATGCGCTGCACTTCGTTTGGAAAGACGGTGGCGTGGACGATGCTGCCAAGCCTGCCATGCGCCGCGAAATCATTGATGCCACTACCTGTCAGGGTTGTCACAATCAGCAGGTGTATCACTACGACAATGGCGTGAACTGTCAGACCTGCCACACCTCTGACAAGACCACCAAGACGGACGACACCTACCCAGGCGGCAAGAAGCCTACCAGCTTCGCCTACAAAGCCCACGGCGCTTCAGGTCACTACCTCAAGTACGCCGGTGCCCAGACAGGCACAGTGCTGAAGACCGATTGCAGCACCTGTCACACCGACAAGGGTATCACCCTGGGCCGCGCGCCTGACCGCGTATGGCGCTATGGCGACAAGGACAACGGCGGCGCAGATATCTGGGTATCTTCCGATGCCGGTGCCTGCCTGAGCTGTCACCAGAAGTACATGGGTGAAGCGGCCAAGTCTCACATTGAAACCAACGGCGGTATCGTCGATGGAACCAGTGCCGACGACGTACGCACCCGCGCCAAAGAAAGCTGCTCTACCTGTCACAGCCCAGAGCAGATCCGTGGCCTGCACAGCAAGTAACGGATAAGTTACCAACATCAAAACGGGGAGCATTTGCTCCCCGTTTTTTGTTGCAAAATGCTGCTGAAAAAGCCCGGTTTTTTTGATCTGAAACAGCTTTCCCCGCCCGGGGTCTCTACCCCTTTTTAAATAGCCGGATCCAGTTCACACATTGGATACAAGAGAACAGATTTTCTACCCCCTATGAGGTAACTTTTCCTTGGGGAATTCTATTTCCAACATTGACTTAGATGGCCAAGCCACTAGACGGCACCCCAGATGGCAAGCCGCCCGGCCACAAGCGATGACAACCTATGCAGGGAACACCATGATGAACGCACATAACTCAAAGTTAGCACTGCTCCTGGCAGCCAGTGCCATTGGCTTAACCGCCTGTGGTGGCAGCGATGGCAGCGACGGCAACCCCGGTAACCCCGGTGGCGAACCCGCCGGTGCCATTAGCGAACTCCACTTCACCTTCGACGATACCCGTATCAACGACGGCATCACCAACGTTGAATTCACCGTTACCAACGAAGAAGACAAACCCGTAATCGGTCTGCAGAAAATGCGCTTCTACGCCGAGCAGCTGCTGCCTGAAGGTGCCACTGGCGCCGGTAACAGCTCCCAGTGGGAATACCTGCTGGACGAAACCTGCGACCTGCCAGCCGGCAAGTGTCCAGGAACCTTCGTTGACCACAAAAACGGCCGCTACAGCTACACCTTCGCCGCTAACCTGGCTGATTCAACCCGCTCTGAATACAAGGCTCAGCTGGCTCAGCGTCTGGTGATCCGCAACTACAACGTGCCCCTGCCAGATGGCACCACAGTGCCCGGCACCACCGCCCTGACCGACTTCATGGGCGACTCAGGTGCTGATGCCTTCTACAGCCGCAAAATTGTTGCCACCGAAAGCTGTAACGCCTGTCACGGCGACGTTCAGGAAGCGGGTCACATGACCGGCGATGTCAACTTCTGCGCCAGCTGTCACACCCCTGGCCGCGTCAGCGATGGTAAAGAGTTCAACGTCTTTATCCACGACATCCACTTCAACCTGGATGAAGCCGACAACAAGATCAAACCTGCCTTCGGCGTAGCCGCTCTGGAAAACTGCCAAAGCTGTCACGTTGAAAAAGAAGTGGCGCCTGACTGGGCCAACTGGAGCCGTATCCCTACAGCGCAAAGCTGTGGCAGCTGCCACACCAATATCGACTTTGCAGCCGGTAAGGGTCACTCTCAGCAGGTGGATAACAGCAACTGCGTTGCCTGCCACAACAGTGACTGGACAGCCGAGCTGCACTCAGCCCAGGGCCAGGTTGCCAAAGAAGTGGTAGCCAAGCTGGGTATGGATGCCATGCTGCAGGGCAATGACGACAACACCGCCACCCTGACGCTGACCATCACAGATGCCGCCGGCAACGCGGTGGATGCGAGCAGCCTGATAGCCAAAATCCAGCGTATCGAAACCATCACCAACGTGGGTCCCAACTTCCCCATCATGGGCTACAACCCAAGCCCAGGCAGTGGTGAGAAGAAAGTAACCAAGGATCTGGTGAAAGCCGGTGCCCTGCAAGCCGATGTGACAGTAGTTGACGGCAAACTGGTATACACCACCCCAGCGCTGCCTTTCGGCGCGGGTGATACCAACACCGCCTTCAGCTTTATCGGTCTGGACATGTGTGTCAGCGGCACTGACTTTGTCGATTGCGGCGACGGCGTTGCCACTCAGTCGATGAAAGCGCAGCTGGCCCATGGCACCAAAGCGGGCGAAACCGCCAACTTCCGCCACATTGACTCAGTGAACTTTGCCACCTGTCAGGGCTGTCACGGTGAAACCTTCGATATCCACAAGGGTTACCACGCCGGCTTTATCATGAGCGAGCAACTGGGCCGCGATGTGAACGGCAAGCTGACTGTGGGTGTGGATGCCTGTGTGGCCTGTCACACCCCTGATGGCACCTATGCCGGTGGCGCCAACAAAGGTGCCTTCGAGATGAAGCTGCACGTGGTACACGGTAAAGAGTCAGTGTTCAACAACTGCTCTCAGTGCCACAACGACTTCAATCTCAATGCCTTCAAAGCCAAAGGTGCACTGGCCACTTCCGCCAGCAAGTACACCACGCCTATCACGGCCACCTGTACCTCTTGCCACGCGCCAGAGAGCATAGGCCACGGTCTGACCAACATGGGTGCCATTGTTGATGGCGACTATGTGGAAGCCAACCAGGCGGCGCAGCAGGAAACCTGTTTCTTCTGCCACCAGCCTACCGTTGCCGACCACACTGTGGTGAAGATGTAATTTGCCTTGTCCCGGGGAGAGCCCGCTCTCCCCTTCTTTCGGAAAGGACAAATAAGGAAGCCAGATAATGAAAACAAGACCCCTGTCAGTCGTCCTCGGCTCGCTGCTTATCGGCGGTCTGCTTGCCCTTGGCATGCACGCCCCGGCACACGCATCGAAATGGGACGCCAAGATGACGCCCGAGGAGGTTGAGGCCACCCTGGACAAGAAGTTTGCCGAAGGCAACTACTCGCCCAAAGGTGCCGATTCCTGCTTGATGTGTCACAAGAAGTCAGAAAAAGTCATGGACCTCTTCAAGGGTGTCCACGGCGCCATCGACTCCAGCAAGAGCCCCATGGCTGGGCTGCAGTGCGAATCCTGCCACGGCCCCATGGGCAGCCACAACAAGGGCGGTAACGAGCCGATGATCACCTTCGGCAAGGACTCTACCCTGAGCGCTGAGAAGCAAAACAGCGTGTGTCTGTCGTGCCACCAGGACGACAAGCGCATGGCCTGGAATGGTGGTCACCACGACAACGCCGATGTGTCCTGCGCCAGCTGCCACAGCGTGCACACCGCCAAGGATCCAGTGCTGTCGAAAAACACCGAAATGGAAGTGTGCACCAGTTGTCACACCAAGCAGAAGACTGAGCTGAACAAACGCTCAAGCCATCCGCTGAAGTGGGCCCAGATGGTGTGCAGCGACTGCCACAATCCCCATGGCAGCATGGGTGATGCCGGGCTGGTAAAACCCAGTGTCAACGAAACCTGTTACGCCTGCCACTCGGAGAAACGCGGCCCAAAACTGTGGGAGCATGCGCCCGTCACTGAGAATTGTGCCTCTTGCCACAATCCTCACGGCTCAGCTAACGACGCTATGTTGAAGACCCGCGCACCGGCGCTGTGTCAGCAATGTCACGCCGCCGACGGCCATGCCAGCCGCGCCTATCTGGGCAATACCGGCATGGGCAGCGAAATGGGCGATAACGCCTTCACCGGCGGCAGAAGCTGTCTGAACTGTCACAGTCAGGTGCATGGCTCCAACCATCCATCCGGCAAGTTGCTGCAACGTTAAGGAGGCGCCATCATGAGATTTCAACTCAATATGATCACCCTGGCGCTGCTGGCAGCCTCAGCCCCCGCACTGGCGGGCGGCTACAGCCTGCAAAACGCCAATACCGACAAGGTGAAATACGACGCCTGGGTGTGTAAGGGCTGCGCCCTGGAAACCGGCACCAATGGCACAGCTGGTGTAGGCGTTGGCTATCAGGACAGTGACGATATCCGCTCGGCCAACAGCTTTGGCAGCGATGAAGAAGTGCCTTACAAGCTCGATGCCGATGTACGCAACGTCACCGAGTCTGGCTATCGCACCGAGTTCAGCGCCGAAAACCTCGGCATGGACAATGGCCGCGCCAGCCTGAAAACCGGTCGCCCAGGCAGCTACAACATCAGCCTGGACTATCGCAGCATCAAGACCTATGACTCAGATACCGTAGTCAGCCCCTTCCAGGGCATAGGCTCAGGCAATCTCACACTACCTGGTGATTGGGTGTATTCCGGCTCCAGCGATGGCATGAGCGGCCTTAGCGGCGCCAGTCCGTTCGAGCTGTCACTCAAGCGCGAGCGTGCCGGTCTGGGATTTGAATATCAAAGCGAATCGGCCTTTGCCACCTATGTGAACTATCAGCGCGAAGAAAAAACCGGCATCAAAACCGCCTCCGGCAGCTTCTTCAATCAGTCCATCATGTTGCCAGAGCCTGTGGATTACACCACAGACACCCTGGAAGCCGGCGTGAAGGTAAAGGGCGACCATGGTTTCCTGGCGCTGGTGTACAACGGCAGCCGTTTCTCAAATGGTTACAGCGAACTGAGCTTTGATAACCCCTTCCACCCCACCTTTGGGGCGGCAAGAAGCGGAGCTATGGCGCTGGATCCCGACAACCAGGCTCACACGGTCTCACTGCAGGGGCTGTTCAATGACGGCACCAGCCAGCTGACCGGACGCCTGATGGCAGGCCAGATGAGCCAGGATGAGCCACTGGTTACCACAGGTTATGGCTATGCCCTGCCGGTGGAAGCGGTGGACGCCAAGGTGGACATCATCGGCATGAGCCTGAAGGCATCCAGCCGCGTCAGCAAAGATCTGCGTCTGTCCGGCAGCTATGACTATAACGATCGCGACAACAAGACCCAGGTCGAAGAATGGACTCAAATCAGCATCAGCAATGTGTCCGGCAAAGTGGCCTACAACACACCGTATGACCACACCAGCCACAGATTCAAGGCCGGTGCCGATTACCGCATCAGCCGCGGCATCAAGCTCGATGGTGGTCTGGACTACCGTGTCGATGAGCGCAGCTATCAGGACCGCGAGTCCACCGATGAGACCACAGGTTGGGCCCGTCTGCGCCTCAATAGCTTCGAGCACTGGGATATCGCCGTGAAAGGCAGCTACGGCAAACGTGGCGGCAGCGAGTATCAGGCCAGCGAGTGGACCTCTTCTGAGAATAACCCCTTGCTGCGCAAGTACTATCTGGCCGACCGTAACCGCACCCAGGCTGAAATGCGTGTCACCCACATGCCGCTCGATAGCCTGAGCCTCGACTTTGGCGTGCGCTACGCACTGGACGATTACGATGCCACCGAAGTGGGTCTGACCGAGTCTAAAGATCTGGGGTACGATGCAAGCCTCAGCTGGCAGCTGACTGACAAGCTGCTGCTGAGCAGCTTCTACAACCACCAGACCATAGATTCGGCCCAGGCTGGCAGCAGCAACTTTGGCAATGCCAACTGGTTCTCCGATATCGAAGACAAGGTGGATGTTTATGGCATTGGGCTTGCCTGGAATGAACTGATGGACAGCCGCCTGAAACTGGGCCTGGACTACAGCTACTCAGACTCCTCCAGCAGCACCCAGGTGCGTCAGGGCATCACCGGCGACTATGGCGACTACTATGCCAAGGTACATAACCTGAATCTGTATGCGCAGTATCAGGCCACCGAGCGCATGGCAGTACGCCTCGATTATCGGATGGAGAACTACAAAGACAACGATGTTGCCAACGACATCGCGGTGGACGGCATTTGGAACCTGGTCAGCTTCGGCCCCATGAACCATGACTATAACGCCCACCTGATCATGCTCAGCATGAGCTATCGTCTCTAGTCCTTTGCCTTGCCAAAAGCCCGCCTTGTGCGGGCTTTTTTATGGCCTGAATTACGGTATTTACACCCCCGGCAAGCCGCAGCTTTACAGCATGAAGGCCTATAAAAACAGCCCCTCCAAAGTCGATTTATCCCGTGATTGGCAAAAACACCAAAATAGCTATTGCCAGCAGACAGACAAAAGACTTACACTGCCAATCGTTACATTTTTATAACAACTACAACAAATAAAACAACAACACCTGATAACAACCACATTAAGGACAAGCAAGCATGAAACACTCAACACTGCTGACTTCTGCCCTGCTGGGCAGTGTGCTGTTCTCAACCTCAGCACTGGCCGATGGCATTCGCGCCAGCCTGGAAATGAGCAAGCAAAATTACAACGCCAACGAAGATGTGACCGTTCGCGTTACTCTGACCAACGATGAAAAAGTACCGGTCAAAATCCTCAAGTGGTACACCGCTGCCGACGGCGTGGAAGAAGCCCTGTTCAAGGTATCGGTAAATGGCGAAGCCAAACAATACCTTGGCGCCCACTACAAGCGCCCGGCACCGCAGAGTAAGGACTACATCAAGCTTAAGTCAGGTGAAAGCGTCAGCTACGAAGTTGAGTTGTCTTCACTGTACGATCTGACCGAACAGGGCAACTATGAAATCGCCTATGACGTCAGCTCACAGCAACTGTTTGCGCCCAACCCAGGGCAGCAGAACAAGCTCGCCCGTCTTGGTATCGACGGTATCCATTCCGATGCAGTGAGCTTCTTCCACGAAGGTATCGAAGCCAAGGGCGGCGCCAACAAAGGCAAGCCAGGCGGCGGTGATGGCGGCGGCTCTGTCGATGGCGTCAGCTTCTCCGGTCGCTGCTCCAACAGCCAGATGAGCGACACCCTGGCAGGTTTGGCCGCAGCCAAGTCGATGGCGGGCGATGCCAAAGGCTATATGAACTCAGCTTCAAATCCTGCCAGCTCAGTCCGTTACAACACCTGGTTTGGCGCCTACAGCAGCAGCCGCTGGAACACGGTAAGCAACCACTTCAATGCCATCGACTCAGCGCTGAATACTCAGCCACTGACCTTCGATTGCTCCTGTAAGAAGAGTTACTACGCCTACGTGTATCCAAACCAGCCATACAAGATTTACCTGTGCAGCGCCTTCTGGAGCGCCCCTGTTTCAGGTACCGATTCCAAGGGTGGCACTATCGTTCACGAGATGAGCCACTTCGATGTGGTGGCCGGTACCGATGACGTGGTGTACGGCCAGAGCGGCGCCAAGAACCTGGCTCAGACCAATCCGGACCAGGCGATTCAGAACGCTGACAGCCACGAATACTTTGCGGAGAACACGCCTTTCCAGAACTAACCCGAACGCCGGCCCTGAGCCGGCGTCCTTTCATCTGGTTTCACACTTACCTTGTGAATTTTGGGCAGAGGATCTGCCCCTTTTTTTGCCCTTTTGGCGCCAAAGCGTGAGAAGCGCCGAAAAGCTGTTATAAATCCGACTTTTCCCATTGCAACGGCTATCACTTTAGGAGAAGGTAATCCAAACCCTCTTCTGCGTATTCTCTGATGACGTCCAAGCTTATGAACTCCAAGCTGTTACCCGGTTTTCTCCTGCTGCTGACTCCCCTGCCTGCACTGGCCTTTGACCCCTCCGGCTCCATTGCCACCCTGGCATTGCTGCTTGGACTTGGCGGCTTTACTGTGCTGAACCTCATCAGCCAACTGAGTTTCTTTGCCTCGGGTTTTTACCGCTCCGCCCGCTTTGCCCGCCATCACGTGCTGCTGTCGTTGTTGCCCGTGTTGCTCGGCGCCCTGGTAGTGGTAATGGACCACAAAGGCGCCGCCGATGTGCTGATGAATGTAGGCCTGTTACTGGTTGCCATGGCCTTTGCCCTGCTGCCTCACCTCTTTGCCGAAAAAGCGGTGACCAGCCGCCCCTGGATAAGTGCCGTCACAGCGCTGCTGTTTTTGGCCCTGGGCTGCTTTATCGGCCCGGTTACCGCCTTTGCAATCCTGGTTGCCCATGTGGCCTGGTTTAAACAGGAAACCCTCGGCAAGTATCTGTGCGTGCTGGTTCTGTGCCTGGGCTATCCGCTGCTTGGTTATTATCTGTATCAGCTGCTGGGCAAACTGGCGTGAGCGAGCTTACGCCGCTGCTTGAAGACATCCGCCGCTGCACCCTGTGCAGTGGTTTACCCCTGGGGCCCAAGCCCATTTTGCAGGCCGGCAGCAAGGCCAGGATCCTGATTGCCGGACAAGCGCCCGGCGCCAAAACCCACGAAAAAGGCCGCCCCTTCGATGATGTAAGTGGTGATAGGCTTCGTCAGTGGCTCGGCGTCGATAAAGCGCGCTTTTACGATGCCAATCAGTTTGCCATTGTCCCCATGGGATTTTGCTTCCCGGGCACAGTCATAAAACAGGGGCGCCGTCAGGGCGATTTGCCACCGCGCGCTGAATGCGCGCCCGCCTGGCGGGACAAACTGCTGGCAGCCCTACCCAATATCGAACTGACGCTGGTTCTTGGCCGTTATGCGCTGGATTGGCACCTGCCCGAACATCAGGGGCTGACCGAAGAAGTGGCCCTGTGGCAACGTCACTGGCCCGAGCTGATGGTATTGCCCCATCCAAGCCCCCGTAATGCCTTGTGGCTTAAGAAGAATCCGCACTTTGAGACCACACAGTTGCCGGTGCTTAAACAGCGCATCAGCGCAATACTGGGCTGAGTTGCAGCGCTGAGTCGTCTACACTGAAAGTTCGGGGAGATTTACATCGGAGGGTTGCGATGCAGTCCTACGGCTACCATTCATTTCGCGAAATCGAAGTGGATGAAATCGACTGGCAACGTTGGCAGCGGCTGGTCAACACTGTGGCAGATATGTTTAAGGCACCTGCCGCCTTTATCAATCAAGCCAACACCAAGGGCATTGAGGTATTGATAGCCTCTGAGCTACCCACCACCCTGTACGCGCCGGGTGAAGCTTCGCCTATCAACTCCAACGTCTACTGTCATTATGTGGTGCAGCACAACGAGCACCTGTATGTACCCGACGCCAGCCGGGACCCGCGCTGGCTGGATAACCCCGAGTACCTCGAGGACAACTATATTTCCTACCTTGGCATGCCTATAAACTGGCCCGATGGCAACACCTTCGGCACCCTGTGCGTACTGTCGGACATCACCACCGATTATCCGGGAACCTATCTTAAGGTGCTGGAAGTGATCCGCGACGTTATCAATGCCGATCTGGCCCATATTTACCGCGAGAGCCAGCTGCTGACCGAAACCTACGTCGACCCCCTCACCCGCATTTACAATCGCCGTGGTTTTGAAGAAATGTTCACCCAAAATCAGCAACTGGCCAAACGGCTGGGGCGACAGATGGTGCTCCTAAGTTTCGATTTGGATAAGTTCAAGCCCATTAACGACAGCCTGGGTCACGACACCGGCGACAAGGTATTGCAATATTTCGCCCAGAGCTTGAAACACAGCTGTCGCAGCTGCGATCTGGTGGCTCGCTGGGGCGGCGATGAGTTTCTGGTACTGGCCCATTCGGAAACCGATCAGCTGGAAGACTAACTGTTGCTGCGCCTCGATACCGCCCTGAAAGACGCCAAGAATTTGCCCTGTATCGAATACTCGGTAGGAATTCTTAAAATCGACAGCGGTCAGGAGCAGAGCCTGGAGCGCCACCTGCCCAATGTGGATGCGCGCATGTATCATCACAAACGCTCAAAATCCTGAATGACCTGCACAAAAAAGCCCGGCCAAGCCGGGCTTTTTGATGTTACGTAACCGCCATGATTACTGGCAGCTTACACCTACAGACGAGAAGGCAGCAGTCACGTCAGCAACTGAGTAGCCATAGTCAGAGGCCGCGGCTTCAACGCCACAGGCACCCTGGTTGTAAGTGCTGGTAGCAGACCAGTAGGCCTGGTTAGCCAGTACGAACACGTCGAAGGCTTTCTGGGTGTTCCAGCCATTCTTCTTGGCCAGCAGGTAGAAGGCCTTGTTGTACACGCCTGAAGAGTAGTGCACGTCCATGCCGTTGGTGTAGTCAGAAGCGTGACCGATAGAGCGGCCATCCTTGGTTGGGTCATCCATGTAACGCAGGGCGCCATTGCCCTTGAAGATGTCATAACCCACCATCCAGTCGTTGCTGCCGCGCATGTAGTACTCGGCTGCTTCACCGGCCATATCGGAGAAGGCTTCGTTCATGCCGCCAGACTGGGCTGAATATTCCAGACCTGAGTTCTGCTCGGTGAAGCCGTGGCTCACTTCGTGGGCAGATACGTCCAGGCTTACCAGCGGATAGAAGTAGCTGGCACCGTCACCAAACGACATGGCGCGGCCGTCCCAGAAGGCGTTTTCGTAGTTGCGACCGTAGTGAACACGCATTTCCAGCTGGAAGGTCAGCGGCGCAGTGTTGTACCAGTCTTTGTACATGTTGAAGATCACGCCACCGAAGTAGTGGGCATCGTTCAGCGGTGAGTAAGCACCGTTGATGGCACGGTAGGTGTTTTCAGGGCAAGTGAACGAGTAAACAGTGCCGCGACGGGTGCTGTTGGCCATGTCGACGGTTTTCACGTTGGCATTGTTCATGGTGCACACGCCGTTGGCTTCTTCTACCTTCAGCGGACCGAAGTCACTGCCGAAGTAGTACTGGCCAATCTTGGCGTTACCGCCAGGACCTGTGGCATCGAACGCAGTACCTGGAGTGGTGCCACCGCCGTTACCTGGCTTGCCGGCGCCGTTTTTGGCGGTCATCAGCTCGTTCCAGTGACGGATAACGTCACCGCTCATGGCATCAACCAGACCAGCTGGACGGGAGATGCTGTTGTTGCCTTCGCTCAGGTAAGACACGCGATAAGCCAGACGAGGGGCATCGCCTTCGGCCAGAACAACCAGCTCAACATCCTTATGGCCAGACGCGGCAGAACCGGCATATACCTTGTTCAGCGCAGCAATGGCCTGACCGCGGGTCAGGGCTGGCTCAACGTTGAAACCTTCGTCAATGGCAGCAGCCTTGCCGAAGATATCACCGCTTGAAGAAACAACCAGGTGGTGGCCGTAAACCTTCACACCTTTGAACATTTGCTGCTGTTTTACTTTCTGATGACCAGCGGCAGTCGCGAACGACTTACCGGCGGCGAAGCTGTGCCCTTTGGCCAGCCCCATAGAGTCTGCAAGAGAAGCCTCACCAGCATGCAGTGCGCCGGATACACACAGGGCCAAAGTTGCTGGAATTAAGGTATATGCTTTCATGTGCTGTTCCTTTTATAGTTGTTTTGTCCGAAACTCGCGCCTCGGTTGGCACAAACTGTCACAACCGAAGTGTTAGCTCAAGGGTATTTGTAAAGCTTTTGTAAACTCTTTCGAAATACACTGTAACAATATAGTTACATAATGCTACAAATCAACGATTTTATTCGCCTTTTGGCCAATTAGCCTTTGAATAAGATTTTACAGTATGCAATTCATTAACCCTTGATTGGCTGAGCTTTAATATCAGCAGCAGCGCAGAAAGCCCCTCACCCTTGATGAAGCGTGAACCTTGCAGTAAAGTGACCTCCCTTTTGCCGTCTGCAGCCTGGGTTGCAGGCGAGTCAGCCAGCCCGCTGGTGTAACACCCAAGATTATCGCCATGACAGACAAACACAGTCGCCGTGCCACGGCCTCAGAAGACAACCTGATGCGGATTTTTACCGTGCCTGAAGCGGCAGATTCGACCCTGGGTCGCATCGAGCAGCAGCTGTCGGTGGATTTGGCGGGCTTTCTGCAGGGCAGCATTGCCGCCCTCGAGCAGCCACTGGCACAGATTGAGCAGCATTTCGATGCGGTGGAAATCCCTCGTCAGCCTCGCTTTGTGTCCGACTATGTGGACGACATCATGGCGCATCTGGTGGCTCAGTCGGTCCACACGGCGGCGCCCTCCTTTATTGGCCACATGACCTCGGCACTGCCGTACTTTTTGCTGCCGCTGTCAAAGCTGATGGTGGGGCTGAATCAGAACCTGGTAAAAATCGAGACTTCCAAGGCCTTTACACCAATGGAGCGCCAGGTGCTGGGGATGATGCATCACCTCACCTTCGGCGAAAGTCATGACTTCTACAGCCAACATCTGCACAGTGCCAGCCACTCCCTGGGCGCCTTTTGCTCAGGCGGCACAGTTGCCAATATCACAGCGCTGTGGATAGCCAGAAACCAACTGCTCAAAGCCGATGGCGCATTTCGCGGCGTAACCCGCGAGGGGCTTAACAAGGCGCTTAAACACTACGGCTGGGACGATTTGGCGATTCTGGTGTCAGAGCGCGGCCACTACTCTCTCGGTAAAGCAGCCGACTTGCTCGGTATTGGCCGTGACAACATCGTCAGCGTGGCCGTGGATGAGCACAATAAGGTGGATGTGGGCGCCATGCGTGACGCCGCAGAGGCGCTTCAGGCCCGCAACATTCGGGTAATGGCGATTGTTGGCGTGGCGGGCACCACAGAAACCGGCAACGTTGACCCACTGACCGAGCTTGCAACGCTCGCCGCCGAGCTGAATTGTCACTTCCATGTGGATGCAGCCTGGGGCGGCGCGACCCTGCTCAGTGAAAAATACCGCCATCTGCTCAAAGGGATTGAACTTGCCAACTCAGTGACCATAGATGCGCACAAGCAAATGTACGTGCCCATGGGCGCTGGCATGGTGCTGTTTAAAGACCCGACCCTCGCGTCTGCCATTGAGCATCACGCCGAATACATTTTGCGTCAGGGCTCCAAAGACTTGGGCAGCCAGACCCTCGAAGGCTCCCGCCCCGGCATGGCGATGCTGGTGCATGCCTGTTTGCAAATCATCGGCCGCGAAGGCTACGAGATTTTGATTAATGGTTCACTCGAAAAGGCCCGCGCCTTTGCCCGTCTGATAGAGGCCGAGGCGGATTTTGAGCTTATCAGCGAGCCAGAGCTTTGCCTGCTCACCTACCGCCATGTGCCCGAATTTGCCCGTGAAGCGCTCAATGACGCCCTAGCCAAAGGCGACAGCGCCAAGCTTGATGCCATCAACGGCGAGCTTGATGCCCTCACCCGCGCCATTCAAAAAAGCCAGCGCGAGCAGGGCCGCTCCTTTGTTTCCCGCACCCGTATCGCCCCGAAAATCTACGGCGCCGACAAGCGCACCGTGTTCAGGGTGGTGCTGGCAAACCCGCTGACCACAGAGCAAATCCTCAAAGAGGTGCTGGCCGAGCAGCGCGCTATCGCCGCGAGCGAAACCGAGATCCTCAGCGCCCTCAAAGTCGTTTGCGATTGAGGCCAAAGCGTGCGCTGAAGAAAAAAGCCGCACACAGGCGATAAGCGACGCTTCGCAAACTCTGATATATAAAAAAAAGGCCGGTTTCCCCTGGGATAACCGGCCTTTTATTTTGGAAAGTTTGTACAGCTAAACGCCTTGCAGGTAAGCCGCCTTACTCGAGAACTCAGCCAAACCAGCTTTTCAGTCTGTGACCTATCAGGGCGTAGAACAGAATGACCGAATAGCAGGGCAAGAGGATGCCATAAGCCCCCTGATGACCTATGCCGCTCTCGACCAAGGCGCCGTACAGCAGCGGCAACAAGGCGCCGCCGGCAATCCCCATAATCAGCAGCGCCGAGGCGCTGGCGGTGAGCCTGCCAAGGCCATCAAGGGCCAGCGGCCACACCGCAGGCCACACCAGCGCATTGGCAAAGCCAAGCAGCGCAAGGTAAAGCACAGGGTCGGGAATAGCCGGGATCCCAAGAGGAACTAACAGCAAGCCTGAGAGCATCATGCTGGATTCATCGGCGAAGATAATCCCAAAACTGAGCCCAATACCGCACAGCGCCGAAAACGCCAGCGCGGTCTTTTGGCTCATCAGCCTAGGAATAGTGGCAATGCCGAGCAGGTAGCCAAGCACCATAAAGGCCATGGTGTAGGAGGTCAGCACACCGAAGTTATCCAGTCCCAGATGGCGGCCATAAAGACCAATGCTGTCACCGGCAATCACTTCGACGCCTACATACAAAAACAGCGTCAACGCCCCGAGAATGACCTTGGGATGGGCACCCAGCTCCCGCCAGTGCACCTTCTGAGCCGCACGGCTCTCACTGTCACTGGAAGCCCCCTGCCCCAAGTCGGGTTCAGGCAGTGGCGATAAACGCACATAAAAAATCAGCGCTATCAGCACGCCCGCCATGGCCAGATAAGGGGTAACCAGTCGGGCAGACAGTGCCTGCAGAGCCTCCTGCCTGGCGCCTTCATCCAGGGCCGCCAGCGCATCAGCGCTGTATGCGTCCATGCCAGTCAACACCCAGGCGGTAAACAGCAGTGGCACCAGGATCCCCGCACCCTTGTTCACAATCCCCATGCAGCTGATGCGCATAGCGGCACTTTCCCGTGGGCCTATCACCACAATGTAGGGGTTGGCGGCGGTTTGCAGTATGGTCAGGCCGGTGCCAAGCACAAACAGCGCCAGCAAAAACATACCAAAGGTGTGGCTGAAGGCCGCCGGAATAAACAAGAGTGCGCCGAGCGCCATCACCCCAAGACCGATTTGCAGCCCGGCGCGATAGCCGTAACGCTCAAGGAGCCCCGACATGGGCAGCGCCATTACAAAATAGGCGATGTAAAATACAAAGGTCACCATATATGCCTGCAATTCGTTGAGTTCACAGGCGATTTTTAGAAAGGGGATCAGGGCGCCATTGAGCCAGGTGACAAAGCCGAACACAAAAAACAAAATACCAATCAACACCATAGGCAAAAAGGTCGATGTTGGTGAAGCTGAGTTCACCCCGGCTTTCGCTGCACTATTTTCAGCAATGCTTGTTTCTGAAACGCTTGTTTTCATTATTATTCTCCGTTGAGTTTCATTTGTGCCGACAGGGTAAAGCTAGATCCCCTGGGCGACATCGGCACCCGGTTCAGCGCCCGCTACCAGACTGCCACCCTGCCAGCGATGCAACTGATGTAAACCGCTATCCAGCGCCAGCAGGTCGGCCCTCGCGCCAAGGCTTATATGGCCCCGGTCACTGAGGCCAAGGAACGCCGCAGGCGAACTGCTTGCCATCGCGAGGGCATCGGCAACGCCAATCCCCAGCGTTTGCACGGCATAACGCAGCGCCCCTGTCATGGTCAGTACCGAGCCGGCCAGAGAGCCCGCCTCATCTTTAAGCGCCATACCATGGCGGCGCACCTTGCCGCCAAAGAAATCGAATTCGGTATCCTCAGTGCCTGCCGGGCCCATGGCATCGGTCACCAGCATCAGTCGCCGCCCCAACTGACGAAATGCCAGCTGGGCGCTTGCCGGATGTAGATGCTCGCCATCAAAGATAATGCCTGCATAAACGGTATCATGCAGCAAGGCAGCGCCCACCATGCCGGGCTCACGCCCTGCAATACCAGACATGCCATTGAAAAGATGAGTAAAACCACTGGCCCCGGCAGCAATTGCCGCTGAGGCTTTGGCAAAGCTCGCGTTGGAGTGCCCAAGACTGACCAGAATACCGGCCTCAACCAGACGGCGAATATCCACAGCGTCCACCCGTTCAGGGGCCAGGGTCACCAGACAGCAGCCAAGCTCGTCTTTGGCTTTGAGGTACAGATTGAACTCATCTTCACCCAGGGCTCTTAACTTCACTTCGCTGTGGCAGCCCCGTTTATCACTGCCCAGATGCGGCCCTTCGAAATGAATGCCTACCAGCATCCAGTTGCCCTGATCTCTGGCATCAATCACCGCTTGCAGCGCGTCGGCCATCGGGCCAATATCATCACTGATAACCGTTGGCAGCAGCGCGCCGCTGCCGAAACGGCCATGGGTACCGGTCATGGTTGCAAGTGCCGCGACGGTCGGCTGCTGATTAAACAGCACCCCGCCGCCGCCATTGACCTGGGTATCAATCAGCGCAGGTGTCAGGGTTCCTGCAAAGGAATAACAGGGCGTCACCGGGTCTGAGCCTGAGCCAGAGTCTGAGCCAGGGCCTGAGCCAGAGTCTGAGCCAGAGTCTGAACCAGAGCCTGAACCAGGGCCTGAACCAGGGCCTGAACCAGGGCCTGAACCAGAGTCTGATACAGGCGCGGTCTGCTCTATGGCCTGAATAACACCCGCGCCTATGCCTATCCAGGGGCTGATGACTGGCGCCATCTCCTTACCGATAAAGGCACTGGCAGGGTTTAGCCAATATTCGATAGTGCCCTTGGCAAGGGCATCGCTGAGTGCATATTCGGGCAGATTGTGGGGCGCATTTTCAGTCGCGTTTGCACTCATGAGGCCCTACCCCGCAGCAAAGTCGGCTCGACGTTGTTATCTTCATGCTCAGGGCTGTTGACAGTTGGCTCAGGGCTGTTGGCAGTTGGCTCAGGGCTGCACGCCGACAGGTCCTGCCCCATTTTCAGCTCGCGGCCAAACATCAGCTCTCGGCCAAGGAGCGCCGCGCCTCTCACCCCACTGACAGCACCAAACTCAGCCACCTTAAACTCAGGTAAAGACACCCCATTGAAAAGATGCCTTGCGGTAGCCTCGGGAATTGCGGCCATGATTTCAGGCACCTCCGAAAGGCCGCCGCCAAAGACGATGCAATCGGGATCCATGCTGAGAATTTGCCCGGCGAGTACACTGCCAAGGGCGTCCACGTAGGCATCAAAGGCTTGCACCGCGGGCATCTGCCCCAAACGGTAAGCATCGAGCCACTGATAAGTGTCGGCGGCGCCGCCAAAGTGCCGATAAAGCCTGCCAAGGCCGGTGCCGGATACATAGGTCTCGGCGCAGCCTTTAAGGCCGCAGCCGCAATCAAACAGCGGCAGCTGATGGCGCATCACCACAGATGCGGCGAGCCCCAGATGACCAAACTCTCCGGCCAGGCACTGGGCGCCCAGGATAAGCTTGCCGTCGATACAGATCCCGCCGCCAAGGCCGGTGCCGAGGATCACCCCAAGAATTCGCTGATGCCCTCTTCCGGCGCCAAGCATGGCTTCGGACAGGGTAAAGCAGCGACAATCGTTGCCAATGGCCACAGGTCTGCCAAGACGGCGCGCCAGATCGTCAGCCACAAAGCGTCCATTCAGGCAGGGCACGTTGCTTGAGAGCACCCGGCCGTCGGCCTGAATAACCCCCGGCAGAGCAATGCCGACACTGCCAAGGCACAGCATGGTGTTGCCCTTTGCAGCGTCATGGTCATTGCCGGGACGCTTTGCCGCCAGCATATCGGCTCTGGCAACCTGCTCACACACGGTTGCGAGAAAAGCCTCATAGTCATTTACCGGCGTTGCCGTTTGCCACTGCTCGATGCAGCCAAGGCTGGCATCAAATACTGCCGGGGCGATTTTGGTGCCGCCGATGTCCAATCCGTAATGCATAATCAGTCCCCTGCAAGCGGCTTTCGATAGAGGGACAGCGGATGCAAAGTCACCCCCTGAACGACCCGGTTCACCTGTCCACCGGGACAGGGATTATCCGGGCTGATGCCAAGTTGCAGTGCCTTGAAGTAGGCCAAAAGTTGACAATACAGGATAAAGGGCAAGGTAAGCCAGACTTCATCGAGCCGCGCCTCACCGTCACTGCAAAAGTCTTCCTCTTTTAACAGTTGCACCCGGGCGCAGGCACCGTCACGGATAAGCTCATCGGCCATGTCCTCATCGAAAGCACGGGCGTAGGGCTCTGAGGAAGCCAGCAGCACCACGGCCGTATCCACATCCACCAGCGATTTGGGGCCGTGGCGAAAGCCAAGGGGGCTCTCAAACACCCCCATCACCTTACCGGCGCTAAGCTCCAGTAACTTAAGCGCCGCCTCCCGGGCCACACCTTTTAGCGGGCCTGCACCAAGGTACACCCAGCGCGACAGATCCAGGGACGCCAGCTGATACAGCTTATCGAGATGCCCCTCGACAATGCCCTCAGCCATGGCAGCAGCACGGGTAAGAGAACCGTTCTTTTCGCTGCCGCTATCGGTAAATAACAATAAGGTAGCCAAATACATGCAGCTGAAACTGCTGGTCATGGCGAAGCTTTTATCGTGACTGCCCGCAGGCATCAGCCACAGGCAGGCATGTTCAGCCTGAGCGCGGCCATAATCGGCCATTTGACCGTTGGGGTTACAGGTCAGCAGCAGATGAAAACACTCAGGCACAAGCGCATCACACACAGCGATGGCACCCATGGACTCGGGACTGTTGCCGGAGCGGCCGTAGGACACCAGCAAGGTAGGACTGCCGCTGCGAAGATACAGGTGCGGATGGGACACCAGATCCGTAGTCGCCACCGCCTCCACACTCTGGCTTGCCAGCGGCAGGTGCCTTGCAAGCGTTGCCGCCAGCGCCTCGCCGATGTAGGCCGATGTTCCGGCGCCCACCAGCAAAATCCGCAAATTCTCTTTTGCCAGCAGCGGCGAAATAAACCCATCCAGCCGCGACTTCTCACTCAGAAATTGCTGGCACAGAGTGCGCCAAAGCGCGGGCTGCTGGCAGATCTCTTTGGCGGTGTGCTCAGCGCCCCTGGGTGGGCTAAAAAGTGCACTCTGGGCAAATTCCGGACAGATCCTGGTCTTTGATAAGTCGTTAACTTGCATGAAAATCTATCCTTTTTTTGTGCTCAGGCAGCAGGCGTTGGCGTAAGGCTCAAGCACCTGAGTAATATGGTCGAGCACCAGCTCGAGGGCGATGGCGGGCAGTTGTCCGCGCAGCACCTTGGGGTATTGCAGTGGCAGGTATTGGCTGATGAGGGGCAGCGGTATCGGCTTACTCAGGTTTTGCAGCAGCTTGTCTATGGCAAGACTCAGCTCTGGCCAGTAATAGCGGATCCGGTCGCTGTAGCTGAACCCCAGTTGCCATTCCCGTTCATGGGGGTCGGTGTAAAACGAGCGCCAAAAGCCTGGGTCTGACAGCATTTTGTCTTCGCACAGCGCCCGCAGCCCAGCGCGCTCGCACACAGGCACCAAAAGCGCCTCGATATGGTCGAGGGCAAACAGAGCCTCGCGCAGGGCGAAGGTCAGTGCCGGTCCCACCTTGAGAATGGCAAAGTGGTCTGCCACCAGCGCCGGGTAATGCTCAGGCAGCTGATAATCGGTGGAATGGGCCTCATACACCAGATTGGGCTGGCTACGGATAAAACGGCGCTGGCACTCAAGCAAGCTTGAATCGTACTGATGCACATCGCTGTGGCCAAATTCAACGCCGGGCTGCACCACCAGCGCAATCACCCGCTGCCAAACTGATTCATCCAAGCCCGCTGCCAAAAACGCCTGCTGATGGGCACTGACCGTGGTTTCTATGGCAGGCACCGGGGTCACTTCCAGCGCATGCAGGCTGGCAACACCGCCGGGCGGCGGCACTTCGGTGCCAACCACATAGGAAATCGCACGGCCGTTGGCGGCATCTTCGGCCACCTTACAAAGCCTCGCCGCCCGCCTGGCAATAAGGGCATCGCCAAGTGGCTCCTGCTCGCCATGGCAGGCCATGCTGGTATCGAGATGAATTTTCTCAAAACCTGCCTCCACGAAGGAGCGCACCAGGGCTTCGGCCTCGGCCATGGCAGCTTCGGGCGGCAGGTGTTTCCAGGCCACCGGGCCCAGATGATCGCCGCCGAACACCAGCTGCTCTCTCGCCAGTCCTTCGGTATCGGCAAGGCCGTAGACAAAGGCGATAAAATCCTTTGCCGTCATACCAGTGTAACCGCCGTGCTGGTTTACCTGATTGGCGGTGGCTTCTATCAGCAGCGGCGAGCCGCTTTGGGCGGCATGGCGCAGCGCCGCTCGCAGCACCAACACCTGGGCAGAGCAGACGGCAAAAATGCCCTTCTGCTCGCCGCGTTTGTTGGCGTTAATAATGGATTTGAGCACCGACATGGGCTTACCCCACAATGCCAAGTGGCTTGGCGGTTTGCCACACGCCACGGGTAAAGTCGGGGAAATCCTTCGAATTGCCACGGTCAGCCACCGACTGGGCCGACAAGGGCTGCACCGCGGACCAGGCGGCGCCGTCATACACGTCCTGATCCAAGGGCTCGCCGTTTCGCAGGCAATAGATCATTCGCCAGCACATCAAAAAGTCCATGCCGCCGTGGCCGCCGTTCTGCTCGGCTTCCCGGCCCATACGCAGCCACAGCGGGTGATCGTATTTTTCATACCAGTAGGCCATATCTTCATCCCAATGGTGGAAGCTGTCGCGGCCGCCATTTTCCAGCGCGATGCGATTGGGGAAACCGGCAAACACCCCATTGGTGCCCTGAATGAGATTGTGACGACTGTATGGGCGCGGCGTGGTGGTGTCGTGCTGCACCATGATGGTTCGGCCTTTGACGGTTTTGATAAGGCTGGTGTTCATATCGCCGCTGATATAATTGAGCTGATTGCGCGGGTGATCGGCCGGAAACTCGCGCTTGGCATAGGCGGCGCGGCCAAGGGCGGGAGAACTCATGGAACTGAGGTAATCAAAACGATCGCCGCGGTTGATATTCATATACTGGGATACAGGGCCAAGGCCATGGGTCGGGTACAGGTTGCCGTTAATTTTGGCATGGTACGCAGTACGCCAGGAGCCGGTTTTACGGTCCATTTCCTTCATCTGCCAACGCAGCTCGTGGATGTAGGCGGCTTCGCCATGGAGCAAGTCACCAAACACGCCCTGACGCACCATGTTCAGCACCATCAGCTCGTCACGGCCGTAGCAGACGTTTTCCATCATCATGCAGTTGCGCTGGGTCAGCTCTGAAGTATCCACCAGATCCCACAGCTCTTCGATGGTCAGGCCCATGGGCACTTCCACAAAAGCGTGCTTACCGGCCAGCATGGCTTCTTTGGCCATGGGGTGGTGCCACTCCCAGGGCGTGCAAATCACCACTATGTCCACATCTTCCCGGGACAAGAGCTCGCGGTAGGCATGTTTGCCCTGCTGATAGAACGCAGGCAGGCCCTGACCGTAATCGGCCATGATTTTCTCAGCCCTGGCAATCACCAAAGGGTCGATATCGCAGATAGCGGTAATGCGCGCGCCGTCGATATTGTTAAAGTGATGGATAAAACCCACACCGCGCTCGCCCACGCCAATCAGGCCCACACGCACTTCGTCCATCTTTGGCACCACCAGGCCCATCACCGATTTACCGGCGGCCTTGGGTGTTGCCACTGCGCCTTCTTTGGCAGCACATCCTGCCAGTGCCGCTGCCGCCACCGACGCCATAGAGGCCTTTAAAAATCCACGCCTGTCCAAACCCGCCATTGCTTCTCCCCTTACTCGCTATTGATTGCGTTCAATCAGGTGCAACTGCACCCCCTGTTGTTCCAGGGCCTGGGCGTAGCGCTCCGGGATCCCTGTATCTGTGATAAGCCGGTCGATTCGCATCAGTGGGCAAATCACATGGAAGGCCTGCCGGTCAAACTTGGATGAGTCGGTCACCACGATAACTTCGCTGGCTATCTCCACCATCATCCGGTTAAGGCAGGCTTCTTTTTCAAAATGGGTGGTCAAACCGGCCTTGAGGTCGAATCCGTCCACACCCAAAATAAGCTTGTTAAAGTTGTAATCTGTAAGGCTTTTCTCAGCCGCGCTGCCATAAAACGACAGCGATTTTTTCCGCAGAAGACCACCGGTGAGCATCACCTCCACCGACTCCGACTTGGACAGCACAGTGGCAATGTTGAGGCCATTGGTCATCACTATCAGGTCGTCGTGCTGCATCAGGTGGTGGGCCACCTGCTCGGTGGTGGTACCTGAGTCCAACAACAGCCGATCACCGTTTTGCACATATTCAGCGGCGGCGGCCCCCAGCGCCCGTTTCAGGGTCGAGAAGCAACTGCCTTTTTCCTTCAATGACAACTCGCGGCTCAGCTCTGAGTTCACAATGGCGCCACCCCGTGAGCGCACCAGCAGCTGCTTTTGATCCAGGGTCGCCAGATCGGAGCGAATGGTGACTTCCGAGACGCCGAACTTCAGCGCCAGTTCACTGACCGTGACCTTGCCCAGCTGCTGGGTGAGGCGAACTATTTCCTGCTGTCTTTCTATGGTGTTGAGCACATTCATCGCGTTATTCATCCCCCGGTTGAAAGGCTTCAATGTAGCACAGGCAAATGACTTTCAATAGGTTTCGATTTCATAAACCGACAACAAAAAACACTCACTTCCAATACTTTTCAGCCATTTAGGCAGCAACACCTTTCAAACCACGACTTTCGTTACAAACCAATATGCCCAACTTCGAAAGAAAATAAAAGCTATTTTACAAATTTTTGTTGATCTGAACAGATTTTTAACATTATATGTAAGCGTTCGAAAGCAATTAAGCCAATCACAAGCTTTCGAAGTTGACGAGCAATAACCACAAATGCATGTACACGGAGGGGAGAAGATGGCTAAGTTACACACTCAGGTTGCCAGCCTGGCGCTGGCAATCAGTACGGCACTCTGGGCTACACCGGGGATGGCTGCCGACACAGACAAGGTGGACGAAAAACAACAGGCGAGCAGTCAACAAACTGAACAGGCATCCGAAGACGTTGAACGTATTCAGGTGTATGGCATTCGCTCCAGCATCAAGGAGTCGATGTTCCTTAAACAGAATGCCACCAGCGTGGTCGATCTGGTGGTGGCAGACGACATCGGCAAGTTCCCCGATGAAAACCTGGCCGAAGCACTGCAGCGGATTCCCGGCATCACCATCACCCGCAACGGCGGTGAAGGTCAGAACATTCTGGTACGTGGCCTGGGTTCGGGTTACAACGTGACCACCCTCAATGGTCGCAAGCTGGCATCGGAATACGCCGGTCGTGACTTCAACTTCGACACCATCGCCTCTGAGCTGGTGAATGTACTGGCGGTGTACAAGTCGCCCGAAGCACGCCTGACCGAAGGCGGCATCGGCGCCATCGTCGATATTCAAACCCGCAAGCCACTGGATTTGAACGGCTTTACCCTACAGGCATCGGCCAAGGGCATTCATGAATCCCGCACCGGAGATATACATCCGCACGCCTCTTTTATCATTGGCGATCAGAATGATGACGGCACCTTCGGCGCCCTGCTCTCTGCGGTGTACTCGAAAAAGACCCTGCGGGCCGATACCTATTCTGCCGCGGGCTTCTTTGATGAAGACGAAGGCTGGGGCGCCGACAGCGCCGGTGTCCCTGTGGATACCAACAGCAACGGCTTGATTGATGAAGGCGAAATCTACGCCTCAAAAATCCCCAGCTACATGTACTTTGCCAACGCCCAGGACGTGCGTGAGCGTATTGGCTCTACCCTGGCTGTGCAGTGGCAGCCAGCCGATAACCTCACCCTGGGGATCGATGGCCTGTACTCACGCTACAACACAGATGGTCACCGCTATCAGATTGGGTTTGTAAACTATGACGAGTCCTGGACGCCGGGCACGCCATTGTTTACCGATGCGGAATTTGACGACTCAGGCCGGGTCATCAAGATGAAGCAAAGCGGCGAAAACACCATGGTGGAGCTGCTGAATATCTCCGAGCCCCGTCAGACCGACACCTGGCAGGTTGGCTTTAATGCCGACTGGAACCCCAGCGAAAACTGGGAAGTGATTGCGGATTTGGCGCTGTCTGAGGCCAACAATAAAAATGCCGGTGACAACCGCTTTATTGTGGCCCGCGGCTTCGTTGACAGCATCGGCATCGACTACAGCAAAGGCAATATTCTGCCGGATGTGGAAATTAGCCCTGCGCTGACCGCCGACCAGACCTACGGTGCCCACTACAGCCTCAACAGTGGTACCGGGGTCAAAGACAAAATAACCGACTTCAAGCTGGAAAGCGTATACCTGCCCGATGATGGCATCATCAGCAAGGTGCATTTCGGTATGAACTATGTAAAACAGACCAAGAGCCAGGAAGCGTACCGCTCGAAAAACCCCAGCCAATTCAGCCGCGGCGGCTATTATCTGACCCGCGATGGCTACACCTTTGCGCCGGGGCAAGTGTTCAATCAGGGCGAATTTGAGCTGTTCCGCATTCCCGAGTCTGTATTTGTTGCCCCCAACTTCGATAATTTCCTTGAAGGGGAAGACAGTGTCTCGCCGGATCCCTGGCCAAGCTTTGACTATGATGCGCTGCTGGAATACTTCCGCTCCATCAATGCCGACGCCGCCAATGCCAGCATCGTCGCCAGTCAGCGACAACAGGACAGCTATGAAGTATCCGAAGCCGTCACCTCCGGCTTTGTGCAGTTGACCCTGGAAGATGAGCTGTGGGAGCTGCCCTACATGCTGAACCTCGGCGTACGAGCCAGCCACACCGAAGTCACCTCCGAGGGTTTTGGTTATGACTTATCCAAGGTGGTGCTGGACAGCGAAGGCCAGCCGGTGAATAACGATTGGCAGGCGGTGGTGCCTACCGAGTATGAAGGCAGCTACAACAATATTTTGCCAAGCCTCAACTTCCGTTTAAATCTGCAGGATGACTTGCTGCTGCGTGTCTCCGCCGCCAAGACCCTGAGCCGCCCTTCCCTGTATGCCCTGCGTACCTGGGCCGCACCGAACTTCACCGTACGTGAACAGGGTCTGCCAACCCTGAGCCGCGGCAACCCGTCGGTAAGCCCAGAGGAAGCCTATCAGGGTGATATCACTCTCGAATGGTACTACGGCGACAGCAGCTCCCTGAACGGTGGTGTTTTTATTAAAGACATTCAGTCATTTATCGAAAACACCAAGACGGCAGCCAACGTCGATGGCATCGATTATCTGGTCAGCCAGCCAGGTTCGGGTGAGTACGGCGCCAAGATAACCGGTTATGAGCTGGCCTGGCAGCACTCGTTCGACAGCCTGCTGCCGGAGCCTTTCAACGGTCTGGGTCTGCAGCTGAACTACACCTATGTGGACAGTGAATACGACGATCCCGAGCGCAAGGCAAAAAACCTGCCGTTCGCCGGCATGTCTGAAAACTCCTACAACGCGGTGGTGTACTACGAGCAGTATGGTATTCAGGGACGTTTGGCGTACAACTGGCGCAGCAAGTTCCTCGCCAATCCCGAAGATTGGGGCGGCCCATCCTGGATTGATGCTTATGGCCAGCTGGACGCGAGCCTGAGTTACGATCTGCTGGAAAATCTGACGGTATTTGCCGAGGCGTCCAACCTCACCAACAACCGCTACTCAGGTTATGTGAAGCGGGAAGATCAGGTGAACTATCTGGAACGCTTCGGCACCCAGATTGCCCTGGGTATTCGCGGCAGTTTCTAAGATGCGCATCCATAGGCGGCTTCGGCCGCCCTTTCACTGAAATGGTAAGGTCAAGTCTCAGTGACCCGCCCGTCAGGCTCACAAGGCGCTGCGGCGCGGGCTTTTTCATATTCACGGCTAGCTTCGTCCATGCGGGCGATAAAGTCCTCCAGCTCCTTGCCGGGGCTGCGGGCAAAACGCTGGTCTTCTTCAATGAGTGCCAGAATACGATCGGCGCGAAAACTGCGAAAATCATCCCGAAGTTCACACCAGCCCAATAAGGTCCAGGTACCACGCCAGAAGTAAATCGCCAGTGGCCGCAGGCGCCGCTCGGTCACCGCGTCTTTGGCATCCTTGTAATTAATCCGGCAATAGCGCCGCTCCCTGGCGGCAATCCGCAGCGGATCCAGAAACTGAAATTCGGCCTCATCCAGATAAAAGTCCGGCGAGAACATCAGTGACTGCATCTCTCTTAGCCGCTCCGGCAGTACGGCCTCCACCTTGATAAGCGCCTGGGCCGCGGCCTGCCCGAGGGCTTTGCCGCCCCAGGTCTGTACCATGCGAATCCCCACCTGAATGGCTTCCAGCTCGGCCTCGGTAAACATCAGCGGCGGCACACTCACTTCCTGACGCAAAAGGTAGCCAACACCGGCCTCCCCTTCGATGGGGATCCCCGACAGGCACAGGTCCTGAATATCGCGGTAGATGGTGCGGGATGACACCTGCAGCCGCTCGGCCAGCTGCGCCGCCGTGGTCAGGCGCCGGTGGCGAAGGATTTGAACGATTTGAAACAGTCTGTCTGCGCGGCGCATAGGGTTTCCATGCAAAGGCCGGTGCGTCAATGCGCCCGGCCTGTCTGGTTAGAAATCAGTTTGTCAGCATCACAGCGCCGGGCTCCACAGCCCTACTGTGTTGCCTTCGCTGTCGACAAACAGCGCTATGTAGCCACACTCACCGCCCTTGATGCCCATGGGTGGCATAGCAATTTTCACTTGGTTTTGCTCCAGTTTGCCCACCAGAGGCCCCAGATTGTCGGCCAGATGCAGATACAGGCAGGCGCCGCCGTTGCCGGGTTTGAACTCAGGGTGCTTCATCAGGCCGATGGTGGCGGCCTTTTCATCGCTGCATTCGAGGATGGCGTATTCCACTTCATCCATGTCTTCGCGGCGGAAACTCACGCCAAACTGTGCTTGATAAAAAGCGATGGCGCGGGCCATGTCACTGACAGCGATTTCGCCCCACACCAGAGGTTGAGTTGCTTGCATATCCTTATCTCCTTATTGAATTAAGCTTTTCTATCAATGTGTTGAAGTAAGTATTACTTCTTGCTTCATCGATGTATTCAGCTTAATCCCCCCCTGCTGACAACATGGTGTCAGCAGGGTTTGTCAGGAGTAAAAATAATGCACTCAGCGTGGCAGGCTGGCCTGATGTCCATCCACCAGCGCACTCATCAGCCTATCGCCGACGGCCTGGGCGTCTGCCATGGCCATTTGAGCCGTCATCGGCATCACCAGCTCGTAGTAACACTTGATTTTGGGCTCGGTGCCAGACGGGCGCACAATCACCCGGGCTGTGGTGCCGGGCGCTGAGCCAGACTCACCCAGATGATAAATCAGCACATCACTGGATGGCAGCGAGATGGACTCGCTGCGGCCATCGGCAAAGCTGTGGCTGAGGGTTTTAAAATCCTCCACCGACAGCACCTGCCGCCCATCTATGCTCGCTGGCGGCGTTTGACGCAGCGCAGCACCGATATCCGGGGTATCGGCGCCAAGGGCAATGCTCACCTGACGGTTTACATACAGTCCGTGGCGGCGATACAGCGCCTCCAGCGCATCCCATACACTTTTGCCCTGTGCCTTAAGCTCGGCGGCAACCCTGGCAAAACACAGCTGGGCTGTGATGCCGTCTTTGTCCCAGACAAGGTCGCCCACTGTGTAGCCCAGAGCCTCTTCATAGGCGAACAGAAACGGCTTTTGCGGACTGGCCAGCTGCTGGGCGGTATTCATCAGCCATTTGAAGCCGGTGAGCGTGGTGTAGCTTTCGGCCTTGTGATAGCGGGCAATGGCATGCAGCAGCGCCGATGAGACTATGGTGTTCCCCACCAGCGGCACAGTTGCGGCCTGCCAGCGGCCAAGCAAATAGTCCACAAACAGAGCGCCCACCTGATCGCCGGTCAACATCCGATAACTGCCATCGGCTTTACGGGCCGCCACCGCAAAGCGGTCGGCATCCGGGTCGTTGGCACAGGCAAGTTCGGCATCGTGGGCGGCCGCTTCGGCCATCACCATGTCCATGGCGCCGGGTTCTTCCGGGTTGGGGAAGTTTACTGTGGGAAAGTCGCCATCGGGCTCACGCTGGGCCGCCACGCTGAACACCTTGCCAAAGCCCGCATCCTTAAGCACCCGCTCGGCCATGGGCGCACCCACGCCGTGCATGGCGGTATAGGCCAGCGAAAGTTGGCTGCTGGCGGACGTTGCAGCCGTGGCAGCCGTCAGCAGCGGCGAGTGCAGCACGGCACGGCGGTAATGTTCAAAAAAGTCATCCTGCAGGAAAGACAGCAGGCCCTTTTTCACCGCATCGGATTCACCAAGCCAGGGCAACTCAGTATTGGCCGCCATCTCGATGCGGGCGGCAATGCCGCTGTCATGGGGCGGAATAATTTGCGCACCGTTTTCCCAGTACACCTTATAGCCATTGTATTTGGGTGGATTGTGGCTTGCGGTGACCACTATGCCGGCGGCAGCTTCAAAGTGCTTTACCCCAAAGGCCACCAGCGGCGTAGGCGCCACATGGCTTGTGAGGCGTACCTTGAATCCCAGGCCACACAGCACGCTGGCGGCATCGTGGGCAAAGGTTTTGGAGTCGTGACGGCCATCGAAGCCAATCACCACGCCGCGACGTTTGGCGTCTTTGACCTGAGCGCTGAGATACTCACCGAGACCCGCGCTGGTTTCGCGCACCAGCAGCCGGTTCATGCCCATGGGGCCGGGGCCGACGATGCCGCGAATACCGGCGGTGCCAAAGGCGAGCCTGCCGGAAAAAGCCTGACTCAACGCGGTTTCATCGCCGGCATCGAGCAGACGCTCAAGTTCGCTGCGGCTGACAGGGTCAGGGTCTCGGGTAATCCAGTGTTTTACTCTGAGTGCAAGCTGGGTATCCATATGTTCTCCAATCCATTTCTGCAGCAGGCCAACCCACAATGGCAGGGCCTTGAGGCTTGCTTGTGCTGCGACACCAATCTCCCCCACCATAGGCGAGCCGGCCACGCCACTCAAGCAAATTTGCACTTCCACTCATGGCTCAGGCAATAAAAAAGCGGCCCGCTAAAACGGGCCGCTTGGGTCGAATGACTATCAGGCGTTACAGCTTGAAGATGTTGTCCTTGCTGTCACGGTCGACCAGCTTCACGAAGGGGTCAACCCCAACGAAGGCAGGCTTCTTGTCCAGTTCAAACGACAGCTGGTTCTCACCGCTCTTGAGCGGATGCTTCTCCAGCAGCAGTACATCCTTTTCATCGGTCAGGGTGTCGGGATCGGCCGCAAAGAGGCCAATATCGACCCGCTCGCTGATCTCCACCTGCTGCTCTTTACCCTCGTTGTTGGCGGTCAGCTTTCCGGCGTGAATGGTCAAATCCACCCGTACCTTGCCGCTATCGAGTTCGGTCAGCTTCACATCCTCAAGACGCAGGTCGTAGAGGGTGATGTCGTTGAAGGAGCTGTCCACAAAGGCCTGCTGCTCGTCGCTCAGCCCCTGCTTGATGTAACTCACCAGATCCAGGGTGGTCGGGAAAGGATCGGTGCGGTAGCGGAAACGCTCGGCAAAGGCCGCCAGATTGGCGTTAAGCGCCTCTTCACCCACCACATCCTTGATGGCCATCATCACCACAGAGCCCTTCTGATAGTGAATGTACTGCTGATTCTCACTGCGAAGCAGTGGCATCTCGCCAATACGCTCGGCGCCGCGACCACGCAGGTAACGGTCCAGCTCGTAGCGCAGGAACTTACGCAGCATATGGGCGCCGTACTTCTTCTCCATCAGCATCAGTGCCGCATACTGAGACAGTGACTCGGAAATCACCGCACTGCCCTGCACATCGGCCGCGCCTACCTGATGGCCCCACCACTGGTGCGCCACTTCGTGGGCGGTCACGTAGTACACGGGGTCAATCTTCTCCGGATCGCGCAGGTCGGTGATAAAACCGATGCGCTCGGAGTAAGGCACTGTATTGGCAAAGCTCTGGGCAAAGGTGCGATAGCCCGGGTATTCCATGATCCGCATCTGACGATGCTGATAAGGACCGAAGGCTTCACCGAAGTAATCGATGGAGTCACGCACCGATTCCATCATACGGTCGATGTTCCACGGGTGATCCGGGTGGTAGTAAACCTCGATGTTAATGCCCTGATACTCTTCCTTTTTCACCGCATAACGGCCAGACACAATGGAGAAGAAGTTCACCATGGGGCTGTCCATCTTGTAGTGGAAGTAGTTGCGGCCATTCTCCTGCCACGACTTGGTGAGGTAACCGGGCACAATCGCAGTTTGATCGCCTGCGGTAGACACTGTGGCCTCAAAGTCGATAAAGGTGCCCTGGGGGCCAAAGAAGTTCTGCTGATGGAACCGCTCATCCTCAAGCTTATGAGCACGGTCTTTTGGCGCCAGACCACGCTTTTCCCGCTCGTGGCGGTCAAGCAGCTCGGCTTCGTTCTGATAACCAAATACCGGCAACAGCGAGAGATTGTCGATAAAGGTGCCGTTTTCCACCACAGCCCAGTCGTGATTGGTTTCGGCGATGCCATTGGTGTCGCGGATAAGCGAAATCTCACCACTCACCTCGGCGCCTGGTGCTACCGGGGTGGCGAAGCTGAGCCAGCCCACCGGCATATCCGGGTCGATATCACCAAAACTCGCGCCTGGGATATCAAACTTGATAGTGGCAGGGTCGGTGTGATTAGGCAGGCTCACCAGCATACGGGAGACAGGCTCCGCCGAACGGTTTTGCCAGCGCATGGCAACCCTGGCTTCGATGCGTCTGTATTCGGGGAAGATGTTGAACTCCCCTTTTACTGATACAGGCGACAGCTCGGGCAAGGCGTCGTACTGCTTATACCGCTTTTCGTACTCGGCCAGCTGATCCTGCTGCGCCTCAGGCGTCATGTACTGATTCACCACTGTGGTCTGGTAGAAGAGGTAACTCCCCATTCCCAGAAATACCAGCACCGAACAAGCAGCCAACGCTTTACCGCCACCGCCGAGCTGATACCCCAGCAGCTTAAAGCGTGCCTTGAGGCCCACTTCCGGACCACGGCGATACAGACCAAAGGCCGCCAAAAACAGCAGCACAGTAAAGGCGCCCCAGTAAATCATGTACAGGCTGTGGCTCTTAAGGCCCCAACCAAAGCCGTTCATATCCGAGTAAGGAATGGTTGGCGAGGCGGCAAAGTTATTCAAACTGTGGCCAAAACCCCAGGTCGCCAGCACCAGGCTGACAATGTAATAGCCCACGAACAGGCCCATACCGGCATACTTGTTCGGTGCCAACACCTGCAGGAAGAACGCCAGCACCGCCGACATCATTAACGGCAGCAGAATGATAAAGCCCAGGCTGATGGCGTAATGGCCAAGCTCCAGGTTCATTTGTCCCTTAATCAGCTGGAAGCAAATGGTGGTCAGCATGGCGAACAGGTACAAAAGCACCATCACCAGACTTAAGGCCACAAATTTGGAGCCGAGGAACACCTTGTTGGATACCGGCATGGCATCGATGATGTCGCCCATGCCTGTGCTGCGCTCACGCCAGACGATTTCGCCGCAGTAGTAAACCTGCACTATGACCATCAGCAAACCGGTGGAGCCCACAATCAGGGTTACCATATCCTGGGTCAGCGGCCAGTTACTGGTGCCGTACCACTGCAAGTCGCCCGCAATCATGGGGCCAAGCAGATTGAAGATACTGAGCGCACCAAGGATGTAAAACGGTGCGGTAAACAGCACCTGTTTTACTTCAAAGCCCACCCGGGTCCAGAACTGCTTGCTGCCATTCACCTGGGGACGGCGCACCAGCTCAGCCAACGCCGGCATCACAGGCACCTTGTAGGTGCCGGTTTTCTTGGCTTCGGTTTTACGGGTCAGACTGGGCTGACGATGCAGGCCACTCAAGGCCAGAATAGCCATGGAAATACCCAACCACAGCAGGCGGTTTTGCAGCATCAGGCCTTCAAGACCCATGCTGATGGTGTTCTTCTCTTCGATGGTCCAATAACGCGCCACCTGGGCGTAGGTACGCAGACCAAAGGGGTCCAGCAGCGCGGCGATTTCACGGTACTGTGGCTGGCTGGCAAGCTGACCGGCCAAGCCATACAGCACAAACAGCGCCACGGCGGTGAGATACAGCGCCATCATGGAGCGGAACTTCTGCGCCATGGCGTAAAACAGCGCCGATAACAACAGCAACGTTGGTGCCACCAGCAAAATCAATGGCTTGATATAAAACCACAGCGAGATATCACCAAAGCGACTGGCATCCACCCAGGGCATCAGCGAGCCAAGCAAATGGCCCAGCGGCGCCAGGGTAAACAAAGTCAGCACCACCAGATAACTGCCCGCAAATCGGCCCAGCTGGTATTGCAGCGGCGACAGGGGTTTAACGTAAATCAGCTCTTCCATCATCGACTGCTGATTACGCACCGCGGTGCTGCCGACAAAGTTCACCACCGCAAACATGGCAATAATGCCGGTAATAAGCAGTGTCTGACCAATGGCAAAGGGGCTGTTTTTCAGGACTTCACCGCCACTGCCAATCTGCACTGAGTCAGAGCCGGTCGCGAAAAAGCACACCATAAACAGCAAAAGGCCGACCACATAAAAGGACGGCTGGCGCAGGTAATAGCGCCACTCGAATGAGAGTGTCTGTAGAAACATACTGCCGCTCCTTAGGCCGCCTGACTGCGGTGGCTGTGGAGGGTAGAGAAATACAGATCCTCAAGGCCGGCATCTGTGGCCTCAAAGCCCTCAGGGCAGGTATCCGACAGCACGTTCAGCACGGTGCGACCGGCAAACAGACGCTTGGAGATCACCGGCAGTCTGGCTTCCAGATCCGCCGCTTCCTGCTGAGTCACGGTGCGCTGCCAAATCTTGCCCTGCAGGCCACTGACCAGATCCTGCGGGTTGCCTTCCAGCAAAATACTGCCGGAAGCCAGCACCGCCATATTGGGGCACAGCTCAGCCACGTCTTCCACGATGTGGGTCGAGAGGATAACCACCCGCTCTTCACCCAGGCTCACCAGCAGATTGTGGAAACGGTTGCGCTCTTCCGGGTCCAGACCCGCCGTCGGCTCATCCACAATCAGCAGTTTGGGGTCGCCAAGCAGCGCCTGGGCAATACCAAAGCGCTGACGCATACCGCCAGAATAGCCGCTGACTGACTTGAATCTGTGCTGGTACAGGTTGGTGTGGGCCAGCAGACCGTCGACGATTTCTTTGCGCTCTTTGGCGTTATTAATGCCCTTGAGCACCGCCAGATGATCCAGCAAATCCACCGCCGTCACCCGAGGGTAAACGTTAAAGTCCTGGGGCAGATAACCGAGCATGGTGCGAAGACGCATAGGGTCGGCCATCACATCGATGCCATCGAAGTGGATACTGCCGGAATCGGCCGACTGCAAGGTGGCAATGGTGCGCATCAAACTGGATTTACCGGCGCCGTTGGGGCCAAGCAAACCAAACATCCCCTTGGGGATTTCCAGATTGACGTTGTTCAGGGCTTTAACCCCGTTATCGTAGGTTTTATTAAGGTTTTTTATGCTAAGCATGGGTCCTTTCCGCTTCAATTTACTAAATCCGCGAGTGAAACATATCAAACCCAGCTTTAACGTCACCTTAATAATTGTAATAAAAAATCAATATTTTACAGTACAGCGTTTAGAGTAAAAACTAGCATGGGTGCACTGAAGCAGTGGGCAAAGCCTTTTACCCAACCGGTGAAAAGCTTTTGCGTCTTTGGGTGGATGTGGCGGGCTGCGAAGCGGAGTATGATGAGCGGTTTGCTGGCCATTTACTGCGGAGACGCCATGGTATTGAAGTTAAAACCATCCAAACAAAGGCGTTATGCCGAACGCTTTTGGGGCGCCCCTTCGCTGGCGCTGTTTGCAGCACTGTTTTCTACATTGATACTCTCAGGCTGTCAGCTGTCCACTGTACCTGCCACCAATCCGACCGATGAAACCGTTCTCAGTGAGCCATCTGATGAGCCAAACTCGGCCGCGACTGAAACGAGCAATGACGAAGACACCGGCGCTGCGACTGGCACAGAGACAACAACCAAGGCATCGACAGCTCACCGGGTAAAAACCACCAAGGCCCAGCAGACAGATACCATAGCGGTGGACTACAGCGACCTGTGGCACAAGATTGCCGACGCCCGCAGTATCGACATTCCTCCCCATAAAGAAGTGGACTACTACCGCAGCCAATTTGCCTCCCGCGCCCTGTTTCCGGCCAACGCCACCCGTGCAGCCAGCCCCTGGATGTTCCATGTGGTCAATGAACTCGAAGCGCGCGACATGCCGCTGGAACTGGCGCTGCTGCCCTTGGTGGAAAGTGGCTTTCAGCCCGGCGTAAAAGGCATTGGCGGTGCAGGGCTTTGGCAGCTCTCGGCCCAGACAGCCCGGGGCCTTAAGCTCAGGGTCAATAAAGAATACGACGGACGCCTCGACCCCATTCCCGCCACCCGCACGGCGCTGGATTACCTGCTGTATTTGTACGAGATGTTCGACAACGACTGGTTATCGGCGGTGGCGGCCTACAACATGGGTGAAGGCAAGCTCAAAAGCGCCATTGCCCGCAACCGGCGCCAGGGCAAGCCTGAGGACTTCCTCTCCCTCGGCATGAGCCGCAACCAGGCACCAAGCCTTTACAAGTGGCTGGCAGTAATTGAGATTGCCCGGGACCCCGCCGCCCTTGAAATGAACTTCCCTGTCATCGCCAACACACAGGTACTGGGCCGCGAAGGTGTGCCCAATGGCGTTAGCCTCAGCAGCGTAGCCAAGGCGATTGCCCTGCCCAAAGCAGAGCTGCTCGCCCTGAACCCGGCCTTTAAAACCCAGGTGGTACCATCAAGCGGTAAGTACATGATAAACCTGCCACTGGAGCAAATCGGTGCCTTTGAGCTGGCCAGGGCTCAGTTGAAGCGGGAACCCACTGCCGTCGGCAAGGGTGGCAGCTATGTAGTCAAGTCCGGCGATACCTTAAGTGGCATCGCCAAGCGTCAGGGGGTGAAACTATCAAGCCTGATGCAGGTTAACGGCCTGAATAACAAAAGCATTATTCGCCCGGGACAGAAACTGGCGATTCCCGGGGCCTGAACGGCTTAACGCTGCGCCATGGCGCCGTTGCCGGCCTGCAGCCCCATGTTCAGTGGTCTGCTCAGGGCCATAAATGCCTCGGTGGCCCAGAATGCATCACGGGCACTGGCCTTGAGTAGACGAACGTCCAGCGCGGGGGCACTCTCGCGCAAAGGTACCGCCACCAGGCGCTGCATATCGACGCTCCAGGGCCGGAAGGCAAAGTCCGGCAGCAAGGCGATACCACTGCCCGCCGCCACCAGGCTACGGGCGGTTTCTATGTTGGTCACCCGGATCTCAGTCACAGAGGCAGGCATGCCTGCCCACAGCTTGTGCTGTGCCCGCTCGAGTTCTTCATCCTCTACCCTGATAAGGGTTTGGTGTGCCAGTTCATCCAGTGAAACCTCACTGCGACTCGCCAGTGGATGAGATGGCGCCAACCACAAGCTCCAACCGGAGTTAAGCAGTGGCTCGGCGTCTTGAGGCATTTGCGCACCGGCGCTCTGAAGGCTCAGCAGCAAATCCAACTCACCCTCAGATAAAGCCTGCTGAAGCAAAGGCCCGCGGCCCTCACGCAACCGGATACTGACGCCGGGCTGCTCTCTGGCAAAACGGCTGAGCAATGACGGCAACAGGTAGGTTGCCAGCAGCGGCGTCACGCCAATCACCAGCTCACCGCGGCGGGGTTCATCACGGCGCAGGGTACGGCCGGCATCTTCAACAGCCTCGATTATCCTGTGGCAAGACACCAGAAACTTGTGTCCTTCTGCGGTCAGGCTTACCCCCTTGGGCGAACGAACCACCAACTGGTGTGCAAGTTCGGTTTCCAAGTCTGAAAGGGAGTTGGTCAGCGCCGACTGGGACAGCCCCAAACAACGGGCGGCCTTGCTCAGGGAGCGTTGCTCGGCAATGGTCACGAAATAGCGCACCTGCCGAAGACTGAAATTAACCATAGTCTTCCTGTAAACGATTTAATGGGATGTCACTCTTTGCCCCAGAAAGCCACTTCAGCGGCATTGGTTCCGGGGTTTTGGAAATGGGCACTTTTTGGGATGCACTCACCCACCCTGCGAATGTAAAGACGGCGACTGTTGGCTCTGGGTGGAACAAACCAGCTTCCGGGTAATCTGATGGGAAGGGCACGGATCTGTGCTACTGGCAGAGAATAACGTGCCACAAAGATCCCATGTTGGGTGTCGAGCTCACACTTATATTCATCGGCTGCCACCGCCGCCGTTATCAGCGTCAAGCAGCCGAGTAAAAGCTTACGCATAGCGCCTCCTTATTGGCTGTAGTAGTAGATTTTGTGGGTTTCGAGCCCGCCGCCAATACAGCGGGGACCGCCGTCTTTACAGGGGTCGCAATTAGGGTCGTTCGCCGGACAAGGGGCTTTTCTCATGTCGTAGTCGGCATTACCGACACCGATGAAATACATGCGCTCACCATCCGGGATCACCAGTTGGGGGGTATCTGCCAGATGGGAGCTCATCTCCAGCCGCTGACGGGTGAAGAAACTGAAGCCCCGGTGCAAATCCATGCCATAGAGAAAGCTGCGCCCCTTTGCCTGGCACAGGTTCTCGTCTCCCGCCTCGGGCGCAAACGTGGTGAAGAACACCCTGCCCCGGACTATGGTGGCGCTGGAGAGACTCTTTTCACCGGGCAAGCCCAAGCCATAAACCCAGCCACGTGTCTGGGCAAAGGCTATTTCGTCTTGTTCCGATATTGGCCGATAACTGACGTCAAACAGGTCCTCGCGGGTGAGGGGTTCTGGCGGCTCATCTCCGCCCAGCATTTTGTTAAACGACTGACTGGCGGTAATGCGATCCTGCAACAGGAAGAAGGCATCCTCGCGGCTGGTATCCATGGGTAAGGGCCGGATCCCCGAGCCTATGGCAACTGCATCGTAAGGCAGTTGGCGGCGGCTAACCCGGGTTTCGGTGCCTGTTGTCGTGTCCAGCTCCAGGGTAAAACTGAGGTCTGTTGCGGTCTGGGCAACAACGGGTGCAGAAAAGAAGCGTCTGTCACTGACGGCCGAATCGCCCCCCAGGCTGGCAAACTTGAATGCAGACCATGCAGCGCCAATCTTATCCGGCTTAGGGCCGGGCAAGTCCAAACGCCAGACATTCCCCCCTGTGTCGGTGGCATAAACTCTGTCGGTCAGACCATCGCCATTGGCATCCAACACCGCCACTTCGTTGGGAATACTGTCTTTCAGCCCCCGCATCAGCGTCTGGTTCTCACGGACAACTTCGGCACTGAAGCTGTGGATCAGGCTGCCATCGGCCGCATCGAGGATATACACCCCCAGCCCCTTGCTGTCACTGCTGCCGACTTGAGCTGAGTCTTTGGCTCCGGGCTGATAGCCACCGCCCACTATCAGCACCGGTCCCTTATGGCCCGGGATACGAGTCACGACCGGCCTGGCCCAGGTCTGCCCCAGCCCTTCCAGCCCCTCGCTGTCCGGGCCAGCCTGCCACAACATGGTGGGATTGCCAGGGTCTGAAATATCCAGCGCAAAATATTGCTTTCCGCCACGGCGCATCCCGAAAAAGACCCAGGTCTTTTGCCCGTCAACCCCGTTAAAGCGATGCACGACCGGGGTCGAGTCCAGACCGTAAATATTGTGACCGCCGCTGACAGCCGTTCTCAGAGGATACTGATTTGACAGCAAACTCCAGGGCATAAAGGCCCACAGCTCAAACACAGAACCACCAGAGTCTTTGAACATGTGCAGAAAACCCTGATTGGTGGCGGCCAGCAGGTAAACGGCTTTGTCACTCCCGCTACCGTATTCCAGCGCGACCGGCCTGGCATGGAGCATGTCGCCGAAACTATCGCTGCGGCTGTCTGTGCGGTCGCCATCCCTGTCGGCATCATCGACATCGATGCCACGGATCCAGGACACATGGTTTTCGACCAGCACCTCAGGCAATCCAAGCTGCAACGCCAGCTCGTTAATGCCACCGGCAATATTGGTAAGGCTATCCAGAGTCAAAGGCTCCAGCTTGGCTCCGTCCTGGGTGTAAAGCACCCTGTCTTTGTTCTTCATCGCAGCGACTGCAGCGGCAACACCGCCACGACCGAAATTCTGACCATCGCCCCCGTTGCAGGAGCTAGCCCACACAGAGCAGGCCTCGGCTGCCACCCCACCATCC
The DNA here is from genome assembly GCF_003957745.1 of Shewanella khirikhana. Taxonomy (NCBI): domain Bacteria; kingdom Pseudomonadati; phylum Pseudomonadota; class Gammaproteobacteria; order Alteromonadales; family Shewanellaceae; genus Shewanella; species Shewanella khirikhana. The sequence goes on along the minus strand of NZ_CP020373.1, from coordinate 868,445 downwards.
GCCCCGGTGACAGAGACCCCATTTTTATCCAGCACCCTGCCATCGCCACTGAGGCGATACTTCTTGATATCACCGCTCCAACGGGGGCGCTGGGCTGAACGGAACATGGGTAAATATACGTGCTCACCGGTTTCAAGTCGGGTTTCACTGTTAACCACCGCCGGAGACGAAAAGCTGGATTCCCGCTCGACTATCTGGTTCAGCGCCGCCTTCAACGCCTGCTGCAGCTTATCCTGAAAATTGTTTTGGGAACTAAGATCGGTGGCATCGAAGAAACTGCCGCCACCTGCCGTGGCTACCGACTCCAACAGGGTTTTGGCGCCCAACGCCCCCTCGGAGTAGCCAATGGTGTGGGTAGACACCATCTGCTCGCCATCAACACCGGGGTTTACATCATGGGTGTTCATCCACCCTGCCAGCGCAATTAATGCCTCGCTGGCATTTTGCATCTTGCCCCAGTCATTATCATCACTGTGGCTGTATCTCACGCCGGTCAGAGCGCGGATGGCATCGTTGGCGTCAAAGTCTTCGGTGGGCTCGCCGTCGGTGATGTAGATGATGTAACCACGGCGATCACAGCGCTTAAAAGGCGACTGATATACGCCTTGAACTTCGGCGGCAGGATCGCCGGACATGCCTTTGTAAGCGGCACCGTAATCCCAGTAGTAGTCCCTGTCCTGATGGCCATAAAGCACAGGTTCACCAGCAAAATAACGGTAAGCCTCGTATAAGGTTTCACAGGTCGGTGTTTGGAAGGCGTAGCCCATGCGCTCAACCTGCCCAAGGAAGGTCATCCGCCGCGCGCTGTCAAACCTGTTAATGGCGGAGAAAATTTTCCCTCCGTGGCCGTAGGGGCCACCGGGTGCCTCACGCTCGCCCAGATTGACGTTGAATATCGCCAGCCCCAAATCGATATCCACCATGGAAAGCGCCACCTGCCGCAGCGCCTCCTTGGCGAGATCCATTCTGGTGCCATAAACCGGAATGGGGTTGTCTATTTTCCAGTTAACGTAGTGCTCGCTGTAAAGGGTGACTGCCACGCCACGGCGAAGTCCAGACGCTCTGGCACTGGCCTTGGCGGCATCACGATGGGCCTGGGAACTGTTGGCATTGACGCGGATATGGGCTTCAGAACCACTTGCTACCGGTAAGCCCTCTGCGCGTCCTGCGCCATTTTGATAGTTGCTGCTTTCGATGTCGGCAAGACAGTCCACCAATACACTCCCACCACTGGCTGGCGTATCGGACCACTGACGCAGTTGCGGGTCAAAACTGCCGATAAAGCCGGTGTAGATCCCGTACTTTTGCAGCTGCTCCCATGAATCGGCGCAGGCGTTGTTGGCGTGCAAAATATAGCTGGCCGCCTGCAGGTTATTGACATCCAACTGCTCATCCCCGCGGATAAAGTAGAGCTTGCTGCCTGCCGCAGGAGGCAGCGGCTCGCCACTGCGGCTGGTTGGAGGTACATAGACCGGGGGCATCTGAACCGTCGCCCCCATACTGCTTGAGGTATCCAGAATTATCAGTACCTGTGGTCTGCTGTTACCTGTGCTGACCTTGAACAGTGACGTATCGTCTGCAGCACTCAAGCTGGCGATACACAGGAGCGCCAGGGCGCGGACAATATTTCTGGAAACAGACATGACAACTTCTCGAATGACTGGTCTGAGGCAAGAACACAACAGGATTTCGCCATTAAGTTGGCCGTAAGGCGGCAACCATGCTGCGCAAGTGTCGGCGACTTTACCTTGTTAGTTCATTGTCACTCAAGCATTTTGCATACAATATATATTATTAAATGGTAAAAATTGCTTTACAGACAGGAAGACAATCTGGGCGTCACATAAAACTTTATGCTGCTGTTTTATAAATGATTTTAACCATGGCGATGTCTGAGCGACTTAAATTGCATGGATGGGAATAACAAAAGCTGATGAGGATGAAGCGGCAACTGCGGCCAAAAAGATAAGCCCCGGCATTGACCGGGGCTCACAAAAAGACGGGATCGTCTAACAAGTCAGAGCGCTGATTTGACCCAGGGAGCCAATCGCTTCATCCCTTCATCGAGGGAAATCAGCGGCTGGTAGCCAAGTAAGGTTTTGGCGGCATCAATGCGGTAGTAATGGCTGCAGGAAAGCTGACGCGCCACAAAGCGGGTGATAACCGGCTCTTCCTGTTTGCCAAGCAGGCCATAGACACCTTCAAGCAGCGCGCCCACGGCGTAGGCGAGCCCCACGGGAACACGGCGCAGACGCTGGTGCTGATTGTCACAGGCGAGAATGCGCCCCAGCATGTCGGCCATGGTCACCGGTTCATCGTTACTCAAAAAGAAGGCTTTGCCGCCACAGGGGCTATCGTCCTTCAGCAGCGAGATGGCTGCCAACACATGGGCGTGGGCGGCATTGTCCACATAAATGGTATCCACCAGCTTGTCTTCACGGCCCACAAGCTTAAGGCGCCCTGCCCGGCCGCGGGTAATGACGCGTGGCACCAGATGAGGGTCTTCCGGCCCCCAAATCAAATGCGGCCGCAGCGCCACTGTGCGTAAATCCTGGCAGTGTGCCGACAGCATCATGGCCTCGGCCTCTGCCTTGGAGGCGCCGTAATGATTCAGGAAATGCTCAGCATAAGGCGCCGACTCATCGATACCTGACTCGTCTTCTCCGGCAAAGGTCACGCTGGGGGTGCTGGTGTAGATAATGCCCTTTGCGCCTTGCTGCCTTGCGGCCTCAATCACGTTGGCGGCACCTGCGACATTGGGGCCATAGTAGCTTTCGCGGCTGCCCCAAACGCCTGCCTTGGACGCCACATGGAACACCAGCTCGCAGCCCTGCATGGCCGCCTCCAGCGAGGCGATATCGGTTATATCGCCCCTGTGCATGGTCACGCCCAGCTGCTCAAGGGCCGGGTAATCCGAGCGGGCAATCCCCACCACGTCGATACCCGCCGAGAGCAACTGGCGGCAAAGCGCCTTACCCAAAAAGCCACCGGCGCCGGTCACCAGCACTTTGGACACCTGGCTGGCCAGCGTTCTGGCGGCACTGATTTGTTCAGGATGCAGTGGAAAAGCCTGGGTCATTTAAGGCCACCGGAGAGTTGTTTTTCAGCCCATACCGCCAGTTTTTCACGGAAAATCTTGGCGTTATGGCGCACATCCATGGGGAAAGATTCATGGATAAGGAAGAAGTCGATACCGCGGGTGATGTCATTGGCCTCGGCCATTTCCCTGAGCTCGCGATACAGGGTACTGGCGTTGTTGCAGGCAAGGGTCTTATCAAGCTCGATGCACACCAGAGGTAACTTGTCGCCGAGGCGATGCACTCCCACCAGCGCCGAGCGCGCCACCAGCGGATGGTTATTGAAAATTCGCTCACAGGGGATGGAGAAATAGCGTTTGCTGAAGGCGCCGCCCTCGGTGGCATCTACCCTGTGGGCCTTGCGGCCACACATCCACAGCCGCCCTTCATCATCGAGATACCCGAGATCGCCCATGCGGTGACGTTTAACGCCTCCATCAGAAATTTTGGCCTGAAGCGTAGCTTCATCTCTGTGGTAATAGGCCTGGCTCACCATGGGGCCTTTGGCAACAATCTCACCGATTTCATAGGCTTGCAAAAGCGGTGCCTGTGACCAATCGGCGATGGGAGCTTCATCAATGGCAATAATGTCGATGGAGACGCCGCTCACCGGCTTACCCACCAGGATGCCACCACCTTTGGCAGTCACCTCACCACTGGCCAGCAGCTCATCGCTGGCGACAAAACACAGCGGCAACCCCTCGGTTGCACCGTAGGAATTGAGCACAGGTGCGCCTTCTGGCAATAAACGGCTGAAGCGGCTGATGGCATCGATAGAGGCTGGCGCCCCGGCAGAAATCACCCGTTTGACGCCGGTCAACTGCCTTTGATTGTCCACACCGAAATGGCCAAGCTTATCCAGCAGCGCCGGATTCAGGAACAGGTTGGTACAGCCATAATCGGCAATGGCTTTAAACAAATATTCTGGATTTGCCTTGATAGGACGGCTCGCATCCATACAGGGCACAATGGAGGCCATACCGAGCGCGGGACCAAACAGAGCAAACAGCGGAAAAGTCGACAGGTCACGCTCGCCAGGGCTGATGCCATAGTCCTGCTTAAGCGCGGTTATCTGCGCTTCAAACATCCGGTGGCTGTATTCCACACCCTTGGGCACGCCGGTGCTGCCGCTGGTAAAGAGGATGGCGCACAGCGCATCTTCGCCCAGCATCTGCATCGGGAATGACGCTTTGCCATTGCCCTGCTGCTCCAGCTGGCCCAGAGTCGGGCCGCCCCAAATTTTCAGGCCACGGCCCACGGTTATCAGGGTCTTTAGCGTGCGCTTTCCCCAGCCAAACAGCATCCGCGCCACATGGGCCTTGGGAATACCGATAAAGGCATCGGGCGCAGCTTCATCGAAGCACTGACCGAGGTTTTTAATGCCCATTCCCGGGTCGACCATCACAGGGATGATCCCTGCCTTGAACAGAGCAAAGGTGAGCGCAAAGAAATCCAGCCCCGGCGTCACCATCAGCACGGCTTTGTCACCGGCCTTGAGTCCGGCGCTCAGCAGGCCATGGGCAATGGCATCGCTGCGACGATTCAGCTCACCGAGACTGAGCTCATCGTAGCAAAGCTCGCCTATGCCTCTGGGTGGCTTTCCAAATCTGTGCCTTTGCACCGCAACGGCCAGCCCTTCTGGGCGCTCGGTCGCGGCTGTGAGCAAGTGACGGCACAGATTGGCACTCATGATGCCAGCGCCTCGCGGGCGGATGAACGGTCAATAAACTGCTGAATATGGCCAATAACTTCATCGGCCGCATCTTCGAGGATGTAATGGCCGCAGTCGGCAAAGGCGTATACCTCTGCCTTGGGCAGTTTTTGCTGCCATACCTCAAGGAAGTGTTTATCAAACACAAAATCCTCAAGGCCCCAGCAAATCAGGGTCGGCACTTCGGTGAAACCGTCGAGACTGGCTTCAATCCGGCTGACCTCAGCGTAGGCTTTATCGCTTGGCTGCAGCGGAATATCCTGCACAAAACGCAGGGTGGAAATCCGATTCGCCCAGCTGTTGAAAGGCGATACGTAGGCTTTTCTCAGCGGCGCCGACATGGGGTTTCGCTTGCAGCCAATCACAGACGCCAGACCGGCAAAGGCGTTAAAGCCCCGCACCAGCACAGTGCCCAGCCAGGTATTGCGGCAAATTTTAAGCCGCAGTGGCAACGGCTTGCTGGTTGGCAGATGAAATGCGGCGGTATTTAATATCACCAATCTTTCAATGGCCTGCGGATATTTGGATGCCCAGCCCATGCCAATCATCCCGCCCCAGTCGTGTACCACCAGGGTCACTTTCTCATTCACCCCAAGGTGAGCCAGCAGCGCCTCCAAATCGGCAATACGGCTGGTGAGGGTGTAATCGTATTGGCTGTCATCGGGCTTATCCGACAATCCGCAGCCCACGTTATCCATGGCAATGCAGCGGTACTCGCCCTTGAGCGCGCTTATCAGCTTGCGGTAGTACAAGGTCCAACTGGGGTTGCCATGAACCATTACCACAGTGCCCTTTGGCGCGGCAGGCGCTTCATCCACATAGTGAATATTCTGGCCCTTGTGGCGGAAATACTGCCGCTTGAACGGCAGCAGGGTGTCCAGCATTAATTCGTTACTCATTACCAGCGCAGCCCCAACATCATGCAGTTAAGGCCTGAGCCTATGCCAAGAAAACTCACCTGATCCCCGGGGCGCAAAAAGCCCTGATCGTGGGCCATGGCCGCCGATACCGGCAGCGAAACCGTGCCCATATTGCCAAGTTCGGCAAAGGTAGGAAATTCTTTCTCTTCAGGTATTTGCAGCGCAGCAAGCACCTGTTTGCGGTTGGCGGCGCCCACCTGATGACAGATAACTTTATCGACCTGGCTTGCCAGCCATTCGCGCTGCCCGAGGAAGTGCTGCCAGGTTTGCTTGGCTAGCTCCACCCCTTCTTTGAGCAGGGTTACGGCGTCGGTGCGCATAAACTCGCGGTAGATGCGATGTCCGGCTTCCTGCAAGCCCCACTGACACAGCTGATGATGCTCCGGTGCGGTCAATTGACTTGCGCCCAGCAGCTGATGATTGCGCTCGGTGGCCAGCTTGAAACTGCCATCGGTGAGCAGCACTGCCACAGCGCCTGAACCGCCGGTGAGCGTGGCCAGCGACTGGGCAAAATTCTGCATGGTTGGCTCGGCCAGCATACGGTCGATGGTCACATCGACGATATCACGGGCCGATTCACAGGACACCACCAAGCCGGCGCGGATTTGGCCAAGCTCGATGCGGTTGGCAATGTCGAGAATGCCCGACAGCACCCCAAGACAGGCATTGGAAATATCGTAGATAGCACTGTCGCGCCCCACCCCCAGCGCTGCTGCAATACGGCAGGCGGTGGCCGGTTCGTGCTGATCGCGGCACACCCCGGTATAGACCACGGCGCCCAAATCGCTGGCACTGAGGCCGGTCTCAGTGAGGGCCTTTTGGGCTGCGCTGATAGCGCCGTCAGACAACCTGTGACCCAGCGGCCACCAGCGGCGCTCGCGAATACCGGTCAGGGCAGCCAGCTGTCCCATAGGAATACGAAACTTTTGATACAGGGGAGCGAGACGCTGCTCAAGTTCAGAGCTCGACACGACAACAGGGGCCAGTTCGTAGGCCATGCTGTTGATAAATACTCGGGAATATTTCATTCAGTTCTAATTATCTGGGATGCAAAGCACTCGCGGCCGCTTGCCAAAACGGCCTGACAATAGAGGAAGGTGCGAATAAGCCCCGTGCTTACTCTGCGTGGACTAACCACCAATGCAAGCCCACGAATGAACCGCTTATGCGAAGACTCATTCGCACCTTCCCAAAGGTGCCATTATCCAGAGAAATGCAGGTCAAGCCAACCAAAATACTCAACTAATAGCCCCGGACAGGCGCTCATCCGACCCCTTAGCTGTAAAAGGGCCGGGCATGAAAGCGGCTATTCAAACAGTGCTGCCTGAACTGGGCCTGAGAATTTGCCCGATTGGCAGGAATTTCAAATCAAGTGTGCAGAAAACCCGCGTCACCTTTGATAGACCCAAGCACAGGCCATTGACCAGCAAAGAGCGTTAGGGAAGGTGCGAACAAGTCTTCGCACAGCTCTGGCTTTGATAGCAGCGACAGTTCAAGGCATTCAACTGAGGGCATGCCGAGGCCTGCTGCAGTTGAATAACGCTGAAATGGTGTTGCTATCAAAGCCCCGTAGGGCGTGGCTTACAGCGGTATCTGCTGCGTTACCTGCTTTTGAAATCAAAAAAGAAGTGCGAAGGACCAGAGCCATTCGCTGCGAACTGTGTCTTGCATTTATCCACTATAAGCTCACGCAGAGCAAGCACGGGGCTTATTCGCATCTTCCTTAGCGACGCGCTTCAATCAGCGCATTGCGGGGAGTCACTTGCGGCGCACAAAACGCACTGAGACTGACGCGGTAACCGGCCTCCAGCAAAAAGGCCGCCCGATCCAGCAACAAAAACTGCTCAATCAAAGGCCGGAACAAATGCGCGGCCAAATCCAGCCTGCGGGTGAGCTGCTGGCGTTTAAGCCCCAGGGCAAGCCAGGGCTCGGCGTTAAACTCAGCAGGCAGTGTCAGACCGCGGTAATCGGCGGCCCAGTTGCAAAAGTCGGCAAAGCTGCCGGACAGCTGGCTTTGGCGAATCGATGGCAGCGGCAGGTACTCGTCTTGATTGCGAAGGGTGCGCTGCAGGCTGTCAAACCCCAGGCGCCAGCTTACTTCCTTGAGACGGTCAGCGTTGGCCTTCTCCCCCGCCACCAGTGAGTGATTCAAAGGCAATTGCAGGGCCTGGCGCGACAAGCAAAGGCCGGTTTTCCGGCCAGCTGCACTGATGCAGCTATAATCGCCGCTGGCGAAAAGATGATAACAGCAAGGGGAAATACTGATGGCCTCAGTACCAGCGGCCACCGCCTTTCGCATCAGCGTCAGATGCAGCTCGCCGCAGGCATGGAGCGCCAGTGCATGCTGCTCTGCCTCGAGCACATCGGCGCTGTCGCTGAAGGCATCGGCGCACACAAAGCGCTGCTTCACGCCGCGCTTGTCGGCCTCAATACTGCCGGCATCACACAAAGGCTGCTGCCACTCAAGGCTTAATACCGGCATTTGGGTCACAGCGCCCATCAGGCGGCCAAGATGGCCCTTACCGGCGCACCACTCAAACACAGGCAAGGCGGGGCTGCTCGCGGCCGCAATGGCCACAAAACGGGATATTTGCTCCCATTTGCGCCCTTTTATGCCAGCGGCAAACCGGCTTAACGTCTGCGCTGGCAGCAAGGTTTCCGGATGATAACGGGCATTGTCACCCAGGCTGTCCAGCGGATTGGCAGGCAGTGTCCAGTCAAACAGTGACTTAGACCAGACCAGCTCGCCACGCCGAGCCAAGTCGGCTTCCAGCGCTGGCCAAAGCAGCGCACACAAGGTGCGCTGATCTCTATCCAGTGGCTCTATGTGGTCATCGTCGATGGCCCAAAGCACGTGGGCAAGCGCGGGGAAATCGCTCTCCCAGGGCAGGTCTACACACTCGAAAGTACGCAGGTCCCATAGGCTTCGGCCCTGCTCAAGGGTGCTCGCCAGCGACTCAAGTCTGTGTAAAACATCCGCCAGTTCAAGCGCTGGGCTGGTATCTGAGGTCGACTGAGATGTTTGCTGCGAAGACGATGGCGACACGAAAGACCCCTGACAAAAGACTAAAAAAATGGCCTCCACAGAGTGAAGGCCGCTTCATTATACGTGGCTTTAGGCACTGTTCCCACACACAAGGGACAGCCTGGCTTTTTTAGACCGTTTGCGCCTTTTTAAGTGCCATCCGCTTACCCAGCCACACTCCCAGCCCCAGGGGGGCGAAAAACACCACCAGCAAAAACAGTACTATGTACAAAATGAGGCTTTTGAGGGTTTGCGTCAGCTGCTCAAACACCACTTCCACCGCTTTTTGGGTAATGACTTCCAAATCTTTAGCGGCATTGGCGCGCTCGCGGGCCACCATCGCCTCCAGCGCTTCCCGCTCGCGGGCGACCATGGCTTCCAGGGCAACCCGCTCCTCGGAGAGTCTGGCAAGTTTCTCATCTGTGCCAGCGCCCAGCTTTTCCAGCAGTGGCTCCAGCTCCTTGCGCATATCCACGGCAAGCTGCGCCATCATCTCGGGGCTTTGGGCCATCAACGCCTGAAAACGGGCGGCAGTGTCGGCCATTTCACGCAGGGTGCGCTCAATTTCTTTTGGGTCGACACTGGAGTGCATGGCAAAAAGTTCTGCCTTCCAGCCTAAAATTTTCGGCGTTTGACTGCTGATGGCTGCGAGGCGATCGGAAATGTCACTGGCAACTTCAGGCGCTGAGCCAAAGGTGGTCACCGCATCGCTTTCATCTATGCCGCGAAAGGCCAGCCAGTCTGCAAAGGCGCTTTTGCGACCAAAGCCGATATCGGTGAAGGGATTGGTGGCAACATACTGGCTGACAAAGGCACTGTCTTTGCTGAAATCGCCGCTTTTGGCGAAACGTTTTACCCGCTCGGTAAATTCAGCTTCCAGCGCTCGGGCGGCCTCCAGTGCCAAACCCTGACGCTCACCAAACAGTGTCTGCCCGGCGCCGGTCTCAAAGAAGGCACGCATTTGGGCGGTATAGACCCAGGTGTCTATCATGGACGCCACCGGCGATGCCTGATACAGGGTGGTCTGCAGCCCCTGCTCGGCATAAATCTTCCACATCAGCGCGTTGGCCTTGATGCGGTCATCATCCTGCTCCAGCATGATGGCATCGGCGCCACTTTCCACCTGCTGATAAAAGCTGCCGGCAAAATCACGGGTAAACACCCGCATATTCAGTTGCTCCTTGGGCAGCGGCACCACGCCGCTTTCCAGTTTGACTTCCAGCAGCGAACAGCCGCCAAGCAGCACCAATAAGGTCGTGGCCAACAAGGCTGTGAGTCTGTGTTTCATGCAGTGTCGCTCCTTTTACTCTGTTGAGCGCAATTGTACCAGCGGCAAACCAGCGTGACCTATCGGCCAAAGTGATAGAGATCATAAGTTGGGGAAATGCCCACTGAGATGCTAGACTCTGCGTCCAGTTTTTAACCCGTTAGGAGAATGTCTGTGATCCAATCCCCCTGCGTCGCCCGCTGCGGCCTGAACGATGAGGATTACTGCATGGGTTGTCTGCGCCATATCGATGAAATTGTCGGATGGTCCCAGGCGAGTGATGAGCGCAAGCTGGAGATCCTGGCCAGTCTGCCTGCCCGCAAAAAAGCCCTCGAGGGTGAAAATAATCAGCCACTGAGCAGAGCCAAGTGGCTGGAATCAGAAGCCCGGCTGGGACTCGATTAGTCAAACCGACAACCCGGTTTATTGCGCCTTCAGCGCCGCCTCGGCCAGCGCCCGGGTGTGCTCAAGCAGATGCTTATCCCCCAGCGCGCCGTGGCCTGGCACCACAGTGTTCACCTCAGAGAACTTCGCTATCACCCGCGACATGGACTCAGGCCAGGCCTGCAGCGAGCCGTCGCCATAAAATCCCATCGACTGAGTTGACGCTTCCCGCACCAGACAGCCGCCAAACAGCAGTTTTTGGTCAGGAAGGTACACCACCAGATTATCGTTCGCATGACCCGCGCCCGGATAAAACACCTCAATCTTATTGCCGAAGAACTGTATCTCGTCGCCACTGAATGTCTGGGTCGCCAGGGTCTTTTGATGTTGCTTCAACATCGCCTGGGTCGCCTCTGAGCTCAGGGTAGGAATACCCGCTTTCTCATACACGCCAAAACTGCCGGCTCTGTCTTCGTGCCAATGGGTGGCGAGCACGCCTTTAATGGTTAAGCCCTGCGCGTTAGCCCACACCAGCATCGCCTCGGCGTCGGCATCGCTCCAGGGCGTATCCACCACAAAGGCGTCTTTGCCATTCACCAAAATAAGGCCATTGGCCGACACCTTGCCCCAGCCTTCCACGGTTTTCTCACTCTGGTGCAGATAGAGGTTTTCAGACAACGAGGTGATTTCAAGTGCTGCAGCCTCAAAAGACAACAAGGCCATGGGCGAAAAAAATAAGGCGGCAGCGACGACACTTGAGCGAAAAGACATAGATGGCTCCTACAAAAATAAAAGCGCCAGCATGATGCCGGCGCTCGTTAATGACACTAAATCAGCAGCTTGAACAGGTCAACTATCCTGCGCTGCGGTATTGTGACTGTGGTGGGTTTCGGTCAGACGACGCATCAGCGGCAACACTGCCAGCGCAATCAGGGTGCAACCCAGTGCAGCAAAACCCAGCTTATTAAACAGGTTGGTGTAAATAGGCAAGGTCTCCAGCGGATCGGTAATGCCCTGAGGCACACTGGCGAAGTTGGCCACCACACCGCCGAGATACTGGGAAATGCCCGAGGCCACAAAGTAAGCGCCCATCATAAAGCCGCCCATGCGCTCGGGCACATAGCGGGCAATCATCGCGAGCCCCAAACCGCTCACCAAAAGCTCGCCCAGTGAGTAGGAGCCATAGCCCCAAATCATCACCCAGCTTGAGGTTTTGCCATTCACGGCAAACTCACCGGCAATACCGTAAATAAAGAAGCCCGCCGCCACCACCGCAAAGCCGAGGGCAAATTTGGCAGCGATTGAGATGTCTTTGTTATTTTTTCCGCCCCAGGCATACACCCAGGCAAGGATTGGGCTCAGCACCATGATCCAGATAGGATTAAGGGCCTGGAACTGGGCGGGTGACCAGGTCCACAAATGGGTGCCAGCCACCACAAAGTCCCAATCCACGTTGCGCAGAGCAAAGAGCGCCAGCGAGGTCGACATCTGCTGATAGAAGATAAAGAAAAACACCGTTTGCAGGGTAAGCACCAGCGCCGCAATCAGCCCTGCGCGCTCACTCTCTTCACTGGTACGGATAAGGTGAACAAATATCCCCAGCACCACCACACCGGCGCCATACACGAACACCCGCGCCACGTCTTCAAATTCGAGGATAATGGCCGATGCCACCACCGCCAGCAGCGAGCAGCCGAGCACCGCCATCAGCTTGCGCTTGTCCACCGGCAGCTGATCCGGCTCTGAGCCGTATTCATCGAGGGTGTGGCGCATCACCATATAGTTGGCGATACCGACAATCAGGCCCACAAAACACACGGCAAAGGCCGCGTGCCAACCGAAGCCATCGCCATAGTTGGCGTTAACATAATCCTTAATCCAGGGCGTGAGCAGCATCGAGAAGGTGGAACCCACATTCACAGCCATGTAGTAGATGGTAAAGGCGCTGTCGATTTTGGAGTCATCGCCTTCATAAATCTTGCGCACCAGGTTACCGGCATTGGGTTTGAACAGGCCGTTACCGACGACGATAACCCCGAGGGCCGAAAACAAAAACCAGGTGTTGTCGGTGGGCACCGCCATCAGGGCATAGCCCAGGGTCAGCACCCCGGCGCCCAATAGCATGGTGCGCTTGGTGCCCAGCACCTTGTCACCGACCCACCCCCCAATGGCGGGCGAGACATAAATCAGCGCGGCACAGGCACTCCAGACCAGATTGGCCCGGCTGTCCTCAAACCCGAGGCGCTGCACCATAAAGTACACAATCAGTGCCTGCATACCGTAGAAGCCAAAGCGCTCCCACAGCTCAATCAGCGACACAGTCATAAAAGAACGGGTCTTGGAGACCGGCAGATTCCCTGTTGTCATTGCAATGTTCCCATCTTGATTATTGTTATGATCCAGCCCGAGTATAGGGGGATGGCGAACACAAACCAATCAGATTTTGCAGACAATTTATACAGATGCCATACAATAAAAAAGGCGCCGTCAAGCGCCTTTTCCAACCAGCCAGGCTGGCTATTTTTTGTTACCCATCAGGGCTTTGAGATCGGCAAACGGATTGTAGGTCGCCGACTCCTGTTTGGCCTCCTGGGTGCTGCCGTAACGAATAAGCTCTTCAAAGCGTGAGTGCTCATTGTCGTGGCAGTACAGGCATAAGAGTTCCCAGTTGGAACCATCCGACGGGTTATTGTCGTGGTTGTGGTCCCTGTGATGCACCGTCAGTTCAGACAGATTCTTATGGGTAAATTCCCTGGCACAGCGGCCACACACCCAGGGGTAGAGCTTAAGCGCCCGCTCCCGGTAACCACCTTCACGTTTTTCACGGTACTCGCGCTCTGCGGCCAATACCTTATCGAGTTTACTCTGGGTCATATCAGGTCCAAAACGGCCGCTTCACGGCCAATCACGCACACACTTGAGATAATGGCCGCAGCATAACGCGCAGCGGCACGGGGCGCAATCAGCTGTCTTCGCTCACCGATTCACTGACCGACAAGTGCAGGTAGTGCAGGTATTTTTCATACTGGGTCACGGCGTCGGCCTGCAATTGCTCAACTGTGTAACCAAGCACATCATAGTGCTGGCCACCGTGCTCAAGGAACACTTCCACCCGGTGGAACACCTCTTCACCATCGTCGCCAGCCTCGCCTTCTTCGGCGCCGGGCATGGCTACCTTGCTGTATTGCCTGAGCCTTAAGCCATAGACGAAGTCCGGATGCTCATCGCTGGCAATCACCAGCCGCACTCTGTCTTCAAGTTCCATTACCCTGGCATTGACGCCCTCAGCCACCAGGGCTTCGGCCACTTGCCCCAGCGCCTCTTTGGCCGGTCCGCGCAAAAAGGCATTGGCATCATGGGCCGAGGGCTGCGCCACCAGTACCTTCAAGCGTTCGCGCCAGTCCACGTTGGCTTTGGCGTATTGCACACTGGTGTGGTGCAGCTGCACGCTGGAGAGCTTAAGCCAATCATCCTGCAGTGCTTTAAAAAGCCCAAGACAAATCAGTAGCATCACCAACAAAAACGGCATGGCACTGGCAATGGCGGCCGTTTGCAGCGCCTGCAAACCACCGGCAAGCAGCAGCACAGAAGCAACCACGCCCTGCATCAGCGCCCAAAAAATCCGCTGCCACACAGGCGCCGACATATCGCCGCCGGAAGTGAGATTATCAATCACCAAACTGCCGGAATCGGACGAAGTGACAAAGAAGGTCACCACCAGACACAGAGCCACCGCCGACAGCAGGGAGGTCAGCGGTAATTGCTGGAAGAACACAAACAGCGCCACCGATACATCACTTGAAACGGCCTCGGCCAGCACAGTGTTGCCCTGATGCAGGATCTGGTCGATGGCCGAGTTGCCAAACACCGTCATCCACAAAAAAGTAAAGCCGCTCGGCATGAACAGTACCCCCAGCAGAAACTCGCGAATGGTGCGGCCACGGGATACCCGGGCAATAAAGGTGCCCACAAAAGGCGACCAGGAAATCCACCAGCCCCAGTACAGCAAGGTCCAGCCGCCCAGCCAGTCGTTTTTCTGCTGATAGGCATAAAGGTTAAATGTTTTACCAACAATATCAGAGAAGTAAGCGCCGGTGTTTTGCACAAAGGCCTGCAGCAGCGCCACCGTCGGCCCCACCAGCAGCACTACCAACATCAGCACCACCGCCAACAGCAGATTGAGTTCGCTGAGCCGCTTAACCCCTTTATCGAGTCCGGAAAACACCGAGACAGTGGCAATCAGGGTGATGACCACAATCAGCCCCACCTGCAAGCGGGTGTCGATGGGCACACTATCACCGAAGAGGAAGTTAAGCCCGGCATTTACCTGCAGCACCCCAAACCCCAGCGACGTGGCCACCCCGAACATGGTGCCAAGCACCGCAAAGGCGTCCACCGCATGGCCGATGGGGCCGTAAATACGCTCTCCAATCAAGGGGTAAAGCGCACTTCGAGGCAGCAGCGGCAACTTGTGCCTATAGGCAAAGTAGGCAAGGCTCAGGGCCACCACCGCATAGATGGCCCAGGCATGAATTCCCCAGTGGAAGAAGGTGATTTTCATCGCTTCTTTGGCCGCCTCAATGGACTCAGGCGTGGCGTCCGGCGGTGCTATCAGGTGCATCACGGGCTCCGCCACCCCAAAGAACATCAGGCCTATGCCCATACCTGCCGAAAACAGCATGGCAATCCAGCTCTTGTAGCTGTAGTCGGGCTCGGCATGATCGGGGCCAAGTTTGATATCCCCGAAGCGACTTACCATCACAAAAACGATAAAAACCAGGAAGATGGCCACGCCCATTACGTAGAGCCAACCCGCTTTGAGTTCCAGCCAGTGTTGCACGGCACCAAACCATTGCTGTGCCTGCTCTGGCCAGATGGCGCCGAGCGCCACCAACAGGGTGATAAGAAAGAGAGAGCCGAAGAAAACCGGCGGATTAATACTGCGTTTGAATGTCATATTCAGTCCCTTGGCTAAGGAAGGTGCGAACAAGTCCTCGCACGGCTCTGGCATATCAGTGGCGACAGCTTAGGGCAGCCAACTTCAGCAGGCAAAGCCCCGCATCTATCCCTTGGCATGGGCACCACCGACATGGGCAACACCAGCACAGGACGTATTCGCGCCTTCTCCATGGCAGAGCTCTGCCTAAGATGCCGCTGATAGAAACAGCTGCAAATGATGGCCAGACCCTGCACAGATGGCTACAGAGGCGATACAGCATAACACAAACACACCTTAATTTGCGGGAAACACCCGATTTTCAAAGCAATTCCGCCTTGTTGATGAGAGCTCAGACGCCCCAAGCCCGGCAGGTCGACAGGGTGCAATTATCGCCATCGCTGCCCATTGACTTTCGATACAGAGGCAAGAAATACTGTCAAATAAATAAAACAATACGTTCAATATCAATCCAAGTTTGTGGGAGTTCTGTGGTATCCCCGGCTGGGTTCCAGTCAATCCGAGGCCGCTATGCCCTTTGCCAAACCACAGGAAGCGATAGACTTTCTGGATAAACATCCCCAGGTTCAGCACGTTGAAGTCTTTATCATTGACCCCAACGGCATCCCTCGCGGCAAACTGCTGCACCGGGAGGAAGTCTTATCCATGTATCAACATGGCCGCCCCTTGCCAAGCACCATTCTGGGGCTGACCGTCCAGGGGGATGATGTGGAAGATACCGGGCTGGTGTGGGAAGTGGGCGATGCCGACTGTGCTGCTTTTCCCCTCGAAGGCAGTCTGTTGTTGCAGCCCTGGCGCACCCAACCCACAGCGCAAATTCAGCTTGCCATGCACCCTCAAGCCGGTATGCCTGCGGCAGTGGCCGATCCGCGCCTGGTACTCTCCCGGGTGACTGAGGCGCTGAATGCCGATGGTCTTTACCCGGTTATGGCAGCCGAGATGGAGTTTTTCCTGCTGGATCAAAGATTCGATACCAACGGCCGCCCGCAGCCAGCGATGCAACGCGATGGTCATCGCCCCAGCCAAACCCAGGTGTATGGCGTTTTGGAGCTGGAGCAGTTACAGCCCTTTCTCGATGACCTGTACCACGCCTGTGAGGTGCAGGGCATTCCCGCCCGCACCGCCATTTCTGAATATGCGCCGGGTCAGGTGGAAATTACCCTCGAGCACAGATTTGATGTGTTAAAGGCCATGGACGAAGCGGTGCGCTACAAGCGACTGGTGAAGGGCGTGGCCGCAAAACATGGATTACAGGCCTGCTTTATGGCCAAACCCTTTGGCGAACTTGCCGGCAACGGCATGCATATGCACGTCAGCATGGCCGATGCCGATGGCAATAACCTGTTCGCCAGCGAATCGCCCGAGGGTACGCCGCTGTTAACTCAGTCCATCGCCGGTATGATGGCGACCCTGGAAGATGCCCAGCTGCTGTTTTGCCCCAATGCCAACTCTTTTCGCCGCTTTCAAAGTGCAAGCTACGCCCCCATCGCCAAGACCTGGGGCGTGAACAATCGCACCGTGTCCTTCCGGGTTCCCGGCGGCCCGGCGGCAAGTCGCCATGTGGAACATCGCATCTGCGGCGCAGACGCCAATCCTTACCTGGCGGCAGCGGCAATTTTGGCGGCATGCCATCATGGTATTCGCCATCAGTTGTCACCGGGTCAGGCCATTGTCGGAAATGGTTATCAGGGCGAGCACCAGACCCTGCCCACCGACTGGTTGTCGGCGCTCTGCAATTTTGAGCGCTCCGGGTGGATGAAGTCCGTCCTGGGTGAGGATTTCCACCGGATATACGCCAAAATAAAACGCGCTGAGTATCAGCAGTTTATGGCAGAAGTTGGCCAGCAGGACTGGCAGTGGTACTTAACCCACGCCTGATAATGGCTACCTAAAAAGCAAAAAGCGCCCTCGGGCGCTTTTTTGTTGGGGGCTGTGTCAGTCCCACACCAGTTCGCTGAAGTGTTTGCGGCACATGGACTCGTAACTCTCGTTGCCACCAATGGCCACCTGGGCGCCGTCACGCACCGGATTACCTGCGCCATCCCGGCGCACCACCATATTGGCCTTACGGCCACAAAAACAAATGGTTTTCAGCTCCACCAGCTTATCGGCCCAGGCCAGCAGATACTGGCTGCCGATAAAAAGCTCACCACGAAAATCGCTGCGAAGGCCATAACAGAGCACAGGGATATCGAGCTTATCCACCACATCGGTAAGCTGACGCACCTGGGTTTTAGATAAAAACTGGCTCTCGTCCACCAACACGCAGTGCAGTTGCTGCTGACTGTGGTGAGTGGCAATCAAATCCATCAGGTTATCTTCACTGCCAAACACGGTGGCGTCGGCCTTAATGCCGATACGCGAGGCCACCTTGCCCACGCCATATCTATCGTCGATGGCGGCGGTCAGCACCAGGGTATTCATGCCCCGTTCGCGGTAGTTGTAAGAAGACTGAAGCAGCGAGGTGGATTTGCCGGCATTCATTGCCGAGTAATAAAAATAGAGCTGAGCCAACGCGAAGATCCCCTGATAAAAATGCCGGGCTATCTTAGCGCAGCCCCAGCCCCAGTGCCAGTTCCGACAACAATTCAGACTTATTTAAGGCCGCCTCGTTAGCCTAGCCAGTCATCAAAAAACCACAATCACAACAACAAGCAGGAAGAAACCATGCATAAAAGCCTTATCGCCCTTGCCGTAGGCGGCGCGCTCTTGTTGGGCGGCTGCGCCCTTGGTCCATCCGAGAGCGGCGTAAACAATGGCGATGTAGCCACTGCTGTAGCAGGTATCAGTGCCGACAACCCCTTCTTCGCGCCAAGCGCATTGCAATATCAGGCGCCCGATTTTGCCGCCATCAAGGACAGCCATTTCGAACCAGCACTGCTCCAGGGCATTGCCGAGCACAAGGCAGAGATCCTGGCCATTGCCAACAATCCTGAGCCCGCCAGCTTTGAAAACACCCTGGTAGCCATGGAAAAAAGTGGCGCCCTGCTGACCCGCACTTCCAAGGTGTTCTATAACCTGGCGGGCACCGACTCCAACCCTACCCTGCGTGCACTGCAGGCCAAGATGGCGCCCTTAATGTCGGCTCACTCTGACGACATCAACCTGAACCCGACTCTGTTTGCCCGCATCGAAAGCCTGTACAACCAGCGCAATGATCTTGGGCTGACCAAAGAAGAAGTGCGCCTGATTGAGGTTTACCATCAGCGCTTTGTGATGGCCGGCGCCAAGCTTACCGAAGCGCAGAAGACCCAAATCCGTGCCCTGAACGAAGAGCACTCCAAGCTGACCGACGAATTCCAGCAGCGCCTGCGTCGCCTGACCAAGGAAATCGCCGTGGTTGTTGACAGCGAAGCCGAGCTGGCCGGTCTGTCTGACAGCGCTATTCGTATGGCTGCCGCCGATGCCAAGGCCGCAGGCCATGACGGCAAATTCCTGCTGTCTATCACCAACACCACCCGTCAGCCAGTGCTGGCACAGCTTGAAAACCGCGAGCTGCGTAAGCGGGTATTCGAAGCCTCTGCCAACCGTGGCCTTGGAGGCGAGAACGAAACAGCCTCTCTGGTTGCCCGTCTGGCACAGCTTCGCGCCGAGCGCGCTGCCCTGCTGGGCTTTGACAACTGGGCCAGCTACCGTCTGGCGCCGCAAATGGCCGGCAGCCCTGAAGCCGTATATGAGCTCTTTGGTACCATGGTGCCAAAAGTCGTGGCCAACACCCGCAAAGAAGCCGCCGACATTCAGGCGATGATTGATAAAACCGGTGGCAATTTCGAGCTCAAGCCATGGGACTGGGCCTTCTACGCCGAAAAGGTGCGTCAGGAAAAGTACTCTCTGGATGAAGAGAGCCTCAAGCCTTACTTCGAATTCAACCGTGTGCTGGAAGATGGCGTGTTCTACACCATCAAGGAACTGTATGGCCTGACCATGACGCCGCGCCCCGATCTGCCGGTGTACCACCCGGACGTGAAGGCCTATGAAATGTTTGATGAAGACGGCACCAGCCTGGCCATCTTCTACGCCGACTACTTTGCCCGCGACGGCAAACGTGGCGGCGCCTGGAAGAGCTCCTTCGTGGACCAATCCGGCCTGCTGGGTAACAAGCCAGTGGTGGTGAACGTGATGAACATCAAGAAGGCACCAGACGGCGAGCCGACCTTTGTCAGCTACGATGAAGTGACCACCATGTTCCACGAAATGGGTCACGGCACCCACGGCATGTTGTCCAAGGTGAAATACCCAACGCTGGCGGGCACCAAGGTTTCCCGCGACTTCGTTGAGTTCCCCTCCACCTTCGAAGAAGACTGGGCTGCCCATCCCAAGGTACTGGCCAACTACGCCCGTCACTACCAGAGCGGTGAGCCACTGCCCAAGCCATTGCTGGACAAACTACTCAAGTCCCGCAGCTTCAACCAGGGCTTCGACACCCTGGAGTACATGGCCGCGGCCCTGGTGGATTTGGAATGGCACTCACTGAAAGCCGGTGACAGCCTCAAAGATGTTGCCAGCTTTGAAGCCGCAGCGCTCAAGAAGCACGGTGTGGACATTGAAGCCGTGCCGCCACGTTACCGCTCAACCTACTTCGCCCACGCCTTCCCGGGCGGCTACAGCGCCAGTTACTACGCCTACATGTGGTCTGAAATTCTGGCTGCCGACGCCTATGCCTACGTGCAAACCCAGGGCGGCCTGAACCGTGAAATTGGTATGAAGTACCGCAAGGCCATCCGTGAAGTGGGCAACAGCGTGCCGCCGATGGAAGCCTACATCAACTTCCGTGGTCAGGAACCGACCACCGACGGTCTGCTGGAGCGCCGTGGCCTGAAGTAAGCCGTGGCCTCAAATAAGCAACCTGAAATAAGCAGCGGCCTGATATAGGCCGCGCTTTGGTAAGCAAAAGCTCAGCCACAAAAAAGCCGCTCAATTGAGCGGCTTTTCTATTGTTAAACGTCTTGTAAACTCAGCGAGGCTCAGCCCTTCCCGGCCTTGATTTTAAGACCTATCACCGCCAGCACAAAGAGGACTGAAGTGGTGCCAAATCCAGCCCACACCGACTCGGTAAAGCCCATCACCGTATAGCCCACCAAGCTGATGGCCGCCACAATCAGCGCATAGGGCAGCTGAGTCACCACATGGTCGATATGGTGGCAGCTGGCGCCGGTGGACGACAAAATGGTGGTATCAGAAATGGGCGAGCAGTGGTCACCGAATACGGCACCTGCCAGCACAGCAGCGAGCATCGGCAACATCATGGCAGTGTGGCTGCCCATGGCCATGTCGGCGGCAATCGGCAACATAATGCCGAAGGTGCCCCAGCTGGTGCCTGTGGCAAAGGCGGTAAGCCCGGCGAGGATAAACATCACCGCTGGCAGCAGCGCAAAGGGAATATTGCCGCTGGCAAGACTCGCCATAAACTTGCCGGTTTCCAGCTCGCCGATAATACCGGCAATGGTCCAGGCAAACAGCAGGATATAGATGGCAGGCACCATGGAGCGGGCGCCCTGGGTCAGTGCCGTGATAATCAGCTTGCTCTCAACCTTTTGCATCATGGCCTGCACCAGAGTTACCCCCAGGCCCACCAGCGCACCGAAGAACAGCGAACCGCCCACATCAGTTTTCTCAAAGGCGCCAATCAGCGAAAACGGCAGCTTTTCGTCAGCAAGCGCCGAGGCGCCGCTTTGGATCATAAAGAACAGGGTGGCAAATACCAGGGTGCCAATGGGCACGAACAAACCCGCGATACGGCCGCTATCGGCCTCCGGCAGGTCGGCACTGGCGCCCGGCGGTGTGCCCTTGGCTTCATCGTACAAATTACCGCGCATGGCGTTTTGCTCATGGGCCTTCATCGGGCCCACATCCAGCCCCATAAAGGCCACACACAGCAGCAACAAGAGTGCGAAGATGGCGTAGAAGTTCATCGGGATCATCTGGATAAACACCGACAGATGCCCCGCCTCACTCATGCCATGGGTGGCGAGGATGCCGCCAATCAGCGCAATGATGTAGGCGCCCCAGCTGGAAACAGGTGAAATCACGCATACGGGCGCGGCGGTGGAGTCCAGCAGATAGGCAAGCTTGGCACGGGAAATATAATAACGGTCGGTTAAGGGGCGGGAAATGGAGCCCACCACCAGACTGTTGAAGTAGTCGTCGATAAAGACCACACAGCCCAAAAACATGGTCAGCAGCTTGGCGTCACGCTTACAGCGGATGTGTTGTCTGGCCCAGTCGGCAAAGGCGCGGGCGGCGCCGGAGACGGTAATGAGCGCAGTGATCATCCCCAGCAGCACCAAAAAGCCGAGGATATACAGATTCCAGCTATTTAGCGCACCATCGCTCCACACCAGATTGGTAACCCGGTGAGCCAAAAATTCAGCGCTGGCAAGGGGAGCAAAATTATTCAGCAGCAGCGCGCCAACCAGAATACCCAAGCCAAGGGACAAGAGTACCTTGCGGGTCAATACCGCCAGGACGATAGCCACAATCGGCGGCAAAAGGGACAATGCCGAGTCGGCGTAACTTATCAATGTCATTGAAATATCTTCGTAAAAAACGAATGGAGGGCGACTGAACTGGTGGGGAAACGGCAAAGATACCCAAGAACACCTGTCCTATCAGTAGCGCTCCATAGTAAATACAACCTCTGTCATCCCGACAGAAAATACTATGGCAGTGCCGTTTCTTTCGATAACGACCCCAGCGGAAGGCGGTGATACACACATCCACTTCGGCGCCAATGCCCTTTCACAGCCCGTCAACGGCATCACCCTGTTGACTGTTACTGATGCTTGGCGCACCTCTACTCAGGACGCCTGTGTGCAGGCGTGCGGCACATAAAAACACAAGCGGCCCGGGGGAAGCTACCCCCAGGCCGCATATCGTGACCAAGATCACAAATTAAAGCAAGTCTATCAGCTTGGGCACGGCCTCAAACAGATCCGCTTCCAGGGCATAATCCGCCACCTGGAAGATAGGCGCTTCAGGATCTTTGTTGATGGCAACAATCACCTTGGAGTCCTTCATGCCCGCCAGATGCTGGATGGCACCGGAGATACCCACGGCAATGTACAGCTGCGGCGCCACAATCTTACCGGTTTGACCAACCTGCAGATCGTTGGGCACAAAGCCTGCATCAACCGCAGCGCGGGAAGCACCCACGGCGGCGCCGAGTTTATCGGCCAGTTTTTCAAGCAGAGCAAAGTTTTCGCCGCTGCCCATACCGCGGCCACCGGAGACGATAATGCCGGCACTGCCAAGCTCAGGGCGCTCGGAGACAGTCAGCTCCTGGGACACAAAGGCGCTCTTGGCGGTAAACACCTTATCCAGGGCTTCAATGGCGGCGCTGCCACCGTTGCCGGCGGCGTCGAAGGCGCTTGGACGCACTGTCATTACCTTCTTGTCATCCAGGCTCTCAACCGTTGCCAGCGCGTTACCCGCATAAACGGGGCGCACAAAGGTGTTGGCATCGACTACGGCTACCACTTCAGAGAGCTGGGCCACATCGAGCAGCACGGCAACCCGCGGCAGCGCATCTTTACCCATGGAGCTGGCGGCGGCCAGAATGTGGCTGTAACCACTGGCCAAATCCAGCATCAGCGCGGCCAGGTTTTCACCCAGATGCGCGGCATAGGCGGCGTTATCGGCTACCAGCACCTTGGCAACGCCATCGATGGCAGCGGCAGCTTCAGCAACGGCGCCACAGTTATGACCGGCAACCAGCAGGTGGATGTCACCACCGATGGCCTTGGCGGCACTCACAACCTTGGCGGTATCCAGTTTCAGGCTGGCGTTATCATGTTCTGCAAGGACGAGAATGCTCATATCAGATCACCTTTGCTTCGTTTTTCAGTTTTTCCACCAGCTCTTCAACAGAGGCCACCTTGATACCGGCCTGACGGGCGGCAGGCGCAGTCACACTGATAAGCTTCTGGTGTGCCTTTAACGTCACGCCCAGGGCTTCCGGAGTCACGGTATCCAGCGGCTTGCGCTTGGCTTTCATGATATCGGGCAGTTTGGCGTAGCGTGGCTCGTTGAGGCGCAGATCTGAGGTCACAATGGCGGGCATTGGCAGGCGCACAGTTTGCAGGCCGCCGTCCACTTCGCGGGTTACCAGCAGCTCACCGCCTTCCACAACCACTTTGGAAGCAAAGGTCGCCTGAGGCGCGTCCATCAGCGCGGCCAGCATCTGACCGGTCTGGTTGTTGTCACCATCGATGGACTGCTTACCCAGCAATACCAGCTGAGCCTGCTCTTTGTCCTGCACGGCTTTCAAAATCTTGGCGATGGAAACCGGAGCCAGATCGTCGCCGGCTTCCACGTGAATTCCCCGATCGGCGCCCAGTGCCATGGCGGTACGCATCTGCTCCTGCACGGCCTTGCTGCCGACACTCACAACCACGATTTCGCTGGCGTGACCCGCTTCTTTGAGTCTTACCGCTTCTTCTACGGCAATTTCACAAAAGGGGTTAATCGCCATCTTGAGGTTTGCCGTGTCTACATCGGTATTATCGGCCTTCACCCTCACCTTCACGTTGGCATCGACAACGCGCTTTACAGGCACCAGTATTTTCATAGGGTTTCCTTCCTGCACCTTCTTTTGTTGGGGATGTAACCGCGGGCACCATGGCACCCAAGTGGTTACGCAATAGCGCAACTTTACGTGCTGTTAACGTAAACGTCAACCTGAGTCAAACGAGCGTTTGTGAGTTTGTGCATAGGCTCACTGGCCAGTTTTTTGAACACCACTATTACGCCTATTACATGGCAACTGATACATAGCGCCTGCTACGCCCGGCAGACGCCACAATGGCACATGGGATGATGACCCCAGCGGATGATACGCCCGCAGATATCAACCTTGAGTAAAAGCCGACGCTTCCATGGCTTTCGCTGCAGGCAACTCCAAATGCAGGCAACCCCAAATGCAGCCGACCACAAATATAGAAGCTGGGCCGATAAAAGCCCGTAAAGTTAGCAGTAACCCGCAGTGAACCAATAGCCATCATAGAAGCGAAGACTGACAGACAACGCAGAAGAGAAGCAGGCTAAAACTGACGAAAATGAAATCGATGCCGCAATAACAATTCGACTAAAGGCTAAGCAGACTGTTTTGCTCAGGTATCAAACAAACAACTCCCAAGCTGAAATATCAACAAATACAATATCCAATCAATTTATCTGTAATTAATTGTGTCTTGTTAAAGGGCATGCCTGCCCCACTCGTTTCATTAAAAATTCGTATCCAAACAGGCCAATGACGACATCCAGGATGGGGTTCAAGCGCCACTGACAGGATGAAAAGCTAAACCTGAGCAAAGTATCTATTGGAAAAAAGTGGCCTGCTTTTATCACCAACATGCGCAATTTGACCCATTGGCTGGAGCAAAAAGCGGTCGAACTCGCCTATTTTGATGAATATCACTTAATAATTACGGTTTTTTAATTGCAGACTGATTTATTTATTTCTATTATTCTTTTCGATGTTCATTTTAGTTTATTAAACACGGGACCAAATAAACCATGAGCGATTTTCTTGAAATCCTGACCCACGGTCGTCGTCTGAAAGCTGCTGTTAAAGATCTGTCTGTTGATGAGCTGCGTGATCTGGCTGCCAAACTGGAAAAAATCATTAACGAGCGTGAAGCTGAAGCCGAAGAAGAGCTGAAAGCCAACGCCGAGCGTATCGCCAAGATTGAAGAAATCCGTAAGCAGATGGCTGAAATCGGTCTGTCTGTTGAAGATCTGGGTAACGTGGCTGCCAACAAGCCTGCTGGCAAGAAGCGCGCTCCACGTCCTGCCAAATACAAAATCGTTGTAGACGGCGAAGAAATTACCTGGACTGGCCAGGGCCGTATGCCTACTGTATTCAAGAACGCCACCGAGAAAGGCGCTTCTATGGATGACTTCCTCATCTAAGTGAATACTCAAAATATTAAGGCCGATTTCATATCGGCCTTTTTTATTTGTGTGAAAACCTTTTTACAATTCAGTACTGCCATTCAATTGCGTCTTCCGTTACTCTCTTATCTACTTTTGCCTACAGAAAAGACAACACCAGTACGATGAAAAATAACAATAACTTCATCTTACTCCTACTGGGACTATCCAGCATCCCGTTGAGTACAGATGCCAAAACCTTACTGACATCCGATCCGCAGTCACTGATAGCCATCGAAGGCGCCCGATTACATCTGGCTCCCGGGCAAGTCGTGGAGCGGGGAACCCTGGTCATTGAAGGCAATAAAATCAAATCCATATTAAAAGGCCAGGCCGCGCCAGCCGGTGCTACGGCAGGGCGGGATCGTACTTTTCTAGCCAGTGTTGAGTGAGCAGATCAGCTGTGATCTAATAGCGGTTCATTTAATCAGTCGCTGCTCCAATGAACTTGCTCGAACACCTGACCGTTGTAGAAGAAACCCGCTCTGAAGTTAATCAAAGGCATGACCTTGTGGATGTCATGTTCCTCGTACTAAGCGCCATCATGTCAGGTGCCGAGGGCTGGCAGGATATTCAAACTTACGGTGACCATAAACTGCCATGGCTGCGAAAATTTCGCCCGTTTGAGCATGGTATTCCCCGAAGACACACTATTGCGCGGATCCTTCGTACCGTGGTCGCGGAGTCATTGCTCGAAGCGCTGCTGAATTGGGTGAATGAACAGCGAGCCAGCATCGGTAAACCCGTAATAGCTTTTGACGGCAAGGTGCTCAGAGGCTCTTACCGCAATGACTCCAAAACGGCGTTGCAGTTGGTTACAGCCTACGACACCGAAAACGGATTGGTCCTTAGCCAAAAGCCAACCCAAACCAAGAACGGTGAAATCAGCGTGGTTCGGCAGATGCTTGATGTTCTTAACCTGAAAGGCGCGGTGATCACACTTGATGCCTTGCACTGCCAGCGCGAAACGCTGGAGAAAATCAGCGAAAAGAAGGCTCACGTTGTTGTTCAGGTCAAAAATAACCAGCCTGCTCTTTGGGAGGCTGTTCAGTCGCAGTTTCAGACTGTTTTCGATGCGAAGAAAGAGAAAGTTGTCACCGAAATCAAACAAGAAGCCCATGGCCGAAAAGAAGAGCGCTACGTTTTCCAACTGAAGGCAAAGCTGCCTGAAAAGCTTGCAGAAAGATGGCCAACAATCCGAAGCATCGTCGCTGTGGAACGACATCGCTCGCAGAATGGTAAGACAACGACAGATACCAGCTACTACGTGAGCTCGCTATCACCACGGCATAAATTGCTTGGTCATTACATCCGTCAGCACTGGCGGATTGAAAACAGTCAGCATTACGTGCTGGATGTAGTTTTCAAAGAAGACGACTCACGGATAGCACTTGAAGGGGCTGTCGAAAACGTAGCCCTGTTCCGCCGCTTCGTCATGAATATGCTACGGCAATGTGACTGTGGCGCCCCGAGCCAGAGAAACAAGCTAAAACAGGCTGGCTGGTGCGACGATTATCGGGAAAGAGTGTTCTTTGGTTAGAAACTGCTCAAAGTATGCTCCGGCCCTGGGTGCTACGGTAATTAATATGCAGGGCCTGGATATTTACCCGGGCTTTATCGACCCCTTCAGCCAATATGGTATTGGCTTTAGCTATCCCAGCACGGAGAAAACTGCGCCCGTGTATGAAATTGCCCGTATTGGCGGTAATGCTGCCAACGGTGCCATTCATGCAGAAAAAGTCTGGGCACATGAATTTGCCGGCAACCACGAAGAGGCACAAAGCTGGATTAATAACGGCTTTACCAGTGTGCAATCGGCAAAGTTTGATGGCATTTTCCGTGGTCAGGGTGTCCATGTTTCCCTTGCCGATAAAATTGCCAATGAGCTGGTTTACCGCGCCGAAGCGAATCATTTCCTGTCTTTTGATAAAGGCAGCTCTGCGCAGGACTACCCCAACTCACTGATGGGTGCCATGGCATTAATTCGCCAAACCCTGCTGGATGCGAGTTGGTATGGTAAAAACGCCGCCTTGGCCGGCACGGGTGCGCTTGAATTCAATGCCGCCCTTGAAGCACTCTCAAGCAACCAGCCACATTATTATGTATTTGATACTCAGGATTTAAATAGTCAGCTCAGGGCTGCAAAGCTGATGGGCGAATTTAATTTGAAGGGCGCACTTCTGGGAAATGGCCGAGAATATGCGCGTATCGATGAAATTAAAAACACCTCATTTGAGCTTATTCTGCCGCTGAATTTCCCCGCCGCGCCCGATGTCAGCGATCCGGATTTAAGCCATCATCTCAAACTGGCCGAACTGCGCCACTGGGAGCGCGCCAGCACCAACCCCGCCGCCCTGAGTCAGGCAGGTGTTAGTTTTTCCCTTACCCTGCACGGCATTGAAGATAAAAAAGACTTCTGGCCTCGGCTGCAAAAAGCCATCAAGGCCGGTCTGAGCGAGCAAGACGCATTAGCAGCGCTGACCACCAGAGCCGCCGCTATTGCCGGGGTCGCCGGTATGGCTGGCAAAATCGAACCCGGTTTTGTGGCCGATTTGGCGGTGTATCAGGGTAACCCTTTTGTTGACGGCAAACTGGTGAGCGTGTTCCTGCAGGGACAAGAGAACGCCATTATCCCCAAAGACGTGCGAGTCCTGGTTGGCGACTATCAGTTGCAACTTGGCGATACATCCCTGCCACTGAGCCTTGGTTATGACGGCGGCATAAAAGTCACGCTCGATGGTAAACCGCTGGAAGTACAAGGCACAGTCAATGCCCTGCTTGGACGCGCTGAGCTGCCGGGCAGCAACAGCAAATTCAGAGTAAAACTGGATATGACCCGCCTGACCGGACAGGCGGTCAGCAGCGATGGTGCGGCTTTGCCACTGACTCTGACCAAGGCGACAGCCGCCAAGCAAGCCGATGCCAAGAGCGCTGATGCAAACAATAGCGCCGAAGCAACCGACACCTTCGCCGGTGCCCTGACCTTCCCCAACGTAGCCTTTGGCCGCGCCGCCCTGCCCAGCAACGACAAGGTGCATATTCAGGGCGCCACTGTCTGGACCTCGGAAGCCGCCGGCGTGCTGGAAAACACCGACGTTATCATCAGCAAGGGCCGTATTTTGCAAATCGGTCAACAGCTGATGACCCCGCCGGGTTACAGCAAAATTGATGGCCGTGGCAAACACCTCACCGCCGGTATTGTGGACGAGCACTCCCATATTGCGCTTAACGGCGGCACCAATGAAGACACAGACGCAGTAACATCCGAAGTCCGCATCGGTGATGTGCTGAACCCCGAAGATGTTTCCATCTATCGCTCCCTCGCCGGTGGCGTGACCACGGCGCAGCTGCTCCACGGCAGCGCCAACCCCATTGGCGGCCAGAGCCAGCTGATTAAACTGCGCTGGGGCGAGAGCAGTGAAGGTCTTAAGTATCAGGGGGCGCCGGGCAGCATCAAGTTTGCCCTGGGCGAAAACGTCAAGCAGGCCAACTGGGGCGATGATTTTACCATTCGCTTCCCCCAAAGCCGCATGGGGGTAGAGTCAGTTATGGCCGACGCCTTCGATGCCGCACGCGATTACCGCAAGGCATTCGCCAGCTACAACCAGCTTGCTGCCAAAGAGCGAAACCAGCAGTTGAGCCCTCGCCCGAATTTACGACTGGAAGCCATTGCCGAAGTGCTGGAAAGCCAGCGCGATGTGCACATTCACTCCTACGTACAATCCGAAATTCTGATGTTTATGCGCCTCGCCGAAGCTTACGGCTTTAAGGTTAAAGCCTTTACCCACGTGCTTGAAGGCTACAAGGTTGCCAAAGAGCTGGCGGCCCACGGCGCCGGGGCTTCAACCTTCTCCGACTGGTGGGCCTATAAATTTGAGGTGTACGACGCCATAGTGCAAAACGCCTGTTTGATGCAGCAGGCCGGGGTGCTGACCAGCCTCAACTCCGACAGCTTCGAGATGCAGCGCCGCCTCAATCAGGAAGCCGCCAAATCGATGATGTATTGCGACATGAGCCCGGAAGAAGCCTGGAAGATGATCACCATCAACCCCGCCAAACAGCTGGGCATTGACAAAGACACCGGCTCCATCAAAGAAGGCAAGGTTGCCGATCTGGTGCTGTGGGATGCCAACCCGCTGTCGGTTTACGCCCGAACCCATATGGTTTGGGTCGATGGCAAGCGTTTCTATTCCAAAGAAGAAGACGCCGCCATGAGACAGGCGCAGGCCGAGGAAAAACGTGCTCTGGTGCAAAAAATTCTGACGCTGGATGAAAGCGAAAAAGCAGGCGAGACACCGTCTGATGTGCTTGAACCCGAGTGGCACTGCGACACCCACTTTATTTTTGCAGGCCAGAATCGCAGCAACCAGCATCAACACGGAGCCCACCAATGAGACATTTACTTCTGCCACTGGCGCTGTTGGGTGCCGCTGCCAGCGCCCACGATATGGTGCCGGCAAACTCGCAATCTGACGCCATTCTGTTCACCCATGCCACGGTGCATACAGTGTCCGATGGCGTCAAAGAAAATACCCAGGTGCTGATTGAGAACGGCCGTATCAAGGCCATTGGTACTCAGCTTGAGGTTGAAAACGCCCGCATCATAGATGCCAAAGGCAAGCACCTCTACCCCGGCCTTGTCGCCCTGGATACCCAGGTCGGCATGGTGGAGATTTCCATGGTGCGCCCAACCGTAGACACCTTTGATGTGGGACTGAACAACGCCGAGCTCAGGGCGCAATCGGTGTTTAACCCAGACTCGGAAATCATCCCCACCTTAAGACGCAATGGCATAACCCACGCCCAGATTGTGCCCCAGGGCGAGCTGCTGGCCGGGCAAAGCGCGCTGGTGAACCTCGACAGCTGGACAGTGGAAGATGCACTGGTGCCAACACCAATGAGCTTGCACCTTTACTGGCCAGAGCTTGGCGGTTTGCCAAGCAAGCCGGACGAGAAAGCCAAGGCGCTGGAAGAGCACCAAAAAGCGCT
The DNA here is from genome assembly GCF_003957745.1 of Shewanella khirikhana. Taxonomy (NCBI): domain Bacteria; kingdom Pseudomonadati; phylum Pseudomonadota; class Gammaproteobacteria; order Alteromonadales; family Shewanellaceae; genus Shewanella; species Shewanella khirikhana. The sequence continues at coordinate 838,185 of NZ_CP020373.1, read as the reverse complement.
GGATGACATTGCCAATCTCTTTGCCAGCGCCCATGCCTTTGCCGATCGTAAAGCTGCCGAACCAGGCCTGAGCCATCGCCGCTTTGAAGCCATGCAGCCGCTGTTTGCCGGCAAGGCCAGGCTGTTTTTACACCTCAACGACAGCCGCGCCATCAGCGAAGCCCTGCCATTGGTGCGCCAATACCAGCTCAAGGCCGTGATTGTTGGTGGTTATGATGCCTGGCGTCATGCCGATGCCATCAAAGAGGCCGGTGTGGCGGTGGTTTATCCTTCGGTACTGAGCCTGCCACGGCACAGGGATGACAACATCGACGAGGCCTTTGTGGTGCCAAGCAGGCTTGCCAAGGCCGGCATCGACTTCGCCATTGCCTACAGCGGCGATTGGGATGCCCGCAACCTGCCCTTTGCCGCCGGTTATGCCGCCGCCAATGGACTGGGTAAAGACGCCGCACTCAAGGCCATTACCCTGGATGCCGCCAAAATTGCCGGTGTCGATGATATGGGTGCTATCAAGGAAGGCTTTCGCGCCAATCTGGTCCTGGCCGAGGGTGATATTCTCGACCCCATGAGTGCCCGCATCCAGCAGGTATTTATTGACGGCCGTGAGATTGATTTGAAAACCCGTGCCGATCAGCTTTATCAAAAGTACTTGAAGCGATAGAATTTTGCAGATTAGCCCGGCGCCGGTTTCCCTCTGTGAGATCTGACTGAAGCCTCGCCGGACACGCAGAATTTTATAACCAATGCCCCGGATGCACCTTGCCGGGGCATGTGCCGCGGCGCAGGAGCGCCCGCCAAACGCCGACAGGACCCATCATGACCCTACGTAATCTGACCACCGCAGCCGGGGTTGCGGCATTGCTGGCCCTCGCAGGCTGCTCATCGGACTATCGCTTTTCCAGCAACCTCGACCGTGAGGCCATCAACGATTACTTCAAGGCCAGTGATGTAGTGCTGTTCGAAGCCAATCAACAACCCTCAGGTCGCTACGAAATTCTGGGCCTGGTTGAAGGCGAAGCCTGTCAGGCAAGCCCTCAGGATGTGCCGGTCAGTCTTGCCGATGCCCGCACCGATGCCCGCCGCAAGGCCGCTGATAAAGGCGCCAACGGCCTTATTATCAAAAACTGTACCCTGATCACCGAGCCCGGCGGCGGTTGCAGCAGCCGCAGCCTGTGTGTGGGTCAGGCCATCCGTCAGGCCAGCGCCGACTAAGTTATGAAGGCGTTCGAAAATCTCATTCAGGCGGTGGCGACCTGCCACACGCCCTATCGGCAAAAATTCGGTATTCCACGGCAACCGGGGCTGGTAAACGCCCACGGTTTTGTGGAGCTGCTGCCACCCTTTAACGATCCCGACACAGTGCGCGGGCTTGAGCAATATTCCCACCTGTGGCTGCTGTTTTGCTTCCATGAAAACCTGTCTCAGGGCTGGAAAAACACAGTGCGACCACCGCGCCTTGGCGGCAATGAAAAGCTGGGGGTGTTTGCCACCCGCTCCACCTTTCGCCCCAATGGCATAGGCCAGTCGGTTGTGCGCCTGCACGGTATAGTGAAACGAAAAGGGAAATTGTGCCTCGAAATCAGTGGCATGGATTTACTTGATGGCACCCCCATCATAGATATCAAACCCTATATTCCCTTCTCCGATGCCATAGTGGATGCAAAGGGCGGCATGGCGCAGGAAGCCCCGGTATTGATTGAGGTAAGCTACAGCGAGACGGCATCGGTGCAAATCGCCTCCCTCGGCCAGGGCGATGCCCGCCCGGATTTGGCGGCGCTGATAGACGGTGTACTGGCCCAGGACCCGCGCCCGGCCTACAAGAAGGCAAAAGACGATCCCAAGCTGTATCAGGTTGCCCTGTACGATCTGGATATTTTCTGGTGCATTCAGGATGGCAAGGCCCATGTGCTGGAACTCAAACCCACCAAGGTTGGCCAGGTTACATCTGAACCAAACACATCTGGACAAAACGTCTCAGGACAAGGCCGCTCAGGACAAGGCCACTCAGGACAAAGCAATGACGCCTGACGACTACCGCGAGCAGCATAAAAAGCGTCTGTCCTGGATGCCCTGGCTGTATTTCTCATTGAAAGACAAGCATAAAGCCTGGGCACAGCCCTGGCAGCAGGAAGTCCAGTCACGGCTGGTGCAGCTCGAAACCGTCACTTTGGGCCAGCATTGCTTTATTGCCCCCGAAGCGCAGCTTTTTGCCGAGCCCGGCCGCGATATCCGCATGGGAGACCAATGTATGATAGCGGCAGGGGTCTTTCTCCACGGTCCGATTGATATGGGCGATGAAGTGGCGATAAATCATGGCGCTTCCCTTGACGGCGGCCGCTCAGGCATCAAAATTGGCAGCAGAACCCGCATCGCCAATAACGTTACCATTTACGCCTTTAACCATGGCATGAGCCCGGATGAAGCCATTTACCGGCAGAAAGTCAGCTCCAACGGCATAGTGATAGGCGAGGATGTGTGGATTGGTGCTCAGGCGGGCATAGTGGATGGGGTGACTATAGGCTCCCAGGCCGTTGTCGGCATGGGCTCTATCGTCACCAAGGATGTGCCCCCCTTCGCCATTGTTGCCGGCAACCCCGCCCGCATCATAGGCGACAGGCGCACAAAAGCTTAAACACAGGGACGATGCAGTGAACAAGGACGCTCAGGTATCCACCTTATCAAAACTCAGGCCGCTGCCAGCGATGAAACGGCGGCTATGGCAAAGCTTTCTGTGCATTGCCCTGCTCGGCATTGCTACTGGATTGATGGCCCTTGGCGCTATTAATCAGCAGGCACAGGAATTCAGCACCAATCAGCAGCGCCAGCTGGAATTTCAGCAACTTTCCCGCGACAGCCTGTTGCAGCAGCTGGGGCTTGAAAATCTCGCCCGCGACTGGAACACCTTGCCGCCAAACAGCCGGCTAAAGCTGATTGATGAGATGCAAAAGCGCCAGACGACGCTGCTTGGCAACTTATTGGAACAGCAAAGCGTTGAGCGGGATATGGCCATCCGGGTCAAGCAAGGACTGGACAGCCTGCAACCCGATAAGGACCGGGTACCTGTGCTGCGTGGCCTGGCTGAGCTGAGTCGGGATTTAGCCATCAGGATAAGCTCACTGCATGTGGCCCAGAGTCAGAAAATTCTCGCCGAAGTCGAAAAGCGCCGCTGGCAGCTCAATATGACTGTGATGTTCCTGTCGCTGTTTTTTATCCTGCTGACACAATATCTTGCCTGGTCGCTGCTGGGGCGTCACTTTATCCGGCCACTGTTGGATGTGGGCCGCCAGTTGCAGGTGATTTCCACCCACGGCAGCGAGCCTGCACCGCCCATTCCTCAGGTTAATCAGGAGCTCAGGGATATGTCGGATAACCTGCGCCATATCCAGCGCCAATTAAGTGGCCAAAAGCGCAACCCCGACGTTGACCCCACCACAGGGCTTGCGTCCCGCAGCGCCCTCAATCAGCACCTGCAGCAAGAGTGGCTCCGCGGCCTGCGCCGGGAAGAGCCGGTATCCATGTTGCTGCTGAGCCCCGATCCCATCTGCCTGCAAAATGGCCATGAACTGGCCGAAGTGCCCGAAGCCAGCCTGCAACAATTGGTGGCCATTGCTACCCAGCACACCTCGCGGGTGCAGGACTTCCTGGCCCGTTTCGAAGGCAATAAGCTGGCGATAGTGCTGTCCTGCACCGACCTTGAGCAGGCCATTAAGCTGGCCCACCAGCTGTGTCACCGAGTCAACCAGGCCCGCATCGCCACGCCGCTGCTGGCAAGTCAGCCCTGGCTCACTGTGTCGGTGGGCGTTGCCAATCAGGTGCCAAGACGCCCCCACAGTTGGGATTGCCTGCCGCTGGAGGCCGAAGAAGCCCTGCTGCAGGCCCGTGCCCAGGGTGGTAATCAGGCCACGGTGGCGCCCTGCCTTTTGCCCGATGCAACCTGGCTTCAGGCCGCCGGTAATAGCTAGGGGCTGTTGACGTTTCACGGTTATTTTTGCAGCAATTTGACTGGTGTTTATGCAAGGCGAAGTCCGTGCAGTGTAGTGACTCTACATAAACGGACGCTAACGCAGCAGAAACATAAGCCAAATGCTGCCCGACGGGTTCGTCTGGCAAGCCCTTTCTCTTTGTCGCTCGTCATTTGAGTAGCATAACTACACATCATTCCTCGCTTCGCGAGCACGGGCTTGCCAGAGCGAACAAAAATTGTTCTCGCAACGTCAACAGCCCCTGGCCCCAAACACGCATCAGCACAGGTTTTTTGCTGCATACCGCGCGTGACATCATGGATGCAGGTGATACAATGGCGCCCACTGTTTTTAACTATGGACACCGGGAATGCGAGTCAGCAAATACCTGCTATCGACACAGAAAGAAACCCCAGCCAATGCCGAGGTAATCAGTCATCAACTCATGCTGCGTGCGGGTATGATCCGCCGCAACGCGTCAGGCCTTTACAGCTACCTGCCCACAGGTCTGCGGGTACTGCGCAAAGTGGAAGCCATTGTTCGTGAAGAAATGAACAAAGCCGGTGCCATTGAGATCCTGATGCCCATGGTGCAGCCGGGTGATTTGTGGGTTGAAACAGGTCGTTGGGATCAGTTTGGTCCTGAGCTGCTGCGCTTTACCGACCGTCACGAGCGTGACTTTGTTCTCGGCCCGACCCACGAAGAAGTGATCACTGACCTTATCCGTAAAGAAGTGAGCTCTTACAAGCAGTTGCCGCTGAACCTGTACCAGATCCAGACCAAGTTCCGTGACGAAGTGCGCCCCCGTTTCGGCGTAATGCGCTCACGTGAGTTCCTGATGAAGGACGCCTACTCTTTCCATTTGGATCAAGAGACCCTGGATGAAACCTACCAGGCCATGTACACTGCCTACAGCAACATATTCAGCCGCATGGGTCTGGCATTCCGCCCTGTGCTGGCCGACACGGGCTCCATCGGCGGCAGCGTGTCCCACGAGTTCCACGTGCTGGCCCAAAGCGGTGAAGACCTGATTGCCTACTCAACCAGCAGCGACTACGCCGCCAACATCGAGAAAGCTGAGTCTCCGCTGCCAACCGAGCCTCGCGGCCAAGCCACCGAAGCGCTGCGCACCGTGGACACCCCCAACGCCAAAACCATCGCCGAGTTGGTTGAACAGTTTGGTGTAGCCATCGAAAAGACCATCAAGACTTTGATTGTTAAAGGCGCGACCGAAGAAGCGCCTCTGGTTGCCCTGCTGGTACGTGGCGACCACGAACTGAACGAAATCAAGGCCGACAAGCTGGAGCTGGTCGCCTCACCGCTGGAATTTGCCAGCGATGCCGACATTCGTGCCGCCGTGGGTGCCGGTACTGGCTCTATCGGTCCGGTAAACCTCAAGATGCCTGTCATTGCCGACCACAGCGTGCTGGTAATGAGCGACTTTGCCGCCGGTGCCAACGAAGATGGCAAGCACCTGTTCGGTATCAACTGGGAGCGCGATCTGCCGCTGGTTCAGGGCGCCGACATCCGCAACGTGGTGGAAGGCGAAGCCACCCCAGATGGCAAAGGCACCTATGCCTTCGCCCGCGGTATCGAAGTGGGTCACATCTTCCAGCTGGGTAACAAGTACTCAGAAGCCATGAACGCCACAGTGCTGGACGAAAACGGCAAGTCGCAAATCATGCTGATGGGCTGTTACGGTGTGGGCGTAAGCCGTATCGTGGCTGCCGCCATCGAGCAGAACCATGACAATCGCGGCATCGTTTGGCCGGAAGCCATTGCCCCGTTCACCGTGGGTATTCTGCCAATGAACATGCACAAGTCACACCGGGTGACCGAAATTGCCGAACAGCTCTACAACGAGCTGACCGAAGCCGGTTTCGAAGTGCTGTTTGATGACCGTAAAGAGCGTCCGGGCGTAATGTTCGCCGACATGGAACTGATGGGCGTGCCCCATGCCGTGGTGATTGGCGATCGCAACATCGATGCTGGCGTGTTCGAGTACAAGAACCGCCGCACCGGCGAAAAGAGCGAAGTACCCTTCGATCAAATCGTCGACTTCCTCAAGAGCCAGTTCACCCGCGCCTGATCTAGAGCGCGCCACTGAACCACAGAAAGCACCCTCCGGGGTGCTTTTTTTATGCCGCACCATTGCCAAGCCCTGCATCAAGCAGCTTTAATTGAATTAACTATCAAGAAATTGGAGCAAGTCTTGCCATCATCCACTGCACTGGTGCTGGGTGGCGGTGGGGCCCGGGCGGCCTATCAGGTCGGGGTACTCAAAGCCATAGTTCAGTTCTATCCAAGAAACCACGGCATTCCGTTTCGGATTGTGTGCGGCACCTCGGCAGGGGCGATTAATGGCACCTCCATCGCCACCCACGCCTCCTGTTTTCACCTCGGCGTGCGTAAGCTCGAGTGGGTGTGGCGCCACTTTGAAACCTCCAAGGTGTACACCAGCTCCCTGGGCGGAGTGATGAAACACTTAAGCCGCATGGCACTCAAAGGCATGCAGCACGACAAGGTCAGCACCGACGCCGGCAGTCTGCTGGATAACGAGCCGCTGCGAAAACTGCTGAATGAGCTCATCGATTTTGGCCGTATCGATCGCAATATCAAATCCGGTGCCCTCACAGCGCTGTCGGTGGACACTTCCTGCTATAACAACTCCCGCTCGGTGACCTTTTTTCAGGCCTCGCGGGATATAGACAACTGGCAGCGCGCGCGCCGAAGCGGCGAGCGCACCCGGCTCAACACCGAGCATTTGCTGGCAAGCTCGGCCATTCCGCTGGTGTTCCCGTCCATCAAGCTAAAGCAGCATTATTATGGCGATGGCTCAGTGCACCAGCTGGCGCCGCTGGCAAGCCCCATTCACCTGGGGGCCGAACGTATTCTGGTGATTAACCTCGACAGTCCCCACAAGCAGGAAACCCGTGAGATGGAGCACCATCCGAAAACGGCCACTGTGGCGGGTCACCTGCTGGATACCATCTTTTCCGATACCCTCAACAGCGACCTTGAACGTCTTGAGCGGATAAACAATACCCTCAAGCTTATCCCACAGGAGAGCCGTGACCGCTTGAACCTCAAGCCCATCACCACCCTGGTTATTAAGCCTTCAGAAGATTTAACCGAGCTTGCAGCCCGCTACTACCGGGAAATGCCTTTTGCCATCCGCAGTCTGCTGGGGCTGATTGGGATCAGTGAAGAGTCGGACTCGAGTATTGTGTCCTACCTGCTGTTCGAAAAGGCCTACACCAGCGCCCTGATTGAACTGGGTTATCAGGACGCCATGTGCCGTATCGATGAAATCAAAGCCTTTTTCAATCTCGACTGACACAGCCACACAAGTGCAAAGGACAGCCTCAAAGGCTATAGATGATCCCGGCAGTAATGAGGATTAAACAGAGCGCCACCACCACAGTGCCAAGCTGGCTCTTGCCTTGCTGAGACTGAGCCGCAGCTTTGGATACCGACGCCTTCGAAAAGGAGTCAGCGGCCACCTGATTGACTGACAGTCCCGCAACTGCATCCTTGTCATCCATTTGCACCTCCACGGCGCCTGGGGGCATCTCGTCCAAGACCAGATAGGCTTTCAGCGGCAGATGAGACTGCTCCTTGCCTGAGACATACAGCTGGGGCTCGCCGTTATCGTCCCGGCTCACCAGTGACGGCAACATGGTCAGCGCATCGGCGCAGTAATCAAAGCTGAGCTCCTTTAGCAGCACCACTTCAATGCCCTTGCTTCGGGCAACTGCAAGCAGTTCACTCGACAGCTCAAAGCGTGCCAGCTCGCCGCCAAGCACCATCAGCTGCCGGGGTAAAACCTCAGCAGCGCCCCGATATGCGGATGAGGATTGGTAAGCAGATGATGATTGGTCAGCAGAGGTGTGGCTCTTGCTTTGACCGGCATGGGCTGTTTGTCCATCGCCTTCTCGGTGCACCTCGGCAAGCCATAAGCAGTCCAACAGCCAGATATGCTCAAGATTGGCATAACGCGCCATTAAATCACTGGCGGTTTGCCAGCCGGGGGCAGCAGCAGAAATCCACTGACGGATTACTTCCACATCATTGCCGCAATGACGCAAAATGCCTTGCTGGCCCTGAAAACTTGCCACCATATGATTCAGGAATGAGTGATGTTCTTCGGCAGACATCGCCTGCATCTCGCCAAGCTCCAGCGGCATCGCCTGATTGGCATAACTCATCAGCATAAATTCCTGCCAATGCATCTGTTTGGGGAAATATGCCGTCGCGGGCTTAAGATGCTCGCGGATGTATCTGCGGGCTTCGGTTTCAGCGCATTCGAGATAACCGACGCACTGGCACTCATTGTCGGCATCATCAACCGGCACAGTGAGCCACAGCGGCGCCTGTTCCTGAGATGAGAACACAACCTGAACCTTGGACGTCAGCAGTTTGAAGAGTTCATCGACGGGGATGGAGAAACTGTCCTGAATGGGGTGTGACACAAAACTTCCTTGTATTCACAGAGAAAAATGACGTGCCAGTATAACGCCATTCAGTGGATACAAACAAATCGTCAGCCTTGCAGCAGCAGCGCCTCGGCTTTTTCCACCCGCCGGGGCTTGCCCAGTAAAATCAGCACATCGCCAGCCTTAAGCTGCCAGTCTTCATCGGGGCTGTCGAATTCTTCCCCGGCGCGGCGAATGCCCCTCAGTTCCACCCTGAGTTTACTCCAGGGAATGTCACCAAGACGCTGACCGACGGCGCTGGCGCCCCGGGGCAAGGCCACGGCGTGCAACAGCTCCAGAGTAAAGTCCATTTCCGTGCCCGAGAAAAAGCCATGCAGATACTGATAATGGTTACGCCGCTCAAGCTCGAGGCGCTTTAAAATGCGGGTAAGCGGCACACCGCACTGGTACAGCACCTGACTCACCAACATCAAACTGCCTTCCAGGGTTTCGGGAATAACCTGGCTGGCACCTGCTTGCTCAAGCAGCTTAAGCTCACTGTCATCCCGGGTGCGCACCAGAATTTTTGACTCAGGCGCCATGGCGCGGCACAGATGCAACACTTCGTCAACGGCGCGGCTTTCACAGAAAGTAAGCACTATCATCTTTGCCTGGCTGATGCCCGCCTGCTTTAAAATACTGCGCTTACAGGCATCGCCGAAATACACAGGCTCCCCTGCCCGCTTGGCCTCCTGCACCCGGGTGGGGTCAAGATCCAGCGCCAGATAAGGTACGGCCTCGGCACGAAGGAAGCGGGCAATGGTTTGGCCCACCCGGCCATAACCGAGAATAAGCACCAGCTCAGAGCCATCTTCAACCTTGGGCAGACCGGCATCACGCTGGGAATTGGGTTTAAGCCCCTGAAACAGCTTGCTGATGTTCACCGCATGGCGCACCAGTGCAGGTGCAAGCGCCATCGACAGCACGGCCACCATCACCAGGGCTGTACTCACCTCACGCTCCAGCAGACGGTAATTTACCGCCAGGGCGAGCACCACAAAGGAGAACTCCCCGACCTGCGCCAGAGTCAGCGCCGTAACCGATGACACCCGAAATGGCTCACCGGCCAGTTTAAGCAGCCCATGCACCACCAGCGCCTTGCCTACCACTACGGCCAGCAAACCCAGCAGGATTTGCCACCAGTAAGCCATCACTAACTGGAAATCCAGCAGCATGCCGATGGAAATAAAGAAAAGCCCCATCAACAAATCACGAAATGGGCGGATATCGGCTTCAAGCTGGCGCCGATATTGGCTCTCACCAAGCAGCATGCCCGCCATAAAAGCCCCCAGGGCCATCGACAGCCCCAGCCACTGGGTAAAGGCGCCGGTCAGTAAGGCGACCACCAGCGCAGAGAGTACAAAGAGTTCGTTGGAGCGCGAGCGCGCCACTTCATCAAACACCTTGGGAAGTGCCCACTTACCAAAGGCCATCAGCGCCATAAAAGCGACAATACCTTTAAGCAGTGCAAACAGAATGCTGTTAAGCGCCACGGCGCCGTCGTCCCCGCCAAGCAGCGGCAGCAGAATAAGCAGCGGCACTACGGCCAGATCCTGAAACAAGAGCACACTCACCGACAACTCGCCGTGGCGGCGACGCAGCGCGCCCTGTTCGTTGAGCAGCTTAAGTACGATGGCTGTGGATGAAAGTGCGATGGCGGAGCCAATCACCAGTGCCTGTGCGGGCTGCTGCCCCAGAGCCATGGCAATCAGCATGACTATCAGGGTTGTCACCAGCACCTGAGCACTGCCAAGGCCAAATACAGTGCGGCGCATAGCCCAGAGTTTGGGGACAGAGAACTCCAGCCCCAGGGTAAACATCAGCAGCACCACGCCAAGCTCGGCCACCGAATGCATCTGCTGCTGACTGAACCAGTCAAAGCCCCCGGGACCGGCCACCACGCCAGTCAGCAGGTACGCCAAAATGGCCGGCAACCCCAAGCGACGCAGCAGTGCTATCGCCCCTATGGCGATAAGCAGCATCAGCAGGATCTTGAGGAGAATGCCGTGTTCCATGAAAAATCCTTGTCAATTTTCCGGCGTAATAAAAAACAAGAATGGTCACTTCAAAGATTAACTGAATGACTAATAAAGACAAATTTATTTAACACTTTTATCGGCACACATTTTGCTTATTTTTATCTGTCTTGAGTCCAAAACCGCTGGAGTAAACACTATGGACTTTGGTTACGCACCGCAGTTATACCCTGAAGAGTATCGCTACACCCCCGAAGGTAGTGCGAATACGGCTTTGCCGACTCCGGATCAGGGCGCGCTGGTCGCCATCATCCAACAGCTGCATTCAAGTTTAGATCCACGGACGGTCTTTGCCTGTTTCGGCAATACCCTTGGCCAATATCTGCCGCTTGCCGGTATTCAGGCACAGTTTGCAGACCTCGCCTTCAGTTGGGGGCGTCGTAGCGGCGTAAGCCTGCGCAGACACCTGAATACTGAGGCGTTTCCAGGCTCAACCCTGGATTACCGCCTGATAGAGCCGCTGACGCCTGCGCAAATTCGCACGCTGCAAACGCTGGAGTCCATGCTCATTCAGCCGCTGCTCAATGCCATCAGCTATCAAAAGATGTCTGAGCAGGCGATGTTTGACTCGCTCACCGGACTCGGTAACCGTCATTTTTATGGCCAGGCGATTAAAAATGCCGTTGCCAGAGCCAACCGCCACCACGATAAGTTGGCGTTGATTGTGCTGGATTTGGACAACTTCAAGCACCTGAACGACAACTTCGGCCACCAGTTTGGCGATGCCGTGTTACGGCAGTTCGGTGCCCTGATAAAAAGTGCCATCCGCAACACCGATCAGGCGTTTCGCATTGGTGGCGATGAGTTTGTGATTATTGTCCGCGGCGAACTGGATTCGGCGGCAATACTGTGTGAACGGGTGCTGGCCAAGCTCAATAAAGGCGGATTCTTCAGTCGTAACCGGATCCATACCAGCCTCGGCGCCGCGCAGATCCTGGCCGGTGAAAACCAGGACAACCTGTACGAGCGCGCTGACAAGGCGCTGTATCAGGCCAAGGCGGCTGGCCGCAATTGCTACCGCTTAAGCTTGGATACCCAAAACACCTAAGCGATTGCGCTGGGCATGGTTAAACATGCCAGTGACTTGAAAACGCCTGCAACCGCAGGCGTTTTTATTTTCAGGGACGGCGGGACAGTTGCACACTAAAGCCCGGCTCTCCGGCTTTGGCACAGGCATCCGCCTCAATCCAGACGCCCATAGCCGCTACCAGCTTGCCATCACACATCAGCATGGGAATTGTCGCTCGAAGCCAGCTCGGCACCCCTTGCTCCTGCCAGAGCTTTTTAAGCTCGCGGGAATGTACCCTGCCTGCGGGTCGCGCCTTAAGGCTCCCCGGCAGGCCATAACCAAGCGATAACTGGCCTTCAAGCGCGGTTGCCGCAATGGCAAACTGAGCCCCCTCAGCTGGCAAAAGCCTTACTTGCCCCTGCGGCGTATCCATTCCAGCCTTCAGCTCAGCCAGGGTGATTGCGCTGTTTACGCCAAGGGTAGCATTGGGTGTGGCATTGCCCGAACGCTCAGGCGATACCGTATCGGCATAGAGCCAGTCCTGAAAACGCCTGAGACGTGTGGCGCCAAATTGCATTTCCACCGACGCATCTGCCCGCGCAGCCAACAGCTGCGACAAGGCTTCATCGAGCTGCACCTCGGATGGCGGTGCCAGGCGATTCTCGAGCAAAAAGTGCCTTATCAGCTGCGCCCGCCAGGGCTTTGACATGGCCGCGAGCGGGCCAAGCTTCAGCCTTGGCTGCACGCTGTAAGGACAGGTATCCAGCAGTGGCGCCAAACGCTGCCTCGCTTCATCATCGAGCAGGCTTTGGCTTTCAGCGCAGAGCCTTGCGGAGCGGCTGGCGGTGGCGGCAATGGCGCCCCAGCGAGCGGTAAGTTTTGGGATAACTTCGAGACGCAGATAATTACGGTCAAACCGGGTGTCGGCGTTGCTCTCATCATTGATATGAACCAGACCCAGGTTGTCTGACGCCTGCTTGAGCTCATCACGGGAAAGATGCAGAAAGGGTCTTAGCTGAAACGCACACCGCGCCCGGCCTTTTACATCATCTGCACCTTGTTCATTTGTTGCAGCTTCGGCTTCATTCGCGCTGTCCAGCCGCAGTGACTGGCACACGCCCATGGCGGCAAGGCCTTTGGGCCCCAGGCCTCGGGTCAGCGCCAGCAGCACGGTTTCCAGTTGGTCGTCCTGATGATGGGCAGTAAGCAGCACATCTCCCGCTTGCAGATGAGCGCAAAGCGCCCGGTAGCGTGCATTGCGGGCTTCGGCCTCAAGACTCAGCCGCGGCCCCTGTTTAACACTGACCTGCTCGACCACCAGTGGTAAACCGTAGATGGCCGCGCGCTCGCGGCAATGGGCCGCCCAGGCATCGGCGTTGGCACTCAAACCGTGGTGCACATGCACCAGCAGACACTCGATGGCGTCGCTGTTTGGCGCCTGCTTGAATTGCCCCAGCGCACAGGCAAGCACTTCAGAATCCAGTCCGCCGCTGTAACCAAGCACTATCCGCTTTGGCAACGCAGCGGTCGGCAACTGCGACAGCGCCGAGTCAATCAGGGCGGCAAGGGCTCCCGGTGTCATCAGAAATCAATCCTGACCTTATCCGGCCCCAGCAGGGTTTGCAGCGCCAGTACCAGCTCATCGGTGGGGTTCACCCGCCACTCATCACCAAGCTGCAGGCGACCACTGGCATCATCACGCTGAAGATTCACCACCAGCGGCACGGCGCCACCTTTCCAGGGACTGAGGGCCTCGAAGAAAGCATCCATCACGGCTTCCGGACACTGGCTCGACAGGATATCCACCTGCAGCGCCTTGGCAAAATGGCTGCGGGCCTCACTGATATCGATAATGTTGCGGGCGGTCATGCGATTGCCGCCGGAGAAGTCATCGAAGCTCACTTCCCCTTCGCAGATAAGAATGCGGTCTTTTTCCAAGAGATGACCAAACTTCTCGAACGCTTCAGTAAAGAGCATCACTTCGAGGCGGGCGCTCTTGTCATCCAAAGTCAGCAGGCCCATCTTGGAGCCACGCTTGGTGAGCATCACCCGGCTTGCCACCACCAGGCCTGCGGCCTTGACTGTCTTGCCTCTGTCGGTGGGGTGAATATCTTTCAGGCGCCCGGAGGTGTAGTTTTTCAGCTCCTTCAGATACTGATTGATGGGGTGACCGGTAAGATACAGCCCCAGGGTCTCACGCTCGCCCTCGAGCCAGACTTTATCCGGCCAGGGCATACACTCCACAAACTGCTGTTTTGCATCTTCCTGATGGTCGTTCAAGAGACCAAACATATCGTGCTGGCCGGTGGCCTGGGCCTTGGCGTGCTGATCCGCCGCCTGCATCGCCTCGGGCAGAGTTGCCATCATGGAGGCGCGGTGTGGCCCCAGGCTATCCAGCGCGCCGGAACAAATCAGTTTTTCAATCACCCGGCGGTTTAGCTTTTTCAAATCGATGCGGGCGCAGAAGTCGAACAAGTCTTTGAAGGGGCCGTCTTTACGGGCTTCAAGAATCGCCTCAACCGGTCCCTCACCCACGCCCTTGATGGCGCCGATGCCGTAAACGATGTTGAGATCCTCGTCCACGGTGAACTTAAACAGACCCTTGTTCACATCCGGCGGGATGATCTTAAGCCCCATGCGCTCACACTCATCGACCAGGGTTACAATCTTGTCGGTGTTGTCCATATCCGCCGACATAACCGCCGCCATAAACTCAGACGGATAGTGAGCCTTGAGCCACAGAGTCTGATACGACACCAGTGCATAGGCGGCCGAGTGCGACTTGTTAAAACCGTAACCGGCGAACTTTTCCACCAGGTCGAAGATTTTCATGGCGAGTTCGCCATCGACGTTATTGTCTTCGGCCCCTTTCTGGAACACAGCCCGCTGCTTGGCCATCTCTTCGGGCTTTTTCTTACCCATGGCGCGGCGCAGCATGTCGGCGCCGCCGAGGGTATAGCCGGAGAGTGTCTGGGCAATCTGCATCACCTGCTCCTGATACAGGATGATGCCGTAGGTGGGTTCCAGAATCGGTTTCAGGCACTCGTGCTGCCAGGTGGCGTCGGGGTAGGAAATCTCCTCGCGGCCGTGCTTACGGTCGATAAAGTTATCCACCATGCCCGACTGCAGCGGCCCCGGACGGAACAGGGCCACCAGTGCAATCATGTCTTCAAAGCAGTCAGGCTGCAGGCGCTTGATAAGGTCCTTCATACCGCGGGATTCAAGCTGGAACACCGCCGTGGTTTCGTAGCGCTTGAGCATGGCGAAGGATTTTGAGTCCACCAGCGGAATGGCGGCAATGTCCACCGGGTCCTTGCCCATTTTGGCAAGCCTCGGGTTTATCATCCCAAGGGCCCAGTCGATAATGGTCAGGGTTCGAAGACCGAGGAAGTCGAACTTCACCAGACCTGCGTATTCCACATCGTTCTTATCGAACTGGGTAACCGGGTTTTTACCCTCGGCGTCGCAATAAAGCGGTGAGAAGTCGGTGATCTTGGTGGGCGCGATTACCACGCCCCCGGCGTGCTTACCGGCGTTACGGGTTACGCCCTCAAGCTTGCGCGCCATGTCGATAAGGTCTTTCACTTCCTCATCGGCATCATAGGCTTCCTGTAGCCCGGGTTCGACCTCAAAGGCCTTGGCCAGGGTCATGCCAGGCTCAGGCGGGATCATCTTGGAGATGCGGTCTACAAAGCCGTAGGAGTGGCCCAGCACCCGGCCCACGTCACGTACCACCGCCTTGGCGGCCATGGTACCGAAGGTAATGATTTGCGACACCGCCTCGCGGCCGTAAAGCTCGGCCACGTGATCAATCACTTCATCGCGCCTGTCCATACAGAAGTCGACGTCGAAGTCGGGCATAGATACCCGTTCAGGGTTCAAAAAGCGCTCGAACAGCAGGTCGAATTCCAGTGGATCAAGGTCGGTAATTTTCAGCGCATAGGCCACCAAAGAGCCCGCACCCGAGCCCCGTCCGGGACCCACGGGAATGCCGTTATCCTTACCCCACTGGATAAACTCCATTACGATAAGGAAGTAACCGGGGAAGCCCATCTGGTTGATTACTTTAAGTTCGATATCGAGGCGCTCATCGTACTCTTTGCGCCGCTCCGCTCTCACCTCGGGATCAGGAAACAAGAACTCGAGACGCTCTTCCAGCCCTTCTTTGGAGCGCACTACCAGAAAGTCTTCGGTACTTAAATCGCCTGTGGGGAAGTTGGGCAGGAAGTACTCGCCGAGGCGCACAGTCACGTTACAGCGCTTGGCAATTTCCACCGTATTGGCAATGGCTTCTGGGATGTCGGAAAATAGCTCACACATCTCATCTTCGCTGCGAAGATATTGCTGGTCGCTGTATTTCTTGGGACGGCGGTTATCGGCCAGGGTAAAGCCGTCATGAATGGCCACCCGAATTTCGTGGGCCTCAAACTCTTCCGGGTTCAAAAAAACCACCTGGTTGGTGGCCACCACCGGCAGGTCGAATTCGGCAGCGTGCTTCACCGCCATGTGCAGGTAGGTTTCTTCGTCTGCACGGCCGGTACGGATAAGCTCAATAAAATAGCGATTGGGGAAATGCGTCTGATAAAACTCGGTCAGACTGGCGGCCTGAGGGGCATTGCCCTTAAGCAGCGCCTTGCCAAGGTCGCCTTCTTTGGCGCCCGAGAGCAGCAAAATGCCTTGGTTAAATTCCAGCAACCATTCCTGATCGATAGCCACCCTGCCCTGCACCTGACCACGCAGATAGGCGTGGCTGATAAGCTGGGTCAGGTTCTGGTAGCCCTCATTGTCCATCGCAATCACTGTGATGGCACAAAACTCCTCTTCAAACCCCGGCACCAACATCCAGAAGTCGGCGCCGATAATGGGTTTGATGCCCTTTTCATGGCAGGTGCCATAGAACTTTACCAGACCACAGAGGTTGTTCTGGTCGGTGAGCGCAATCGCCGCCATTCCCAGGGCTTCGGCTTTGCCGAGGATGGGTTTGACCTTGGCCAGACCATCGGTCATGGAGAAGTCGGAGTGCACTCGCAGGTGAACAAACTTGGGCTGAGACATGGGCAATGAAGGCTTTTATGGCACGAAAAATCAAAGGAGAAAGATAACATGCCCGCAGGACAGGGCGAAAGACTTTACTGAGAAACGCCGCCTGAGAAGCGGCGTTTTTGCACAGTTTACACAAGGGCTGCGCCGGCGCTCAGGTCGCCCTGAGATGAGCCACAAGCAAAGGCATTATTCGCGCCAGCAGCGCTTTGGCAGCGTCGGAGTGCAAATCCAACGCGCGCCAGCCATCGGTACTCATAAAATCGGCTTCGCTGACACAAATGTGCTCAGGTGCACTTGTGTCCATTTCACCGCTCAAGCGGAAAATCCCGGCGTCAGTATGAATGCGGCTGATATGAAACGGTTTAACCGGCATCGGCTAGCCCAAACTCTTTATGCGGGCACATATGGGCGCCACAGGGGCTCGGTCGCCGAAAGCGCCAGTTTGATACCAACCACATAAAAGCTAATGGGGATCAGATGACCCAGGGTGTTAAACAATAAGCCGGTTTCCTCGCCATCGTCCTCATCTTTCCCCTTGGGATTTTTAACGAATTGGATCACCTGCTCCAGGGTAAACCCAATACCAACCGGCAAGGTACAAAGAGCTGCGATAACAAGGGGCCAGTACACCAAAGGATGACTGCTGTCCTGGTAGCTCAACACCGCAAGCAACATCAGGGCGACAAAATAAAGCTGCCGCCCAACAAACAGCAGAAAATCCGAGGTGGTCTCTTCCTCAAGTCCTTCGTGGGATGTCTGCGCCTTGATTTCGTAGGCGATAATAACCAATGCCGCCAGCACGAAAATCGATGCCCACCAACTCATTCCAAAAAGCATGTTCTCTCCCTCAGTATTCTGTCTCAGTCATTCCATGAATTGATAATGGCTTGATTTTTAGCCTGCTTCTTTTCGTTGTGAGCAACCGTCTTGGTAATAGCGGATAGCGCGAGCTCAAGCCCTTTAGGCTGCGCCTCTTGTGTCTTTCTGGCCGCCATTAAACCGCGTACCAGCTTGAACAGCAGCAGCGCAGCAACTAGGGACAGCCCCCAGGTCGCCAGAGTTTCGCTGAATATCGCCACAATAGAGAACACCAGGTACGCAGGGATAATCACTTTAATCAGCAGTGGACGGCTGCGAATCAGCCACTTTTTGATGCCAATGAACTTTTGCCGGGGTTTTAACTCATCAAGGGAAAACTGTTCTGCCTCAATGCTATGGGCGCTGAAATAATCAAAGGCGCAGTTGCCTTCCATATCGACGTGAGAGGGAAAGCCCCCTACCGCCAACAACGCCTTGATTGCGGGCTGATCCGCAGCCATACAGGCATGGATAAGCGGCGTTTTACCGTCTTTATCAACAAAGCCTGTGTGCGCATTGGCCGCCAGCAGCGCATCCATGGCGGCGGTATTACCGGCATCTCCACTGCCAATGGTTGCCAGCAACAAGGGCATGGTGTCTTCGTCAGGGTGCTCAGCATCAGCGCTCACACCGGCCTTTAGCAGGGCCTTAATGGCGTAGACATTCGACACCAGAGCGGCAAAATACAGATAGCGGCCGTGAGCGTCTTCGCCCTGCGCTGCAAAATCTGGTTGACCAATGAAGAAATCAGCGCAGGTATTCTGCCCCTGCACAATGGCATACATGAGCGCATCCTTTTTGCCGGCATCCCGCTGCCAGATAGCCGCGCCGTGTTTGATTAACAGCCGGCAGAGGCTCAGCTCGCCCTGGCTGGCGCAGTACATTAAACAGCTGGCATCTGCTGCCAGTTTTTGTGCCTGGTCGCGCTGTTTGAGCAAGGCGTCCGCTGCTGAATCCTCAAAGCCGAACAGGCGAAGCAGTGCGGCGCTGCCCTCAGCTTCCTCCTCTTCGTCATCTTCATCCTCATCGTCATGCTCTGCTTCGTGTTCATCGTCCGCAACCGCGGCCGCCTGGCCTGTGGAATTGACCGATGCGGTGAGCAAGGCGTTGGCATCGGCGCCAGCGGCCAATAACAGCGCGGCACTCTCGGCCTCTCCGGCAAGGAGAGCCTGCCCCAGCGCCGAATTCAGCAGTTCAGTTTTCGCGGCAAGCTCAGTGATCTGGCCCAGTAAAAAGCGAACAAACTCAGGACCTCCCCTTGCAGCTGCCAGCAGCAGCGTCGCCGGGTCGCCATTTACTTTGAACTCTGGCCAGGCACGCTTGAACGCCCCATAGTCACCGCTGGTCATATAGATAGACAGCCGCTTTTCTACCGGCAAGTCTTTGGCATAACCAGCCAACAGACGCTTGACCGGCGTTGAGCAATCACTGCGGTTCAGACAGTATTCGAGCAGGGTTTCGCCATCTTCATCTGCTGCAAGATCCAGCCCAGCATCTAGCAGTGCCCGGGTGCAGGCTACATCGAGATCATCCAGATAATACGCCAGAATGCTGCATTCATAGTCAGCGGCAAATGCATCGAACGGCGCCTTGTGCTTTAACATGGCTGCGAGGTTATCGGCCTTGCGAGCGTAGATGGCACAGCCAAGCTCAGAAGCGGTGACCGCATCGGGATAATGGCCGAGCAGCACATCGATGGCGGCAGCAGCGGCGGGTTTATCCGCCAGTTGGTAAAGGTAGTTTTCGGCCTCTGTGCCGCAGTCGTGTCCTTTTTCACGGGCAAGATTAAACACAAACAAGAAGCTCTGGCCGGTTGGCGCCGATAAGGCCGCATCAAACAAATTGGCAAAGGTATTGGGCTCGACTTCACCCGCCAAAAAACCGTTTTTAATCAGGGTAGTGACTAACCCAGGCACATCGTATCGCAGCGCATTGATGGCGATATCCAGCCAGCTTTCACGATGTGTAACGGCCTGTTTGAAGAAACTGACGATATTGGCTTTATCAAAATACTCGCAGGCGATTGCCAGTGCATCGACGGGAGCCTGGTGCAGATAAACACTGTCTGGACGACTGAGCACAGCGCCGCGCCTGGCAAGCAGCTGATGCAGCTCACGGTTAAGTCGCCCCATATACCAAAGCACTGAGCCACCACTTTTGTCGATGGCAGAAATGTCGGCGCCATGTTTTACCAGCAGCAGGGCAAACAGGCTATCACCCGGCTCGAGCTGTTTGGCGGCGTACAGCAGCAGGGGCTCACCACTGCTGGCGGCCGCATTGGCATCGGCGCCATGCGCCAGTAGCAGCTTAAATGCCTCACTCTGGCGGTTCTCCATGGCAATTTCGAGCAGGCTGCGCTCGTCAAACCGCAGTGAAGCATTCAGGCCGCTGTTAAGCAGCGCGCCAAGCGCCTCAGTGTCACCGGTTTCCGCTGCAGTCGCGGCAGGTAACAAGGGCTCATATCGCTGGATAAGCTCCTCACGGGTGCCGGCATCTACCTCCTGACCACGCAGTAAATAAAGCCGGTCCGATTCGCCCACCTGGCTATTAAACATATCGACAATACAAAATTCGCTGCCAATTTCTTTGGAGGCTCGAATTAGTCTGTGATTCAAATCGGAAGAGGCACTGGCAGAAATCGCAAGTTCACAATATTCAGAGCTCAGGGTGACAGCGTCCAGATATTCTCTTTCCTCCAAACAGGATAAAAAACCCAACTGTTTGGCCACGGCTTCATAATCATTCAAATCCGCAATGCGAGCCCGTACTGCATGGGCTTGCCGATTAGTGGGGAAAAAGAATCTGTAGCGATAATGGCTTTCTGACATAGCGATTCCGTTCTGCTAAATAATCATCAAAATAACACTGCGGTTTCGGCAGTGGCTGAGCTTGGGCTCAGATTGCTTGGGCTAAAGCTGCACGAGCACTGGCAGGTGCAAGGCAAACAAGCATCCCGTAGATTAAGTGAAAAATTATCCTTAAAGACAATCGGTTAACCTTATCTTTGCAATAAAGCCCTGCTGAATATACGAAGTATCGACAACAAGAGATAAGAAACGACTGAGGCGAGAAAGGGACCTACCTGCCACAATGAATTTCCTTATTGGCGCTCTTCCTTAAATTTCTGAATGACTACTCTAAAGAGATGTGCCGTTTGAAGCAAGATTAAAAAGTCGCCAGCAAACAGGATGGCCGCCGCTTAATTTATCAGTGTCGATATCATCTATTTAATCCCAATACTGACGACCAAATATCCGCCCTGCAATCAGGAGGCAGCAAATATCGGCAACAAGCTGAATACTGAAAAGCAGGTGCAAAAAAGCTGCCAGGGAACAGGAACTGGCTGGGAAAAAGAAACTGGCTGGGCACGTAAAAATAAAGGCAGCCTGAGCTGCCTTTATTTGTATTTTCAGTATTCCCGGTTATGCCAATCAGTCGCCGCCGTTGGCTTCAAGCCACTCGCGCACCGGGCGAAAGCTGCGTCTGTGTTCGGGCAATACGCCGTGGGCATCGAGCGCCTCGAAGTGCGCCTTGGTGGGATAACCCTTGTGGGCAGCAAATCCGAACTGTGGATGTTTGGCATCAAGCTGCGCCATCTCACGGTCACGGGTTATCTTGGCAACCACGGAGGCAGCGCTGATGGCTGCGATGAGACCATCGCCCTTCACAACCGCATCGGCCTGAACGCCAAAGTCCGGGGTGCGGTTACCGTCAACCAACACCCTGCCGGGCTTGATGGCAAGACCGGCCACGGCACGCTGCATTGCCAGCATGGTCGCGTGGAGGATATTGAGCTCATCGATTTCCCGCGGACTGGCGCGGCCGATGGACACCGCAAGCGCCTTTGCCATGATCTCAGGGTAAAGGGCTTCGCGTTTTTTCTCACTCAGCTTTTTGGAGTCATTCAGCCCGGCAATGGGGTTGGCTGGGTCCAGAATAACCGCAGCCGTCACCACATCGCCAACCAGTGGCCCACGGCCCACTTCATCGACCCCGGCCACCAGACCAAACTGGGTCTCGGCTTCCAGCGCCGCCGCAGCCTCGGCTGTCAGGTTTTTATATACCGCCATCGTCGCTCCTTAAACCGAATAGCTAATCAAACCGAACTGCCAATCAGCGCATCCACCGCATCGGCTGCGCGTTCGCTGGCGTTTTGACGCAGGCTGTGGTGCAAGGCGGTGAATTCGCCGATAAGCGCCCTGTTATCGCTGTTCATCATCTTGATAACCGCATCGGCAATCTTCTCGGGGGTGCAATCTTCCTGAATCAGCTCAGGCACCAGATCCTTGCCGGAAAGCAAGTTAGGCAGCGAATAGCGTTTAATCAGCATCATCCGGCTGGCAATGCTGTAGGTCAGCGGCGCCACCCGGTAGGCCACCACCATAGGACGCTTCACCAACATGGCTTCGAGGGTCGCGGTGCCTGACGCCAGCAAGATGCCGTCGCTGGCTGCCATCAGCTCACGGCTATGGCCGTCGAAGAGCTGAATTTCCAGTTCTGGGGCATGGGCCTCAAGGGCCGCAAGAAACTGCTCACGGCGCTTTTCATTGACCAACGGGGTGATAAAGCGGACATCGGGCAGCGCTTCTTTGATGGCAACAGCGGCCTTGATAAAGGGTTCGCTGAGCATCTTGAGCTCACCACCACGGCTGCCTGGCAGTATTGCCAGATACTCGGCGTCCTTATCCAGCCCCAGGGTTTCACGGGCTTCCGTTTTACTGAGCTCCAGCGGAATATCATCGGCCAGGGTATGCCCCACGAAAGTACAGGGCACCTGATGCTGGTCGTAGAAGGCTTTTTCAAACGGCAGCAAGGACAGCACCATATTGGTGGCTTTGGCGATTTTGAAGATGCGCTTTGGTCGCCAGGCCCACACGGAGGGGCTGACATAGTGTACGGTTTTAATGCCCTTTTGCTTCAGCTTCAGCTCGAGCCCTATGTTAAAGTCCGGGGCATCGATACCGATAAAACAGTCTGGCTTGAGAGCAGTTATCTCTTTCACCAGCGTCGAGCGTACCTTTAACAGCCTTGGCAGCCGTGACAACACTTCGACTATGCCCATCACCGCCAGCTCTTCCATGGCAAACAGGGACTCGAAGCCGAGGGCTTCCATACGCGGGCCGCCGATCCCGATAAAGCGTGCGTCGGGGTGACGGGTCTTCAGTGCCTTGATTAAACCGGCACCTAAAATATCGCCGGAGAGTTCTCCGGCGACAATGGCAAATATACGTTGCTTGGACTGGCTCATGGCGTTCCTGTCAACGGGATAAAATTAGCTACTCTTAGCCGCGGATAATACCCCGGCCAGAGTTCGCTACAAAGTCCATCATCATCTTCACCTCGGGGATGGCAGCGGATTCCTCTGCCAGGGCCGCGGTGGCCTCTTCCACAGTGAGGTTATTGCGATAAAGGGTCTTGTAGGCGCGGCGCACAGCGAGCTGGGCTTCTTTGGAGAAACCGCGACGCTTCATGCCTTCGCTGTTTAAACCACGGGGAATCGCAGGCTGGCCGGCGGCCATCACGAACGGTGGCACATCCTGCAGAATAAGCGAAGCACCAGCGGTAAAGGCATGGGCACCGATATGCACAAACTGATGCACGCCGGTCATGCCACCCAGAATCGCCCAGTCGCCCACGTGTACGTGGCCGGCGATGGAGGCGTTGTTGGCCATAATCACATTGTTGCCAACCACACAGTCATGGGCGATGTGCACATAGGCCATAAACAGGTTGTTTGAGCCGATGCGGGTTTCGCTGTTGTCCTGAATGGTGCCACGGTGCATGGTCACGTTTTCGCGGATGATGTTGTTGTCGCCAATAATCAGCCTGGTTGGCTCACCGGCGTACTTCTTGTCCTGGCAGTCTTCGCCCACTGAGGCAAATTGGAAGATCCGGTTGCCCTTACCTATCACGGTCGGGCCCTTCACTACCACGTGGGAGTGAATGATGTTGTCATCACCGATTTCTACGCCTGCACCTATGTAGGTCCAGGGGCCGATGCTGACATTGTTCCCGATTTTGGCGTCGGGATGGACGAAGGCTAATTCACTGATCACTTGCTAATCTCTCTGCGGGCACACATGATTTCTGCGCTGCAAACCAACTCACCATCCACTTTGGCCTCACCGTAGAATACGCCAATCCCGCGGCGCTCTTTGATCATTTTTACTTCAAAATGCAACTGGTCACCTGGCTCTACCACGCGCTTGAAGCGGGCATTATCGATGCCTGCAAAGTAGTAAAGCACATCCGGAGATGGCTCGCTGCTCATGGTTTTGAATGCCAGCAGACCCGTGGCCTGCGCCATGGCTTCCAGAATAAGCACGCCGGGCATGACCGGAGCGACCGGGAAGTGACCCACAAAGAATGGCTCGTTAATGGTCACATTTTTAATTGCGTGCAGGGTTTCACCGGGGGTGTAATCCAGCACACGGTCAATGAGCAGAAACGGATATCTGTGGGGAAGATACTTAAGGATCTCCTTGATATCCATGGTGTTCAATTGATTCGACACAGGTTGGTTCCTCAGGATGCGCCTAAGCGCATTTGCTACTGCGTTTACTCTTCTTCTTTGAGTTTGCCTTCCAGCACCTTCACGCGCTGGAACAGCTCATCCAATTGCCGGAAGCGCACGGTATTACGGCGCCACAGCTTGTTTTCCATGGCGACTGTGGCGGACGAATACACGCCTGGCTCACGGATCACGCTGGTCACATTGGTGCCACCGCTGACATGGGTGCCATCGGCAATGGTCAGGTGGCCAGCGACGGCGCTGTTACCACCAATGATACAGTATTTGCCGATAGTCACACTGCCGGCAATGGTGGTGCTGCCCGCAATGGCGGTATGGGCACCAATAATATCGTTGTGGGCGATCTGCACCTGATTGTCCAGGATCACGCCATCATGAATTTCGGTATGGGACAGGGCACCGCGGTCTATGGTGGTACTGGCGCCAATTTCCACATTGTTGCCAATGCGCACGCCGCCTGTCTGAGGGATTTTAACCCAGGTGCCACGCTCGTTGGCGTAGCCAAAACCATCTGAGCCAATCACGGCGCCGGAATGCACTATGCAATCCATTCCCAGATGTACATCGTGATACAGGGTAACATTGGCCCACAAACGGGTTCCCGAACCAATGATGGAGTCCTGCCCCACCACACTGCCGGCACCAATCTGCACCTTGTCACCCAAAATTACATTGGCACCAATCACGGCATTGGCGCCAATAGCAACCCCTTCACCCAATCGGGCGGAGGGGTCAATTTGCGCCGAAGGATGAATGCCTTCGGCGGCTTTGGGCGTTGTATCGAGAAGTTGTGCAACCCTGGCAAAGCCCACGTAGGGGTCTTTAAGGATCAGGGCATTGCCATCAAAGCTGTCGGCATCTTTGGCTGACAGCAATACGGCGCTCGCTTTGGTTCCTTCCAGCTGAGCGCGGTACTTGGAGTTGGCCAGAAAACTGATTTGGCCTTCGCGGGCATCTTCAAGGGTGGCCACGGCATGGATTTCCAGCGCGGCATCACCTTTGACTTCTGCCCCCAAGAGTTCTGCCAATTGGCCAAGGGTCACAATCTTCATCTATTACTTGGCCTTGCTCAGCGCTTCTACAACCTTGCTGCTGATATCAGTCTGAGGCTTGGCAAATACCACGGCGCCGCTTTGCAGTACCATGTCGATTTTCTCTTTTTCAGCGATATCTTTGATAACCTGCTGAACTTTAACCAAAATCTTGTTTTGCTCTTCGGCCTGACGACGACGTACGTCTTCTTGCAGGGCCTTACCTTTCAGTTGCAGATCGGCCTGCAGGGATTCCATCTTGCGCACAGCTTCGGTCTTCTGAGCTTCGCTCATCAGGGCTGCATCACGTTGGTTCTTTTCCATCAGGCTGCGCAGCTCGCCCTGCAGCTTTTTCACTTCGGCTTCACGATCGCCGAACTCTTTCTCCAGCGCCTTGCCAATGGCTTCGCGCTGAGGCAGTTGTTCAAACACGGCACCCATGTCCACTACCGCCAGTTTTTCAGCGTTGGCGGCCAGCGGGGCGCCAATCAACATCAGTGTCATCAGGGCACGGTTAAGCATCTTGTTCAAAATAAACTCCTTGTTGTGGTGTTTTTTCACAATCGTCGCCGAGTGTATGTGTTTTAGAATGTTTTGCCAATATTGAAGGAGAAGATCTCAGTTTCGTCGTCTTCGTATTCCTTAATTGGCCAGGCGAGGCTGAATACCATGGGCCCCATGGGTGACAACCACTGTACGCTCATACCCCAGGAGGCACGGATACGGCTTGGATCGCTATAGTCTTCCAGCTTGGCAAATTCCTCTGCTGGCAGGGTGCGATATTTGTCGTAATCGAACTCGGTATCCCAAACGTTACCGGCATCTACGAAGAAGCTGGTACGAACTGAGTTGCTGTAGGCTTCATCCAGGAACGGCGTTGGCACAATCAGCTCGAGGCTGGCAGTGGCCACGGCGTTACCACCGATGGAGCGGCCCTGGCTCACCTGAATTTGGTTAGGATCGCCCGGCAAACCACAGCCGTCGCCGCTTGGGTCAGGCGAGCAAGGCTCGCTGCCACGCACCACGTAGAAGGAACGTGGGCCGACCGAGTTGGACTTGAAGCCACGCAGGCTGCTGGAGCCGCCCGAGTAGTAGTTTTCCCAGAACGGCAGGATTTGGTCGTTGCCGTTGAAATCACCGTAGCCATTACCGTAACCCAGACGGGCGCGGGTCAGCACCACAAAGTTGTGGCTGCGGGTAATAGGAAAGTAGAAGCTGGTATCAAAGTCGGTCTTGAAGTACTGCAGATCCGAACCTGGCGTCGACATCTTACCCGACAGACGTTGGCTGGAGCCATCAGTTGGGAAGGTGCCGCGGTTCAAGGTACTTCTGTACCAACCGGCGTTCAGCTCGAAGTTGTTAAAGCTCAAGTCAGCGTTCGGATCGTCAGCATCACGGTAGATGTTGTAGAAACGCAGTGCCTGTTCGTAAGCCGAAATTTCCGAAATAGTGTTGTGACGGAAACCAATACCACCGTTGATACGGTTGTATTCGTTGATAGGGAAGCCGCTGCTCAGCGCCACACCGTAGGAACTGTTCTTATAGCGCTCGAGGTTAGCCTCGTTGGCGTCAAACTCGTTCCAGTAGATGTTACCACCCAGGCTTACACCGTCTTTGGTGAAGTAAGGGTCGGAGTACGACAGACTCACGTTCTTGGAGTACTTGTTGGTATTGACGTTAATACCCGCCTGATTACCAGTTCCCAGGAAGTTGCTCTGCTGCACACCAAACTGCAGGCTGATCCCCGACTCGGTACCGTAGCCGATACCGGCGTTAAAGGAGCCTGATGGCTGCTCTTTCACCTTGAAGGCCACATCCACCAGATCGTCGGTGCCGGGCACCTGTACGGTTTCAGTGTCGACGGTTTCAAAGAAGCCCAGACGGTTGAGACGGTTTTTCGACAGCTCCACGTTGGCGGAGTTAAGCCAGGCACCTTCCATCTGACGCAGCTCGCGGCGCAGCACTTCATCCTTGGTCACTGTGTTACCGGTGAAGTTGATGGAACGTACATACACACGCTTACCGGGCTTAACGTTCACATTGAGGGTAACCTCTTTGTTCTCGTCATCGATTTCCGGGAAGGTCTTCACCTCAGGATAGGCGTAACCGAAGCGGCCCAGGTACTTGGAGTACATTTCTTCGGTAAAGGTCACGTCGGCACCGTTGTACTGATCGCCGGCCTTGATAGGCAGAATAGCGCGCATCAGCTCTTCGCGGCCCATCAGGTCGCCGGTAAGGTTAACGTCCTTCACCTTATACTGCTCGCCCTCATCCACGTTGATGGTGATGTACAAGCCCTTGCGGTCCGGGGTCATCGCCACCTGGGTAGAGGTCACTTCAAAGCGGATAAAACCGTTGTTGTGATAGTGGGTCTTGATGGTTTCAAGGTCAGCCTGCAGCTTTTGCTTCTGGTAGCGACGCTCACCGAACAGATCCCACCAGGCCACGTAATCTTTCAGCTCCAACATGCCAATCAGTTCGGCGTCAGAATACTGGCTGTTACCCACGATATTGATCTGACGAATTTCTGCCGCCAGACCTTCGGTAAATTTGAACTTCAGTTCAACCCGGTTACGGGGCAGGTTAATCACCTGGGCTTCAACCTTGGCGCCGTATTTACCCACGCCGTAGTAGAAGTCCTGCAGGCCTTTTTCGATACCTGACAACATGGTGCGATCGAGGGCTTCGCCCACCTTCACGCCACTGCCATCCAGGCTTTCCTGCAGCTGTTCGTCTTTGATGTCCTTGTTGCCTTCGAAGGTCACCTCACTGATGGTGGGACGCTCTTTTACCGAGACAACCAACACCCCGTTGTCATTACTGACCGAGACGGTGTCGAAGTTGGTGGTGGCATACAGGCTCTTGATAGCCTGTTGCAGCTTGAGTTGGTCAACCCGGTCACCCACCTTGATGGGAAGGCTGAGCAAGGCGGCACCCAGTGCTACACGCTGCAAACCTTCTACTTGAATGTCGGTGACTGTAAATGGCGTAAAGGTGTCTGCCAGGCCGGTCCCTGAATACGATGCGCCGAGGAGCATCATAGAGGCAAAAAGTTTATTCAATCTCATAGAGCACTTCTGATTATTTGTCTGTCCTTGCTCAGAGTCGGGCAAAATCATTGAAAAGGGCGATACTCATCAACATTAGCAGCAGCGCTGCCCCAAATCTGAATCCTATTTCCTGCACCTTTTCAGGTACAGGCTTCCCGGTGATCACTTCCACAAAGTAATACAGCAAATGGCCCCCATCGAGTACGGGTAAAGGCAGCAGGTTAATGATGCCCAGGTTCACACTGATAAGAGCCAAAAATCCCAAAAAGTACACCAAGCCGAAGTTGGCGCTGTTGCCGGCGCCCTGAGCGATGGAAATGGGTCCGCTCAGATTCTTCACCGACACATCGCCGGTAAAGAGTTTTCCGATCATCTTGACGCTGACCACCACCAGCTGCCAGGTCTTATCGGCCGCAACCGCCAAGGAGTCTATCACGCCATACTGCAGCTGAATACGCATTGACTCAGGCAGCTCGCTGGCCTGGGGCACTATGCCTATCAAACCGACAGTTTTGCCGTCGGCGCCTTTGCCGGGCCTTGGGGTGGCGGTCAGTACCTTCTGCTCGCCATTGCGTTTAATGGTGAGCTGAATCGATTTGTCGGCCGAGCTTTGGATAGTGGTAACAAACCACTCCCAGCCAGCGTAACTCACCCCGTCGATACCGACGATTTCATCACCCACCTGCACACCAGCTGCTTCAGCGGCGCTGTCTTTGGAGACCTGAGCCACCACAGGCAAAATTTGCGGCCGCAGCATGCCCAGTCCCAACGTGCCGATGGCTGACTCTTTTTCAGGGTCGAAGCGCCAGTTGCGGGTATCCAGGGTAAAGGTGCGCTCGTCAGCGGTTTGGCCTTCAAGGCGATTTAAGGGGGCCAGTGTCAGGCTCAGGCTGTCGTCACCAATGTGACCGACCAGAGCCAGATTCACTTCTTCCCAATTGCGTACCTTCTGTCCTGAGACAGCAAGGATTTGCATCGGTTCCTTAACATTGATAACAGCGGCGGGAGAATCTGCCTGGGTGCTGTTGATAACCGGTTTAACCGAAGGCACACCAATCAGGTACATGATGTAGAGCGCGAATACCGCAAAAATGAAGTTGGCGATAGGGCCTGCGGCCACAATGGCAATGCGCTGCCACACGGATTTGCGGTTAAAGGCTTGATTTGCCAGTGCAGCGGGGACCTCGTCAACCCGCTCGTCGAGCATCTTCACATAGCCACCCAGGGGGATCATGGCGATGACATACTCGGTGCCATCTGCCCCCTGGCGTCGCCAAAGCGGCTTGCCAAAACCGATAGAGAATCGCTCCACTTTCACGCCACAGCGACGGGCAATATAGAAATGTCCATATTCGTGGGCGGTGATCAGTAATCCCAGCGCCACAATGAAGGATGCGGCATTCCAGAGGATGTCGAACATAGTTCTCCTTCGATTAAGTCCTTAAAATCAGTGGCGTGCCACCAGTTGCATTGCCAGTCGTCTGGCTTCACTGTCGAGTGCCAGAATGGCATCCAGTGAATCCAGATGAGTTTTGGCTATCTTACCCAGACATTCGCCATTAATCACAGCGATATCGGTAAAACCTATCTGACCGTTCAAAAAGGCCGCCACAGCCACCTCGTTGGCGGCATTGAGCACTGTGGTGGCTTCCTGCCCTTGCTGGCAGGCATCCATTGCCAGTTTCAGGCAAGGAAAACGGGCAAAGTCTGGCTCGCAAAAACTTAAGTGTCCGACTTTGAAAAAGTCCAAAGGTTCCACCCCGGCAGAAATTCGCTCTGGATAGGCCATTGCATGAGCGATGGGCGTGCGCATGTCGGGGTTCCCCATCTGTGCCAGCACACTGCCATCGCGGTACTGCACCATCGAGTGAATAACGCTTTGCGGGTGGATGACCACTTTAAGCTCATCTTTGGCGGTATTGAACAGCCAGCGGGCTTCAATAAATTCCAGCCCTTTGTTCATCATGGTGGCGGAGTCCACCGAGATTTTCGGGCCCATGGACCAATTGGGGTGTTTGCAGGCCTGGGCCGGGGTCATTGCGGCCAGGGAGTCCAGCGGTGATGTTAAAAATGGGCCACCTGAGCCAGTCAGCAAAATATGGGAAATACCGGCGGCCGATAAATCACAGCGGCCTATTTCGCGCTGCGCCTGTTCGGGCAGGCACTGGAAGATGGCGTTGTGCTCGCTGTCCACAGGCAGCAAGGTGGCGCCGCTCTTGCGGGTTTCTTCGATAAAAAGCTCACCGGACATCACCAGGGCTTCTTTGTTGGCCAAGAGTACCCGCTTACCGGCACGTACCGCCGCCAGGGTTGGCACCAAACCGGCGGCACCCACAATGGCGGCCATCACAGTGTCGACCTCGGCGGCCGACACCAGCCCAAGCAGCGCCGCTTCACCGGTACTGACTTCAATGTTGAGCTCGGCCGGTAAACCCGCTTTCAGCTCGGCTGCTGCCTGCGGGTCAACCATGTGGGCATAGCGGGGGCGATGCTCAAGGCACAGCTCGTGCATACGGGCCACGCTGCTGGCGGCCACCAAGGCAAAAGCCCGGTACGCACCGGGGTTTCGCTTAATCACATCGAGGGTACTTTTTCCAATGGAGCCCGTGGCCCCCAGGATCACCAGATTTTGCATGCTTACATCCAAAAGGCGATGTAGATAAGGGTGAACACAGGCAGCGCCGCAGTCAGACTGTCGATACGGTCAAGCACGCCGCCGTGACCCGGTAAAATGGTGCCGGAATCTTTGATATTGGCAACCCGCTTGAACATACTCTCGGACAAATCGCCAAGGGCCGACGCCAGCGCAGTAAACAGGGTAACAGCAATCACCAGTCCCATTTCCTGTTGCGGTGACAGGGTCATCACAATGGCCACCACTATCATGGTGGTGATAAGCCCGCCCACCAGACCTTCGATGGTTTTGGCAGGGCTGACATTGGGTGCAAGCTTGGTGCGTCCCAGCGCCTTACCGGCAAAGTAGGCCCCGCTATCGGCCGCCCACACCACCAGCATCACCAAAAACACCAGGGCACCGCCAAAATAGGGCTCGCTGGCGGTGCTCAGTGACTTAAGCGCCACCAAAGACACAAAGCATGGCAGCAAGGTGAGCTGACCAAACATGGATTTCAGCATATGACTGCGCTGCCACAGACGGGCGCTCTTGGGATAGGTCACCACCAACCCCATGGCAATCAGCCACCAGAGGCCACCGAGCAAGGTGACAGCAAGGAAGATAGGATGCAGATGTCCTGTGTTCCACACTTCCGCGCTGGGCACCAGAATATTCAGTGCAACCAAGAGGATGGCGAGCGTAATGGTAAAGCTCCACTGGGTCATCTGACAGTCGGCGTCGATAATCCGCCCCCACTCTTTGGCGGCAATCAAAAACACCCCAACCAAGGCCCAGGCAAAGTAGTCAGACGGCAAATAAAAGATGGCACCGAAAACCAGCGGGATAAGCCAGATTGCTGTTATTATTCGTTGTTTTAGCAAAAAACGTCCCTCGTAAAAGAAAACTCAGGCGCGCATTTCTTCGATTTGACTTCCAGTCAATCCGAAACGGCGCTGACGACTCGCAAACAGGGCGATGGCGTCTTTAAAACACTGCTCGTCGAAATCAGGCCACAGGGTGTCAGTAAACACCAACTCAGCGTAAGCCGCCTGCCAGAGCACAAAGTTGCTGATGCGGAAGTCGCCACCAGTGCGGATCATTAAATCAACTTCCCCTTGATTTTGCATGCACAAATGCTGACTTAATGCCTCTTCGGTAAACTGACTGCTGTCGATTTCACCAGATGCGAGCTTTTGTGCCAACTGATTCGCTGCCTGAAGTATATCCCAGCGGCCGCCGTAGTTGGCTGCCACGTTCAACACCAGCTCGGTATTGTTGGCCGTTTTGGCCTCGGCATCGCGAATTTGCTTTTGCAGACGCTCGGAGAAACGGCTGGTATCGCCAATGATGTTCAGGCGTACCCCATTTTGGTCGAGCAACTTGAGTTCACGGCGCAGCACTGTGAAAAACAGTTCCATCAGCAGGCTGACTTCGGTATCTGGCCTGCGCCAGTTCTCACTTGAAAATGCAAATAGAGTCAAAGACTTGATGCCAAGCTGGCGCGCGGTACTTACAGCGCGGCGCACCGCCTTCACCCCTGCCTTATGCCCCATCACCCTGGGTTTGCCCTGAGCCTGCGCCCAACGGCCGTTACCGTCCATGATGATTGCGACATGTCGTGGCAGGGACTGATTGACCAGTTCAGAGACCTCTTGAGGCATAGACTCTGTGGTCGGTTCAGCGGTAATTTCCCTGTTGGAAGACATCGATATACAACCCTATAAATAAACAAACGCCGTGTAGTATACCTCTACACGGCGTCTTAACTCTAGCGTGGAGTCCGGAGGCTTAGACCTCCATCAACTCCGCTTCTTTGGCAGCCAGGATTTCGTCGATCTTTTTGATGTGCTGATCGGTGATTTTCTGTACTTCGTCTTCGCTGCGACGTACATCATCCTCGGTGCACTCTTTGTCTTTTTCCAGCTGCTTGAAGTGAGAGTTGGCATCGCGGCGTACGTTACGTACGGCTACGCGGCCCTGCTCGGCTTCGGCGCGAACTACCTTAACCAGATCGCGACGACGCTCTTCGGTCAGCGGTGGCAGCGGGATGCGGATGGTGGCACCGGCAGACATAGGGTTCAGACCCAGATCTGAGCTCATGATGGCCTTTTCAACCGCCTGGATGGCACTACGGTCAAACACGTTTACCGCCAGGGTACGTGCATCTTCAATGCTGACGTTGGCCACTTGCTTGAGTGGGGTCATAGTACCGTAGTAGTTGACATGGATGGTATCCAGCAGGCTTGGGTGAGCACGGCCGGTACGTACTTTGGCCATTTGCGCCTTGGTGGATTCAACACACTTGCCCATGCGCTCCTGAGCGTCTTTTTTGATATCTTCAATCACGATAAATGTCCTTTTCGGTCATTAAGGAAGCTGAGGCATGCTGCAGCTCCCCAATTGTACTCAAACTTGTCACTTATTTTTTGATGATGGTGCCTTCACCTTCTTCACCCATGATAACACGGCGCAGGGCACCGGGCTTGTTCATGTTGAAGACCAGAATAGGCATGTCATGGTCACGGGCCATGGTAAAGGCCGACAGATCCATCACTTTCAATTCTTTGTCCAGAACCTCGGCGTAGGTCAGTTCATCGTACTTCTTCGCCTCAGGATCTTTCATTGGGTCGGCAGAATAGACGCCGTCAACCTTGGTGCCTTTTAACACGACATCGGCTTCAATTTCAATGCCTCGCAGGCAGGCTGCCGAGTCGGTGGTGCAGAAAGGATTACCGGTACCGGCGGCAAAAATCACCACGCGTCCGGACTTGAGCAGGCTGATAGCTTCGGCCCAGTTGTAACGGTCACACACACCGTTCAGGGGAATTGCAGACATCAGACGGGCATTCACATAGGCACGGTGCAAAGCATCACGCATCGCCAGGCCGTTCATCACAGTCGCCAGCATACCCATGTGGTCACCCACCACGCGGTTCATACCCGCCTTGGCAAGACCTTCACCGCGGAACAGGTTACCGCCGCCAATCACTACGCCAACCTGGATACCCAGTTCCACCAGTTCCTTGATTTCCTGAGCCATACGATCCAGTACGCTGGGATCGATACCGAAGCCCTCTGAGCCCATCAGGGCCTCACCACTTAACTTAAGAAGAATGCGACGAAATGCAGGTTTTGGATTGGTGCTCATGATTTTTGTCCTGGTTATAACAAGACCGCAGCGGCTGCTGCGGTCTTGGGGTACTTACCTAAGTGGCGATTAAGCCTTCTGAGAAGCAGCGATTTGCTTGGCCACTTCGGCCGCGAAATCTTCTTCTTTCTTCTCGATACCTTCACCCACTTCCAGGCGGATGAAGCTAGAAACAGAAGCGCCTTTCTCTTTCAGGAATTCGCCAACAGTCTTCTTAGGCTCCATGATGAATGGCTGACCGGTCAGAGATACTTCACCGGTGAACTTCTTCATACGGCCTTCAACCATCTTCTCAGCGATGTCTTTTGGCTTGCCTTCGTTCATGGCGATTTCCACCTGAACTTCACGCTCTTTGGCAACCACTTCAGCAGGAACGTCTGAAGGGTTTACGTATTCAGGCTTGGAAGCCGCAACGTGCATGGCCAGGTGCTTCAGAGTTTCTTCGTCAGCTTCACCGGTCACAACCACACCGATACGGTCGCCGTGACGGTAAGAGGCAGCGTTGGCACCGTCGATGTACTCAACGCGACGAACGTTGATGTTTTCACCGATTTTGGCAACCAGAGCAACACGAGCTTCTTCGAACTGAGCTTTCAGATCTTCAACGGTTACTTTACCGGCGGCAGCTACGTCCAGAACTTCGTTAGCGAAAGCCAGGAAGTTAGAGTCCTTGGCAACGAAGTCAGTCTGACAGTTCACTTCCAGCAGCGCAGTGAAACCAGCACCCTGCTTGATCAGGATGGTACCTTCAGCAGCGATGTTACCGGCTTTCTTAGCAGCTTTGGCAGCACCACTCTTACGCATGTTATCGATAGCCAGCTCGATATCACCGTTGGTCTCTTCCAGAGCTTTTTTACAATCCATCATGCCGGCGCCAGTGCGCTCGCGCAGTTCTTTAACCAGGGCAGCAGAAATTGCCATTGTTAAATTCCTCTATAGATAGTCGGCAATCACTTGCCGAGTCAGCAGGTATGAAACAGGGGCCCACGGGCCCCTGTTAACCAATCATAGATCTTGGTTAATAAGGGAGATGAAACTCATCACGCCTTATTATTCGGCTTCTACGAAACCGTCTTGCTCAGCTTGTACAGCCAGATCCTGACCACGGCCAGACTTGGCAGCAGTAGCAGCAGCTTCGGTGTACAGGCGGATAGCACGCATAGCGTCGTCGTTACCAGGAACGATGTAGTTCACGCCATCAGGAGAAGCGTTGGTATCAACAACGGCAACCACTGGGATGCCCAGGTTGTTGGCTTCTTTGATAGCGATGTGCTCGTGGTCGGCACCGATCACGAACAGAGCATCAGGCAGACCGCCCATGTTCTTGATACCGCCCAGAGACTTCTCAAGCTTTTCCAGCTCGCGAGTGCGCATCAGAGCTTCTTTCTTGGTCAGCTTGTCGAAAGTACCGTCAACAGACTGGGTTTCCAGCTCTTTCAGACGCTTGATTGACTGACGAACGGTTTTCCAGTTGGTCAGCATGCCGCCGAGCCAGCGGTGGTCAACGTAGTACTGGTCACAAGAAACAGCGGCTTCTTTGATAGCTTCGCTAGCAGCGCGCTTGGTACCAACAAACAGGATTTTACCTTTCTTGGAAGCTACGTTGCTGATGAAAGCCAGAGCTTCGTTGAACATTGGTACAGTGTGCTCGAGGTTGATGATGTGTACACCGTTGCGGGCACCGAAGATGAATGGCTTCATCTTAGGGTTCCAGTAACGGGTCTGGTGACCGAAGTGAACACCGGCCTGGAGCATGTCGCGCATTGAAACTGTAGTCATTTTGAATACCTTAAAAGTAAAAAAGGGGTTCTACCTCCACGTATCCCATGACCTCGACCCCTGACCTGTTGACCAGAAGCACCCCGAGGCATGTGTCGACACGTGTGCGATTTAGTATTTACAGATTAGCCATGTATAATGGCCGCCATATTTCACTCACCACTGCCCAGGATTTCCCGCCGCAGTGATTTTGAGAGTCAAACATAACGGCGCGCTTTATACCATAATTCCGGCCAAAGCACAAATTTTTGCAGGCCAAATTTGGCAACCAAGCGCCCCGAATTCCCTGTGATACTAGGTGAGATAACAACTGCATGAGTATAGTCATCAAGACGCCCGCTGAAGTAGAAAAAATGCGCGCCGCCGGCAAACTGGCCGCCGAGGTGCTGGAAATGATCGCCCCCTTCGTCAAGGCAGGCGTCAGCACCAATGAGCTGAACGACATTTGTGCCAAATACACCGAAGAGCAAGGCGCCATCTCCGCGCCGCTGAACTACCACGGTTTCCCCAAGTCCATCTGCACATCGGTAAACGAGGTGATCTGCCACGGCATTCCGTCTGACTATGTCCTCAAAGACGGTGACATCCTCAATATCGACATCACAGTCATCAAAGATGGCTACCACGGTGATACCTCCAAGATGTTTTTCATCAGTGAAGTGTCTCCCAAAGACAAACGCCTGTGCCGCATCGCCCAGGAAAGCCTGTACGCCGCTATCCGCAAAGTACGCCCTGGCCTCAAACTCGGTGAAATCGGCACCACCATCGAAAAAGTCATCAAGGGCGCCAAGAGCGGCCTTGAAAAGTACAGCATCGTCCGTGACTACTGTGGCCACGGCATTGGCGCCACCTTCCACGAAGAGCCGCAGGTTGTTCACTACAAAAACAGCGACAACACTGTGCTGCGCCCCGGCATGTGCTTCACCATCGAACCGATGATCAACGCCGGTCGTCACCAAACCGTACTGGATAAAGATGACGGTTGGACTGTGACTACCATCGACGGCAAAAACTCTGCCCAGTGGGAACATACCCTGCTGGTGACCGAGACCGGGGTGGAAGTTCTGACCCTGCGCAGCGAAGAAGATTTTCCCCGCGTAATCAATCACAAATAAGGCACGCCATGACGACGGCTCAGCAGGCCAAGGCGTCTTTGCAGGCGCTGAATCAGCAACTGGCGCTGGCCTTTTCGGCCCGCGAAAACGTGGTCGAACTGGTACGCCGTCGTTGTCTGGGGGTGGATGAGCTGCTTATCAGCGCCTGGGAGCACCATGGCCTGGGCAACTATCCGGTGGCGCTGATTGCCGTGGGTGGTTATGGCCGTGGCGAGCTGCACCCTCATTCAGATATCGACCTTTTGTTTTTGGTCGACGAAAAACTGCCCAAAGAAGCCGAGTTCGTGCTCGGCTACTTTATTGCTTTCCTGTGGGACGCAGGCCTTGAAATCGGCCACAGCGTACGCAGCGTCAAGGAGACCCTGTCTCAGGGGCGCGGCGATATCACCATTGCCACCAACCTGTTGGAAGCCCGTTTTCTGGCCGGCCACGAGCCGTTGTTTGACGAGCTTTACGATGCCATCCGCACCGAAGACTTCTGGCCCTCGAGCGACTTTTTTGTCGCCAAACGCGACGAGCAGCAAGCACGTCACACCAAGGCCAGTGCGTTTGATTTGGAACCCAATGTAAAAAGTTGCCCCGGTGGCCTGCGCGACATTCAGACCGTTGCCTGGGTGGCCATGCGCCACTTCAATGCCTCACGGCTCGAAGAACTGGTCGGCCACGGTTTTCTTGAACCCATAGAGCTTGAAGAGCTGCTTGAGTGTCAGCAATACCTCTGGCAACTGCGCTTTGCGCTGCACATCGCCTCAGGCCGCGATGAAAACCGCATGCTGTTTGACCTGCAACGTCAGGTGGCCCAGCTGATGGGGTATGAGGATGACACCCAGCTTGCGGTAGAGCAGATGATGAAGCTCTACTACCGCACAGTACGGCGGGTGATGGAACTTAACGAGATGCTGCTGCAGCTCTTTAAGCGTGCCACCCTCGGCCACATCAAAGCGCTGGAAATCGTGCCTATCAATGATAACTTCCAGCGTCGTGGTGGCTTTATCGAAGCATTGGCCGAGGAGCCATTTGGCAAGCCCGAAGACATCATGGGGCTGTTTTTGCTGATTGCCCGTAACTCCAATATCCGCGGCATCTACGCCCCTACCCTGCGCTCGATGCGCCAGGCCCGCAAGGCGCTGACTCAGCCTTTGATGGAGTACGGCGAGTGCCGTCAGGTGTTTATGGAGATCCTGCGCCACCCGCGCGGGATTTCGGCGTTTTCACTGATGCATAAACACGGCATCCTCTCGGCCTATCTGCCTGCCTGGCGCGCCATCGAAGGTCAGATGCAGTTTGACCTGTTCCACGCCTACACGGTGGATGAGCACACCCACAGGTTGCTGCTCAATATCGAACGCTTCTCACAACCTGAGCAGAAAGATGAGTTTCCGCTTGGCTCTGTGCTGATAAACCAGCTGCCGAAAAAAGGTCTGCTGGTGCTTGCGGCCATTTTCCATGATATCGCCAAGGGCCGTGGCGGCGATCACAGTAAGCTTGGCGCAGTGGACGCACTGGCATTCTGTAAGGCCCATGGCCTTAACGACCACGACGGTCGTTTGGTGAGCTGGCTGGTTGAAAACCATCTGGTGATGTCGGTAACTGCCCAGCGGCGGGATATTTCCGATCCGGACGTAGTAGCAGACTTTGCCGGTAAGGTGCGCGATGCAGTGCATCTGAGTTACCTTTATTGCCTCACGGTGGCCGATATCTGCGCCACCAACGAAAAAACCTGGAACAACTGGAAAGGCTCGCTGCTTCGGGATCTGTACTTCTCGACCCAGCGGGTGCTGGCCCGCGGCACCGAAAAGCCAGTGGATATCCGCGCCCGGGTGCGGGAATATCAGGCCAAGGCCAAAAAAGAGCTGCTGCGCCGCGGCGTGAAAGAGAAAGATCTCGATGCGCTGTGGGCCAGATTCAAAGCCGACTACTTCCTGCGTCATCAGCCAAGCCAAATCACCTGGCACGCCGAAGGCATTTTAAAACATCGCCAGGACGAGCCTTTGGTGCTGATTTCAAAACACACCACCCGCGGCGGCACCGAGCTGTTTGTTTACTGCAAAGACAGGCCCAAGCTGTTTGCCACCGTGATGGCAGTGCTGGATAACAAGAACATCAACGTTCACGACGCCACCGTAATGACGTCCAGGGACAACTATGCCCTCGACAGCTTTGTTATCCTTGAGCAGGATGGCGAGCCTTTGACTCAGCTGTCCCGGATCCAGAGTATCCGCAAGGGGCTTGAAAAGGCGCTTTCGAGCGAAAATCCCAAGCCGCCGAAGTTTCGCAAGCTGTCCAGAAAGATGAAACCTTTTAATGTACCGACACAGGTCAGTTTTCTGCCCGGTAGCCGTCATGGTACAAGTATGATGGAACTCATCGCGCTGGACATGCCGGGCCTGCTGGCCCGGGTCGGCGACATTTTTTACCGCTGTGAAATCACCCTGCTGGCTGCCAAAATCACCACCATCGGTGAACGAGCGGAAGACTTTTTCGTGCTGCAAACCCGAGAAGGTCAGGCCCTCAGCGAGACTGAACAGCAAAAACTCCGGGAAGCGCTGGTTGGCGCCCTGTCCCAGAGTGCGATTTTTTAACCCTTTACTACACACGGGAGATCCCAAATGGAGGCTTTACGCCAGCGTATCGAGGCGGCTTTTGAAGCTCGCGCAACCATCACCCCTAGCAGTGTCGATCCCAGCATCCGCGCCGATGTAGAGACTGTGATCAATATGCTCGACAAGGGCGAAGTCCGTGTGGCCGAGAAAATCGACGGTCAGTGGCATGTTAACCAGTGGCTGAAGAAAGCCGTGCTGCTGTCATTCCGCATCTTCGACAACGGCGTTATTGAAGGCGCTGAAACCAAGTACTTCGACAAGGTACCCATGAAGTTTGCCGACTACGACGAAGCACGTTTTCGTGCCGAGGCCGTACGTGTGGTGCCACCTGCCGCCGTGCGCAAGGGCTCTTTCATCGGTAAAAACACCGTACTGATGCCATCTTACGTAAACCTTGGCGCCTACGTTGACGAAGGCACCATGGTTGATACCTGGGCCACCGTTGGCTCCTGTGCTCAGATTGGTAAAAACGTGCACCTGTCCGGCGGCGTAGGCATTGGCGGCGTACTCGAGCCACTGCAGGCCGGCCCAACCATCATCGAAGACAACTGCTTTATCGGTGCCCGCTCTGAAATCGTAGAAGGCGTGGTAGTGGAAGAAGGCTCGGTGATCTCCATGGGCGTTTACATCGGCCAGAGCACCCGCATTTACGACCGTGAAACCGGCGAAATCCACTATGGCCGTGTACCGGCAGGCTCCGTGGTGGTATCAGGCACCCTGCCCTCAAGCTGTGGCAAGTACAACCTGTACGCCGCCATCATAGTGAAGAAAGTCGACGAGAAGACCCGCGGCAAGGTGGGGATCAACGAACTGCTGCGCATGGTTGACTAACACGCGCACAATCTAAAAAAAGCAGGCTTAGGCCTGCTTTTTTTATTGAAAACTTATCCACCGCAACGTAATGGCGGTGCATTACATCACGCCGATTTCAAGCGCTTGCAGCAATGGATACAAAAGTGTCCCCCTTCGATGCATCCCAGTGTCAATCAGCGGTGGATAGTCACACACAGATACAGAATGACATACTTTTGGTATCGATTTTGTGCAAGGAGAGGGCTGTAATTCAGGGGCGTCTGTACAACGAGGAGAGTACTTATGAAAACGCAGCATGTCCTGACCGCCCTGGCACTGGCAACCGCTTGTTTTGGTGCGTCGGCGGCCATGAGCCCCAGTGTGGAAAACGCCCTGATTGCCGTATGCAAAGCGGGTATGAGCAATAATATGGTTCGCTTTTACGACACCATGAAAGACTACCGCATCAATGAACAGCGGGTTTTTCCCCGATTGGTGTGTAATGGCGAGAGTTTCCACGAATTTGCGCTGTCCCACGGTGCCGACCGCACAGCAAAGCGCATTGCCCACTATCTACCCGGGCAGGTAACCATTAAAGATTTGGCTATGACCGGCGCCGACGAGCGCATATACGTGAGCTTCACTGAATGAGCGTTGATACAATATAGACCGCACAGTTGCACTCTGAGTAACAAAAAGGCGCCATGGATCACGAAGGCGCCTTTTGGATTTATGGATTTATGGATTTGTGCTCAGCAAATCAGAACACTACCGTCTTATTGCCGTACACCACTACTTTGTCGGCAAGCACCAAGCCCAACGCCCGGCTCAGCACGGTTTTTTCAACGTCACGGCCCGCACGCGCCATTTCCAGCGCACTGTAATTATGATCTACGTGAATAACATCCTGCTTGATGATGGGTCCTTCATCGAGGCAGTTATTCACAAAATGCGCCGTGGCACCGATGATTTTCACGCCGCGCTCCCAGGCCTGCCGATAGGGATTGGCACCGATGAAGGCTGGCAAGAATGAGTGATGAATATTGATGATGCGGTTTGGATACTGGGCCACAAATTCCGGGGTCAGTACCCGCATAAATTTGGCCAGTACCAGATAATCCGGCGCATAGGGTGCAATCACCTCAAACAGCGCGGCCTCATGCTGATGGCGGTCAAGCCCTTCATGGCTGACAAAATGATAGGGAATATCAAATTTTTCAGTTAACTGGCGCAGGTTATCGTAGTTACCCACCACGGCGGCAATGTCCACATCCAGCGCGCCATAGTAAGCCTTCATCAGCAGGTCGCCCAGGCAGTGCGCCTCTTTGGTCACCATGACCACTACCCGCTTGCGGCCACCGGGCTTAAGCACGGTATGGTTTTGCTGTGGCAGCACATCATAAAGGGCCGACAACAACTTAGGCTCTTCAAAATCGCCCTCAAGTTCGGTGCGCATAAAGAAGCGCCCCTCGGTGTTATCGACGAATTCGTCATTTTTGATGATATTCAAACCATGGTCAAAACAAACCCCGGTTATCTTGGCTATCAGCCCCTTGGCATCGGCACAATCGGTGATAAGTACTCTACGTTGCAGCGCTTGCGACACTCTGCGTTCCCCCAATCAAAGACACATAGCCCATGAGCATGCCACAGGCAGGCGCCAAACAGCAGAATTCACTTAATAAATTTGATTGATGGTTAAATCATCGGGAGGGAATAAACAAATCGGGAAAAAAACCGCCTGGATATTGCCGAAACACCAACAAGCCCTAGTTTCGACTATCCAGATAACGCTGCAGCAGCTTGCGTAAGGTCTCGGCCTTGGTACCGAACACCACCTGAACGCCACTGCCGACAACAATGACTCCTTTGGCGCCGAGGGACATCAGCCGGGCCTTATCCACCTGCGAAGGGTCAAGCACGCTAATTCGCAGCCGCGTCAAACAGGCGGAGAGGTCAGTGACATTGGCGCTGCCCCCCAGAGCCGAAATCATCGCCAGCAGATTGCGCTGCTGGCCGGTATTGGCTTCAAAACGGCCCGGGGTCTTTAAGTTAAACGCCAGAATGCAGCCTCGAAACAGTACGTAATAGACCACAAAGGTCAGTGGCCCCAAAAACCAGAACCAGTGGATATTACTCGACTGGGGCAACAGGAGCACAAAGTCCACCAGCCCGTGGGAGAACACCACGCTGTGGTGCACATCCAGCAAAATCGATGCGCTGTAGGCAAGGCCGGTCAGCAGCGCATGCAGCAAATACAGCAGCGGCGCCACAAACAAAAAGGCAAATTCCACCGGCTCGGTAACGCCGGTAAGCCAGCTTGCGGCGGCGGCCGACAGCATCACCCCGGCCACCCGGTTGCGCTGCTCTTTGTCGGCGCAGCGCCAGATAGCCAAAGCAGCCGCAGGCAGGCCCCACATCTTGATAAGGTAACCGCCGGCAAGGTTGCCCGCGGAAGGGTCGCCAGCAAGATACCTTGCCATTTCGCCGCGAACCAACTCATCCCCTACCTGATACTGCCCAACCTCCAGATAAAAGGGCGCGTTCCAGATATGGTGCAACCCAAGGGGGAGCAGCAGCCGCTCAATCATGCCGTAAAACCCAAAGGCGATGGCGGGCTCCTGATACACAGCCCAACTGGAAATGCGTTCGATAAGGTGCTCCAGCGGCGGCCAGATAAAGGCAAGCATCATGGCCAACATCATCACCAGTGGGATCATGATAAGGGGCGCACTGCGTCGTCCTTCAAA
Source organism: Shewanella khirikhana (assembly GCF_003957745.1). NCBI lineage: Bacteria > Pseudomonadati > Pseudomonadota > Gammaproteobacteria > Alteromonadales > Shewanellaceae > Shewanella > Shewanella khirikhana. Next base: position 795,388 of record NZ_CP020373.1, on the reverse strand, counting down.
AAATGAGAACACGGCTGGCAATTTAAGCCGCTCACTGAGGCGCACCGCAATGCAGGTGACCGCCCCCACCGCCATACCACCGGCAATACCGGTATCTATGGTCGGCATGCCCCACACCACCTGAGTGGGCAGGTGGTACACCTTGGCAGCGGCTGCCAAAGTCGACAGCAGCACGCCGTAACCGAAGGCGGCGGAAAACGCAGCAATGCCCTGGTCGCGGCAAAAACCTATGGCGACCGCAATGGCAAACAGCATCGGCATGATATCGAAAATCAGCTTGCCGACGCTCAGCATCAGCACATTCAACGCATCGGGAATAAAGGGCAGCGGATTGGTGGCAAGACCAATCATGACCCCGGCGGCAGGCAAAATGGCAATAGGAATAAGCAGCGTCTGCGACAGACGCTGGGCGAAGCGAAACCAGTGCCGATTAAGTCGGCTTAAGCGGCCTGGCCGCTCTGAACCTGCTGATGCCACTGCGACAGCCATGTTTTGGCCTCTGTCTCCGGTTCCATGGTTTCCATTGCATCGATACGCAGCAGCGGCAATACAGCCCTGGCGCCGAGTTCGGCAAAGAGTTCGTTGAGCTTTTCACCGGCACCGCAAAAATCGGTATAGCTGGAATCACCCAGACCTATCACGCTGTAATTGAGCGAAGGAAGGTAAGGCGCCTGCGACTTGAGGCGGAAATACCAGGGCTGGATATCATCGGGCAAATCGCCGCTGCCGGTGGTGGACGACACAACAATCAACAAACCGGCTTCAGGGGTGAATGCAGATAACTCGTGGGCCTGCCACAGCCGCGGCTGGTAGCCGAGCGCTGTTAATTCATCTGCGAGCGTTTCGGCCACAAACTGGGCGCTGCCGTAAACAGTACCAAAAACCAGATCCACATGCTTCATCCGAAGACTCCCTCCGCGCTTATTTTACATTTTTCAATCATATGGCGCTCAACATAGGGGATCAGGCATAAGCCATGCAAGACTTTTCGCCCCAGTGAACTGACGGCAGCTCACCAACCGTTGTCGCAAAGTTGCCCCTGCCGGGGGCAACTAATGTCACAAATAAACCGCACTTTTTACCGGACTATTACTGGTCACTTTAGCAGCTTTCGTGGTACCTTGAGACCGAGTTCTGCTTTCACTCCCCGTGCAGACCTGCCGCGGCAAGTCATTGGGGCAGAAAAGGATGCTGAGAGCGGCGAACACCAGGGACGGGGAGCCGTGCTACGGGAAATAACGCCATGCAACCAAGCTGCCGCAAAAAGCAACACAGGGCCTGTAAACACAGGCGAGGCCAATATTTTCAAAGCCAGCGGCTGTGGCCCGATATGCCCCATACTCAGGTAGCCGGTTTTGTCAGCCTGGCCGAACTGAAAGCCCGGATAAAAAATCAGGGCTGATCCCAGCCAAAATCGCATAGTCCGCATAGTCAGGCAGTTACGAAAGAATCAGGCGGTTACGAAAGAATCCGGCAGTTACGCAATAATCAAAGGTGAGTCCGGTGACAGACTTGCCTCATCCCAGCCAAGCCCCTCAAAAATGCTGAGCCACTCGGGCTCGAGTTCCGTTTCTATTGCCAACGGCAGTCCTGTCAGTGGATGAGTAATTTCCAGCCGCTTGGCAATCAACCACAGCCGGTTTACTCCAAAATGCTCCCTGAAGAAGCGGTTTTGTTTGCCATCACCGTGGGTGGTGTCGCCCACAATGGGATGACGCAGATGCGCCATATGGCGTCTTAACTGATGCTTGCGCCCGGTTTGGGGCTCAAGGTGCATCAAGGCAAAACGGCTACTCGGGTAACGCCCCGATGAGTAAGGGATTTCACTGTTCAGCAGCGGCCGGTAGGCGGTGATGGCATCCTGGGCCGGTTTGTCAGGGTCGACATCTTTATCGGCCAGCTCATCCAGTTCCTCTTTAAGCGGGTAATCCAGCAGTCCGGCTTCATGCATATTGCCACGCACCAGCGCCAGATAGTGCTTGCGAATACTGTGGCTGGCGAACTGACCACAGAGGTGATTTGCCACAGCGCTGGACTTGCCAAACAGCAGCACGCCAGAGGTTGGACGGTCGAGACGATGCACCGGAAACACATGGCAACCCACTTTATCCCGGGTCAGCTGCATCGCAAACCAATGCTCCTTACGGGCAAGATAGGTGCGATGCACCAGTAAGCCCGCAGGCTTGTGGATAGCCACCAGCGCCTCATCTTCGTATAGGATTTCAATCTCGGGGGCGATATCAGCAAAGGCAAGCTCGGCGCTACCGGGTGGAACATCATGCTGCATTGACGGCGTCATCCAATCGGGTAATTACAGAAATTAACTCAGCAAATTCAATCTGCTGGCCCCATACATGTTCAGCCATTGGCGCCAGTGCCATGGCTGGCAGTGGCTGGCCGCTTTCAACCAGCGCGGTGAATCTGGGCAAAAAAATAAACTGCAACCAGGCATCAAAGCTCATGGTGTCGCAGCAAAAAGGTGCTGTGCTTGCCAGGGCTTGTGGCTCAGGCGCTTCCGAGTGCCACAGCCCCGCCCGGTGCAAAGCATGCTCAAGCTCATTCAGCAACAACAAAACAGACGTATAAGGCATAAGGGCAAACCACAATGAAAACGGCAAGTGTACCATCTTGAGCTGCTTATCCCTATAATGGCGCCTTTGCGAATTTACTCTCCGTCAACCGGCGCAACATACAGCAAGGGCCGCAGTCTCATGGCAGAAATCACCAGCATCAGTCAGTTTCTTTCTACCGCCAAAACGCAGTTCCAGGTTTACGACCTTGGCCGCCGGGTTCAGCATATTGATGCCATGGCTTTTGCCCAAATTGAAGCCTTACAAGCACCCTACCCTTACCCCATTCAAGGTCATGCCAAGATGGCCCTGGTATTCTGGGATGCCAGCGAGCAGCATTTTGTCTGGTTTATCAGCTTGCCTCTGGACGAGCGCGGCCTGTTGAGCCCAGCACCGCGCAGTCAGTTTATTCGAATGATTTTGGAAGCGCTTGGTCAGGATTTGACCCGTACCCTGAGTGAGGAAGAGCAGCAGAAGATGGCCAACCATCCTTTCAGCTTCAAGCCCACCCAGGAAAAGCTGGCGGTATTTAACGCCTTAGTGCGTCGGCATCTGGGCCGCCCGGCCTCGGCGCAGTATGAGTTTGCGGCACAATATTTAAGCGGCCAACTGCCCGCTGAGCACTGGCCAAATGTAGGCTTTCAGGGGCTTGCTGATATCAGTGTCAGGCTGTCTGAACTCGATCACGAGACGATGGTAGTCCGCTCACTGAAGGGGGCTCCTGCCGAAGTGCAAATCGCCCTGTGTCAGTGTCTGGAACATGTGCTGATCCCGGAGGCGGTGACTGAGGCACTGCTGGAGGGGTTGGCAGAGCATAGAGATGCACGGCAGATTTTTTTCCTGCGCGCCCTTGGCAGCCAAGCTGATGCATCGATTCAAGCCGTGACACTGCTGGCAGCCAAAAAACTGCTCACTGAAGAAGTGCTGGTGTGCATTGCCGGTCGCAACTGGCTGGCGCTGCGGGATGACAACTGTCGCAAAACCTTCCTTGAAGCCCTGGCTCTGACACAACAAGACTTTTTCAATCAAGTCTTTGCTGATATTGTGGCTATCCCGGCGCTGCGCACTGCGATGCTGACGGCCATTCGGGACCCCAATCGCAGCGATGCCCTGTCCCGGGCTATCGGTGGACTGTTCAAGGCGACCAAATCATGATGACAGATTTGCTTTTACTTCTTGGTGTTGCCCTGGTGGCGGCTTTTTTCTGGCAGCTACGGCAAATGGCTGAGCTGGCCAGATTGTTTGCAGAAAAGGAGTGCAAACGCCAAAAGGTGCAGCTGCTGGCGGTGGCACAACTGAGTGCCAGGCCCACGCTGGGTGCCAGCACAGGTATTGGCTGGAAGGCAACATACCTGTTTGAGTTTTCAACCGACGGAATCAATCAATACCCTGGTCATATTCAGATGCTGGGTAAAAAGATCCAAAAGATTGAATGGCCTATTTTTCCTGAGCCCGAGTGGCATGAGGCTCCTACGGCGAGGGGATCACTTGGCGGCGGCTGTGGCTCGAAGAGCAGTTGCAATTCCGGCAGCTGCCGATAACAACATCAAGCGGGCTCAGGCCCGCTTTTTTGTATCTACAGTCCTTATCTACTACACATAGTGAGGCTTAGGAGCTGCTCCCAGGCACGGAGTAGTAGCAAACTTATAAGCAGATAAGTGCCGACAACTCACGGGCAGAAATTCACTGCAGACCAAGCAGCTTTAGCACCACAACATCCATGCACTGGCAGCGACGTATAACAGATAAGTACCGACAAATTGCCGGCAGAAATTCACTGCAGACCAAGCGGCTTTGGTACCACAACATCCATGCACTGGCAGCGACGCATAACAGATAAGGCGCAGAAATAAGAAAGGGTGCGGCTCTTTCGAACCGCACCCATCTGTTTCTCTGTTAAGCCATCCAGCTATTGTTGTGCTCCCTGCACCATCCATGCGTATGAGTCGCGTCCTGCGTCGTCCTTGTCTTTCCCTTGCTTGTCCCTGTACTTGCGTACTTTCCTTCTCACCCGGTTATCCCTTGACCGAGCCTGCTCCATCCGTGAGCGTGTCCTTCATTCATCCCTGATGAGTATCCATACTCAACAATCCATGTCTTGCGCCATCCGGGGCACGTAAACTTTCCTTCCTGGAGAGTTCTGGCTTCCTTTGCCGCTGCTCCGACATCCTGTCGGCACATCCTGTCGGCACATCCTGTGATAATCTTCCCTGGCTGATACTTCCTGTACCAGTTCCCCCTTTCCGTGGAGGAGTCCTGTCGTCATCCTGACTCAGCATCCTTTGCCGTTGTCTGTCCTTCGACAATTTGAATTCTACGGTAAGTGCCGAAACCTTGTTGCTCAAAAATCACACTGAATTTACATCTGCCAATGTAATCCACGACACATTCAACCATAAGTTGTTGTATATAAATGGATATAACCTACTCGGACGAGATGTAGAGCAAAGGTTAATCCCTATGTCTTACGCAAGATGTGAGAAATGTCTCACACGGGTTGTAGCAAAGCTGACAGGCTCTCGAATCTCGTCGGCAAATTCGCCGTTAATCCCAGCGAAAGCCCGCTCCTTTGGCAACTTGCAGCCTTCAAAGTTCTTAGGCGTTAACCGTACGAAGTATCAAGTTTGCAACAGCTTGACTCCTCAGTCTGCACTCCCCCTGTTTACCCAAGGATTTGCCCGCTTTAGTCCAGTGCTTATGTGCCTGTGACCGGCTGTACTCGTACAGCTTTGTCGATATCACCGATACACTCTCATGCGCGATGTAAACAACCCAGGAGAGAAATTCAGACATGGGCAGACCCCGGGCTTTTTGCTTTGGCGCTTTGGCGCTGTGGAGTTTTGGAGCTTCTGTACTTCTGTGCTTTAGCAATTTGGAAACCCTAGGCAGCAAAGCGCGGGTGTCTTTGTACTGATGAGCCCAGGAGGTTAAGACAAGGCAGATAGAGCCGACATCACACTATGCCAATCAACGGCCGTTACAGCGTAGGAAGTTTGAACATCACAGAAAAGAAAAAGGGCGCGTCTCTTAAGGCGCGCCCCATTTTTACCTTGTTAGCCATCCCGCTAATTTGTGCTCCCTGCACCATCCTTGCGTCTGTATGCGTCCAGCATCTCCTGGCTTCCAGCATCTTGTCCCTGTACTTGCGTACTCAATCCTTTGACCGGCCACTCCATTGTGCCGAACCGGCTGCATCCATGAGCCCTTTCCTGAATCGCATCCTGCAAGCTGATCCCTGCGTTACTGACTCCCTGTACCGATACGTCCGTTATCGGTAGATGTTCATCCTGAACCTGTCCTGTGCCGTCCCTGATGTCATCCTGACTAAGGCATCTTGCCTTGTCCTATCAGCCTTGATCTCCCGAACGTCCTGCCGGGAAGCGGAGCCGTCACTGGCTCCCGAAAAACTGACCATCCTTGTCATCTTTGCCGTCTTTCCCTCGACTGCAAATACAGTTTACCAAAGGAGGACTACTTTAGAGGTATTACAGAATATTTCTGTTTGTAAGCACGAGGTCGATTGAGGAAGGAAATTCAGGAATGAATTTGATTTAATTACACTTTTACACTTTGATGCAGAGCGAACACCCGTTATCTTTTCATGTTGTCCTACAGTGCGTGTGAGATATATCTCACACGCACTGTAGGACAAACGGTAACCGGTAAAATCTTACCGCCTTTTGGCGGTGATAAACTGCCACCACATCAGCCAATCGCCCAAAAAACTGTACCAGGGATATCGGAAGGTAGCTGGGCGATTCTTCTCAAAAACAAAGTGGCCAACCCAGGCAAAACCGTAGCCAATCAGGGGCAGCATCCACCACAGTCCCCAGTTACCGCTGATGAGCAAATACCCGAGCGTCGCCAGCACCAGCGAAGACCCCAGATAATGCAACGCCCGGCAACGGGGATCTGCGTGTTCGCTCAAATAATAGGGATAAAACTCCCGAAACGATTTAAATCGCTCAGGCATAGTGTTGCCTGCGGTAAAACAGCAGCTCTCCGTCAACCTTTCCAAGGCTGAGAGGGCCCAGGCTTTCGAATCCCTGACTGACGAAGAGATGCTGATGCGCATCCTGGCTGACAAACACACCAATTCCATCAAGCTCAGGTTGATCGTCACACCAGGACTGCACCGCTCGCAGCAGTTGTGCGCCATGGCCTTTGCCCTGCTCGCTGGGAGCCAGTGCGATAAACTGTAAAATGCCGCAGGCTTTGCCCGGCAAATGCTCCACAATACTGGCTTCTTTTTTCAGCATCATCTGGGTGGACTGCCAGCCGGTTCCCAGCAGCATTTTCAGCCGCCAGTGCCAGTTTTTGGCTTCGCCAAGGCCCACTTGCTGTTTAACCACACAGGCCACACCGATAAGACGTTCTTCATCGAACCATCCCACCAAAGTCTGTTCCTGTTGCCACAGCTCGTTCAGTTCTTCACGGATTGCGGCACGCAATTTCTGCTCGTAAGACACCTTGTCTTCGTGTCCGAGCGCCTGCATAAAAAAGGGGTCATCGTGGTAGGCGTTGTAGAGAATGGACGCCGCTACCCGCAGGTCTTCTGCGGTAAGATAAACGGCTTTGTAGCTGTCCTGAGTCTGGTTTTCCATTATTGTTATTCCTTGATCCAGATCAAACCTTACCCAATGTAGCAATCCACACAAAAAGTGCAATTATTAATCAGAGTTGCCTTTTGTCCCCCGCCAATCAATGATTAATACAGCAGGCAGCACAAACACTGAATAGAGTGGATCAGTCGCTGTTGGTCAGCTAACGAAAGGAAATTCAGGGGGATAACGCATGGACACCACACCGGTGGATTTAGGCCATTTATTCGAACAGCTCGGGCTGGATAACACCGAGCAGGCCATCAACGAGTTTATTGCATCACATCAGCTGGCAGCCGCCGACACCATCTGGCAAGCCAGCTTCTGGAGTCCGGCGCAGGCTACTTTTTTAAAAGAAGCGTTGGAAGCCGACAGCAATTGGTCAGAGCTTGTCGACCTCCTGGATACCCAGCTCAGGAAGTAATTATCCTTTGGCCAGGGCGGTAGCGCCCCATCCGACCAGACGGTCGTTGTGGAAAACCACCGGCGTGCACTCTTCCTTGGTAGTGGTGCCGTCACCATGAATGCGATTGGTACGGAAGTAAAACACCTGCACCTCCTTGCCATTGTCACTCCATGCCTCGTGGAAGTCGGCACGGCCCATCAGCGTCAGTGCATCAGCCTTGGCCATCCCCAGCGACAAACGTGACAAGTGCTCGCGGTTTTGCTGCTCAACTTGCTGCCAATCCTGATAAGCATCGTTGCCATCCTTCACATTCACCACACATCCACCCAGCGCCAGAGTCGTGGCCAATACTGCACTTAAATAAACCGCTTTCATTCCTTTCTCCTTATAGTAAGGGCTGTGATAAAATCACCGCCATTGAGGCCGGATTACAGCAAAAAGCAGGCCAAAACATAACTAACTGAATATTAATGACTTATCAAATCACCCTCTGAGTGTGGTTGAGGAATTTCACCAATTATGAGTCAAATCGAACAGGTACTTGCGGCCGCGCGCATGCTGGAAGAAAAGGGCCAGGAGCCCAGCATCGCCCTGATAAAGGCCAATTTGCCGACGCCATTGCCACTGCCTGTTATCGTAAAAGGGCTGCAGCAGTTCAAAAACCTGTCTCAGGACGAAAAGGCCAGACTGCAGGCCGTACAGATGCTGGCAAAAACAACCGAAACGCCCGATGAACTCACCGCCCTTACGCTGCGTGTTACCGAGCTTGAAGCCCTGTGTCAGACCCTGGCAGCCAGGCTTGAGCGTCTCGAAGGGAGCGGTAACTGATGTTCGTCACCGAAGTGCGATTTGAGTGTTTTGCCGACACCACCCTCAGCGCCGCCCAAGGTGCGATTAACCATTTGCTGGAAGCCTGGCGCGCCAATGGTCAGGTGCTGGGCCGCGAATTTGCGGTGAGTTTTCACGAGGGTGAGTTTCGTGCCAGGCTGATGCTGCCTGCGCCGGACAGCCTCGCCAACCGCCACAACAGCCCCTGGGCCAAGGCCGCATTAAAAGCGCTGACCGATGCCAAGCTGTTGCCTCCACGCGAAAAACTGCAGGGGCAGGACATCAATGCCAACGAGAGCTTCGAAGGCGAGTCCAGCTGGCAACTGCTGTACACCAGCTATGTGCACATGTGCTCGCCGGTGCGAAGCGGTGATAATCTGCTACCCATTCCCCTGTACCAACTGCCCGCCAGCTTTAATGGCGATCATAAGCAGCTCATTCGTTGGCAAACCGAATGGCAGGCCTGTGATGAACTGCAAATGGCCTCAGGCACCAAGGCTGAATTTGCCGCACTCGAGGAAATCAGCACCACAGAAAGCGACCTGTTTCGCCGTGGCTGGGACTTGCGTGGCCGGCTTGAGTACCTCACCAAAATCCCCACCTATTACTATCTGTATCGGGTAGGCGGAACCAGTTTGGCCAGCGAGCGGGAACGTCCCTGCCCCCGCTGTGGCAGCCACGAGTGGCGCCTCGATGAGCCACTGCTCGACATGTTCCACTTTCGCTGCGAGCCCTGCCGTATTGTGTCCAATCTTTCCTGGGATTATCAGTAACGGGCCTGCGTCAACGCAGTCACGCTCAATAAATAAGGCGCCCAAAGGCGCCTTATTTCATCACGGCTTCAGCGGCCAACAAGATTGCGCCACATGCGTTTCATGCTGGCGAAAATACCTGGATGATCGGCAATCATTGGCTGCGGCTCGACAAACACGCTTGGCGGTGCAACCCGGGGGCTTAACTTAGCGATAAACTCCGCCAGGTTATCTGCCAGACGCTCATGGGGCACATTGCCCGCCACTTCTCGCCAAACGCTGCCATCGTCGTTATTTACGGTCAGCATTTCTTCATCATCGCCAATCAGGCCAACAAACCAGGTTTGCCCCTGCTTAAGCTGCTTTTTCATCATCAGATGCCCCAGCAGATTTTGCTGCAAAAGCACAAAGTCATCTTCACTCCAGGGCTGGATCAGCTCGCCTTCCCCCCACGGAGAATCAAACTGCAACGGGCCTGCAAAGCCGTGGCCGTAGAAATCATTGATATCGCCATGAAGCTCAAACTCCATCGCATGGCTTAAATTGTCGAAGTTAGCAGCCGCTTCCCGCGACGCCCATTGCCACATCACGGGCTCATCGCTGTCCAGATCCTGCCCGTCAACCAAACAGGGCGATGGTCGACCATGGGCATAACAACGGGGTTGCTCCCCCAGCCCGTCCAAAAACGCCTGGGCGTAGGATTTATGAAATTTTGTCAGAGCTGCCAGACAAGACACTTAAGAACCGTCCAAATTAGGGTATAATGTGCGCCTATTTTGACACGGAAAGATGTTTGATGACACGAAATCACGATCCCTATAGCGGGGCCGCCGAGCTTGCGGGGCTGACTCTGGGTCAGGCTACCGAATATCAGGCCGAGTACGCTCCTTCGCTGCTGCAAGGGGTTCCCCGTAAACTCAATCGGGATGCCATCGCCCTCAGCGGCGAACTGCCTTTCCACGGCACCGATCTGTGGACCGGCTATGAATTGTCCTGGCTCAACGCCAAAGGCAAGCCCATGGTGGCGCTGCTTGAACTGCAATTGGACGTCAACAGTGAAAACCTGATTGAGTCCAAGTCATTCAAGCTGTATCTCAACAGTTTCAATCAGACCCGTTTCGAGTCCATTGAAGCTGTGGCCGAAACCCTGGAAAAAGACCTGGCAGCCTGTGCCAAGGGCCTGGCCAAGGTGAAGGTGATTGAGCCCAAGCAGTTTGGCCTTGAGCGCATCGTTGAGCTGCCCGGTACCTGCATTGACGATTTGGACATCGAAGTCGAAGACTATGAATTCAACCCTGATTATCTGAACGACAGCACAGACGACAAGCAGTTGGTGGCGGAGACCTTAAACTCCAACCTGCTGAAGTCCAACTGCCTCATTACCTCCCAGCCCGACTGGGGCAGCGTGATGATCCGTTATCAGGGGCCGAAAATTGACCGTGAAAAACTGCTGCGCTATTTGATTTCCTTCCGCCAGCACAATGAATTTCATGAGCAATGTGTCGAGCGGATCTTCACCGATCTGAAGCGCTACTGTGGTTGCAGCAAACTGACCGTGTTTGCCCGCTATACCCGCCGTGGTGGTTTGGATATCAATCCGTTTCGCAGTGACTTCGAGCAGTTGCCGGAAAACAATCGTCTGGCACGCCAGTAAGATTAAACCCCATCAAAAAACGCAGCCAAGGCTGCGTTTTTTATTTCCGTGGCAGACGGCTAACCCACAGCCGCGAGTCTGGATGCCAGGCGCTCGCCAAGACTCATCAGGGTCAAGCTTGGCGGCACCCCCCAGGAGCGCGGGATAACCGAGGCATCGCAGACATAAAGCCCTTGCAGTTCAGTCTCAAGCTCGCTGTCGACCAGTTTGCCAATGGCAGCGCCGCCACCCGGATGCGCCGCAAAATGATGGCTTTTAAATACATTGTCTGCGCCTGCCGCTTTCAAAATGTCCGTTGCCAGCGCCACGCCCTGGCTGAATTTGGTTTTATCTTGCTCCGTCAGCGGCTTATTCAGCCAATGTTTGCCAATACGGCCACCTAAGTCATCACGAATTTTCACCATGATGCTTAAGGTGTTGCCATGACTTGAAAGCTTATCGAGCCTTCCCATTTGAGCACAAAAGGCCTGAAACAGCGGCTTTGGCAGCGCCAGATCGGCAAGGGATACCCCGGCTTGATGCAGGTACATCCCCTGGGTCATGGGCACTTCACGGCCGCTGGCGCCTATGTCCCCGGCAATTGATGCAGGCAAGCTTCCCATCACCGCAATTACAGGGTCAACAAAGTAGCCGCGGCCTGCCTCGCTAAAGCCTGCCTGCTGCAACAGCTGGACTGAGCCTATGCCGCCCGCGGCCAATACCACCTTCGGAGCCTTCAAGCGCACACTGCGGCCCGCCTGGCGACATTCAACACCTGTGACTTGTCCATTCTGCTGCAATATCCGGGTGACTTTGGCATTGGCATGCAAAACGGCACCAAGCTGCGCCGCCTCATGGGCAAAATCCCTCGCGCTCCACTTGGCGCCGTATGGGCAGCCATAGCCGCAGCGGTGGCAATCGGTACGGCAAAGTGCTGGTCGGATAAGCTTTTCCAGCTTCTGCCATGACTGCCCGAGAGAAGCGGCCCCCTGGGCAATACGTTTTGCCAGCGGGCCAATCAGCTCATCCGGCAACAAATGCGCAGGCAAAAGCGAACGTACCCTGGCCACATGGGGCTTAAGATCAATGCCATAGTCGTTAAACCAGTCGGGCGGGTCCATGATGGTGGCGAAATTGATGGCAGAGCTCCCACCCAGGGTGATAGCCCGCAGCAACAGCGACCCGTCAGCGTGGAAAAACGCGCCCTTACCGGGCACAGCCGCCATGGCCGCCATTTGCGAAAAACTGCCGTTAAGGGGCGCCTCGCTGCCCCACTCCAGCAGACATACCTTAAGGCCGCGCTCGGCAGCCCCACGGGCAACGGACGCACCGCCGGGGCCGGAGCCCACCACCAGCAAATCAAACTGAGATACGTTTTCCTGGCTCGTCACAGGTGCAGCCTCACCGCTCATTCAGCATGGTATTGACACCTGCATGGGATGCATCGCTATTCGCTACATCCTGCAGCAGGCTCTGCCATTGAGGTTGGGCAAGGGTTAACCTGCACCGCCGCGGCGTTGGGGTCGCCAGGGTGTAAGCCAGTCTGAACTCTGAATCGATTTGGCCCACCGCCGACTGCCAGTGCCATTTCGCATAGGGGGCCATTTGGGTTTCGGCACTCGCCGCCATGTTCGAATCGGTGCTCACTTGCGTTTCAGAACCAGTGAAGCGCTGAACTTCAAGCCCATCTTGAAAACGGATGAAAGCGCCGTCCGGACAGCACTTTGCAGTCGCCAAGTCGAAACCAAAGGTTTTCAGGCCTTCTGCGAGCCCCTTGCCGGTGGCTTTGATGTAGGACTCTTTCAGCGCCCACAAATCAAAAAAGCCGTCCCGTTTGGCGTCGGCGGCAAGACGCTCGAGATACTGCTGCTCAGGGGCCGAAAAATAATGGCGATAAATGGCGTCGATATCCGTGTTGGCGCGGTTACGTTCTATGTCGGCACCAAGCAGCAGCTCAGTTTCATTAAGCGTCGAGGCAATCAGCAGATAATCACCACTGTGACTTAAATTAAACTGGATGCCCGCCTGGGTTAATGAAGGTTTGCCCTGGGGGCCGTAGTCGAATGTCAGCGACGCGGGATGCTGGCCTGTTCGCCTTGCAAGCTCAGCCCTTAAGCAAAGCCGCACCAGCAATTGCCGCGCAGCCAGCCCTGGCAATCTGGCCCTTTGGCTGCGCTCATGCTCATCGGCGCTGAGCCAATGCAGATAAGGAGCAAGGCAGGCGTCAAGCTCCCCGGGTGACCCATCGAGTGGTGGCAGGGCTATCAGGGTCAGTAACAGGTTGATTTGCAGAGCATCTGAGTCAGCAGACATCCAAAGGCCATAAGAAGATAACAATTGCCCTTATTGTGGCAAGCTTTGCCCGGATCCCCAAGCGCGAAACGCTCAGCCATAAAAAAGCGGCGCATGGGTTAACCATAGGCGCCGCAAAGGTTTTGGGAAGGAACCGAATACTGCTGTTAATCCTCTTTATCTTCGATAGTGCGCAGCAAGCTTTGTTGCACTGCCGGCGGCACTATGTCGTAGCGGGCAAAACTCAGGGTAAATTCGCCCTCGCCCGAGGTCATTGATTTAAGCCGGGTAGCGTAGTTGTCCACTGTCGCCAGCGGCGCTTCGGCCATCACCCGCACCTTGCCATCGCGTCTGGCTTCGGTACCGCAAACCATGGCACGGCTGGAGCTGAGATCGCCTGTGATGTCACCCACGTCCTCGGCACTGACCAGAATATCCATGGCTACCATGGGCTCCAAAATCACCGGACTTGCCTGCAAGAAGGCATCAAAGAACGCCTTTTTACCGGCCATCACAAAGGCAATTTCCTTGGAGTCCACGCTATGGTGCTTACCATCAAGCAGGGTGACCCGCACATCTTCTACAGGATAGCCGCCGAGGCGACCGACCTTCAGCGCCTCACGCACGCCCTTTTCAACCGCAGGAATAAACTGAGTCGGTACAGAGCCGCCCACCACTTTGGAGACAAACTCAAAGCCCTTGCCCCTTGGCAGCGGTTCGACGGTCAGCTCCACTTCGCCAAACTGGCCGGCACCACCGGACTGTTTCTTATGGCGATAACGGGCGGTGGCCGCCTTGCACACGGTTTCGCGGTAAGCGACCGCTGGCTTACAGGTATCCATGTCGACCTTAAACACACTCTGGGCTTTTTCGAGCGCAATTTGCAGGTGCAAATCACCCAGGCCACTCAATACCGTCTGGCCCTCGGCCTCGTTTTGGGATACCGCCAGGCTTGGGTCTTCAGCAATTAACTTAGCGAGCACTTCAGCAATTTTTTGCTCATCACCACGGCGCTTGGGCGACACCGCCAAACCGAAAATGGGCTGTGGCAGCTTAAGCTCCGGCAAGTGAAATTCGTCTTCATCGTGGCTGTCGTGCAGCACCGAGCCTACTTCCAGCTCGTCAATTTTACACAGAGCGCAAATATCACCCGGCACGGCGGTGCCCACTTCGGCTGTTTCGGCGCCCTGTAACTTCAGGAGGTGTGCCACTTTTACCTGCTTGCGATCACCGCCGATAAAGAGCTTCATGCCACTTTGCATGGTGCCCTGATACAGACGGAAGACTGCAACCCGGCCAAAATAAGGGTCTATCCCGACGCGAAATACCTGCGCCAGAACGTGATCATCAGCCTTTTGCGTAACATCAACCGGCGTGGCGCCCTCGCCAAAACCGCGCACAAACTGTGGCGGATTGGCTTCCAGCGGGCTTGGCAGCAACTTCACCATCAGCTCAAGCAGGGAGGCTATACCCACTTCCTGCTCGGCGCTGGTGAAACACACAGGCACCAGATGCCCCATCCGCAGCGCGGTTTCCAGCGGTTCGTGCAGCTGCTCAGCACTGAGCATTTCGCCCTGCTCCAGATACAGGGTCATCAGCTCTTCGTCTTCTTCGAGTACAGTGTCCACCAGCTCATCACGGGCAGACGAGGCAGAGGAGAACAGCGTCGGACGGTTTTCTTCACAGTGCAGGTAGCAATCGACCACATCATTGCCATCGGCCGATGGCAGATTGACCGGCAGACAACGCGGACCAAAGGTGGTTTGCAGCTCTTCGATAATAGCGGGCAAACGGTCGAGGTGGCCGTCGATATGGTTGACGCACACACACACGACCTTGCCCTGAGCGCGGGCGGCCTCGAAGGCGCGGGCGGTTACCGGCTCAATACCGGTGGCAGCATTGACCACCAGCAGCACAGACTCTACCGCCGGCAGCGGCAACAGTGCGCGGCCAAAGAAATCGGGCAGTCCAGGGGTGTCTATCAGATTAATGTGGTGAGCGTCGAAATCGAGATTGAGGAAGGATGGTTCGAGACTGTGTTGGTGGGCTTTTTCCTGGGCAGTGAAATCAGCATGATTTGTGCCCTTATCCACCCTGCCACGTTGACTTATCGCCTTGGCGCCATAGAGAAGCGCCTCGAGTAGCGAGGATTTGCCCGCTCCGGTATGCCCAAGCAGGGCAAGGTTGCGGATCCTCGCGGTCTGATACTCAGCCATAACGGCCTCCTTGTGTCACATTTTATCCGGGTACACACGCAGTATAGAACCGACAAAGGAGGCTAATTTTGACAGCGGTCACAAGTTCAACCGACTCGAGATACTAATCCGCTATTTTACTTCTTCGGGTACGGTATTGCGGATCACATCATCAACATAAGTTTGCGCGCTCTCTTGCTCTTTTTCCCGCTGCTTTCGGGTCGTACAACGCTTTTGCGGCAAGTTGGACCCTGTCACTTTCACTACATCACATCTGTAGCCAGCTTTGTCCATAGCTTCTTTTCTTT
This sequence comes from Shewanella khirikhana, assembly GCF_003957745.1. Taxonomy (NCBI): domain Bacteria; kingdom Pseudomonadati; phylum Pseudomonadota; class Gammaproteobacteria; order Alteromonadales; family Shewanellaceae; genus Shewanella; species Shewanella khirikhana. The sequence goes on along the minus strand of NZ_CP020373.1, from coordinate 779,803 downwards.
GTTCGGCCAGCTGAATTTCTTCATCGGTCAACTTGGCATCACTGGAATTCGCACATCCCAAAAGCTGCGTTGACGTCAATAAAAGGCCGATGATTATCCCATTCCGTCTTGATACAAACATAATTCCTCTCCATAGAAAGTTGTTCCAGCGCCAGCAAGTCGCCAGCGCAAACCCCAATAGCAACACATAAAATTTTCATTTACAACAAATCAAACAATTAGAAACAATTAGTATTAAGCAACCAAACCCAGTCCCGCCTGATTGTATCTTTTGCCATCCTCAGGTAATCTGCTTCCCCATTGACTGAGGTATCCCCAACCGGGCGTATTTTGGGTTAGCTGCCATCTCGCAGTACTGCCGCCCCGGTTCCGCCAGTTTGTATCTGTTTGCTGCATGACGATGCCCACGGATGCACTCTTGGCCACAGCATACGGATACACACCCTCTTTAAGGATAAAAAACAGCAATATGGGAAGTCAGGCCGCGTGAGTGCGGACAAAGTCAAAGGCGCCGCCAAGGGTGCCCGCCACCGCAATGCCACTACCACGGTGGAGATGCGCCGTTTTATTCAGGAGTCACCGCTGCCGGTGGCTGAGCTTGCCCGTGTGCTCAACATTACCCCGGCAACAGTCCGAAAGTGGAAAAACCGCGCCACAGTTACCGACAGCTCCAATCTGCCCCATCACCTCAACACCACCCTGACACCGGTGCAGGAATACGTGGTGGTAGGCCTCAGGTATCAGCTCAAACTCACCCTGGATAAGCTGCTCGAAGTCACCCAGCGCCATATCAATCCTAATGTGTCCCGCTCAGGCCTCGCCCGCTGCCTCAAGCGCCACGGCGTCTCCCGCCTGGGTGATATCACTCCCAACGAATCGCTGCCGGAAAAGCACTTCGCCAGCCTGCCGATTTGCCGTGATGCCGGTACCGAGCGCTACACCCTGAACAGCCACACCCTGGCGCAAACCCTCAAACTGCCGGCGGAAGACGAGCAAACCGTGGTGCAAATTGAAGCCATGCATGTGCCACTGGAGGACGAAGGCTCCTTCTCGGTACTGATTGGCATGGCGCCCGCCCACGACTGGGTTTATGTGGACATCTACCCCGACGAGCGCGGCGATGCCGACATCGAGGCCGCCGACCGTTACATCACCCATGTGCTGCACCATGGACCCTTCAGGCTCAGGAAAATCCTGGCCCGTAACTATCAAACCTTTCTGGCGCGCTTTCCCGATGCAAAGAGCGCCAAAAACCGTAAAAAGTCGCCGCCAAACCCGGCGCCCACAGGAGTTGCCCCATGAGCGAGTCCCAGACTCACGACGCCAAGGATCTGCGCCTTAACAAGCGTCTCAAGGACACCCCCATCGCCATCGTTGGCATGGCGAGTCTGTTTGCCAACAGCCGCTATCTGAACGAGTTCTGGGATCTGATTGTCGATAAAATCGATGCAATCACCGAGGTGCCCGCCGATCGCTGGCAGGTGGACGACTACTTCGACAGCGACAAAAAGGTCGCCGACAAGAGCTATTGCAAGCGTGGCGGCTTTATTCCCGAAGTGGATTTCAACCCGATGGAATTCGGCCTGCCGCCCAATATTCTCGAGCTGACCGACAGCGCTCAGCTTTTGTCACTGGTGGTGGCGAAAGAAGTACTGGAAGATGCCGGTATCGGCGAAGGCTCGGGCCATGACCGCGACAAAATCGGCATCACCTTAGGCATAGGCGGCGGCCAAAAAATCAGCCAGAGCCTCAATGCCCGCCTGCAATATCCAGTGCTGAAAAAGGTGTTTCGCGAGAGCGGCTTAAGCGACGCTGACAGCGAGATGCTCATTAAAAAGTTCCAAAGCCAGTACATCCACTGGGAAGAAAACTCCTTCCCGGGCAGTCTGGGTAACGTGATTGCCGGGCGCATTGCCAACCGCTTCGATTTGGGCGGCATGAACTGCGTGGTGGATGCGGCCTGTGCAGGCTCCCTCGCCGCGGTGCGGATGGCGCTGACCGAGCTTACCGAAGGCCGCGCCGACATGATGCTCACCGGCGGCGCCTGTACCGACAACTCCGCCTACATGTACATGAGTTTCTCCAAAACTCCGGCCTTCACCGTGGATGAGAAAATTAAGCCCTTCGATGCCGACTCCAAAGGCATGATGATTGGCGAAGGCATCGGCATGATAGCCCTTAAGCGCCTGGAAGATGCCGAGCGCGACGGCGACAAGATTTACGCTGTAATCAAAGGCGTAGGCGCTTCAAGCGACGGTAAATTCAAGAGCATTTACGCCCCGCGCCCCGAAGGTCAGGCCAAGGCACTGCACCGCGCCTACGATGATGCCGGTTTCCCCGCCTACACTTTGGGTTTAATGGAAGCCCACGGCACAGGCACAGCCGCAGGCGATGTGGCCGAATTCGGTGGCCTGAATATGGTGATGTCCAAAGGCAACGACGAGCGCCAGCACATTGCCCTTGGCTCAGTAAAATCCCAGGTGGGCCACACCAAGTCCACCGCGGGCACCGCGGGCCTTATCAAGGCGGCGCTGGCACTGCACCACAAGGTGCTGCCGCCCACCATCAACGTGGTCAAACCCAACCCGAAAATGGCGATAGAAGAGTCGCCGTTTTATCTGTCCACCGAGCCGCGCCCCTGGATGCCGCGCCCCGACGGCATTCCACGCCGCGCTGCTGTCAGCTCCTTCGGCTTTGGTGGCACCAACTTCCATCTGGTGATGGAAGAATACCAGCGCGATCACGCACGCACGCCCTATCGGCTGCGCACCGCCCCCGTGCCATTGCTGTTTGCCGCTCCCAGTGTGGATGCCCTGCTTGGCGAGCTTAAATCCTTAAGTCTTGAGCTGGGCAGCAGCAATGAGCGCTTCGAGTCGCTGGTGGCTCCTTATACCCTCAAGGGTGAAACCATTGATGCCAACTGGCCCCGCCTTGGCCTGCTGGCAGCAAGCACCCAGGAGCTCAAAGACAGCCTGGATGAGGCCATCGGCAAAATCAGCGCTGGCGCAGCACACTGGCGCAGCCTGGATATGAGTTTCAGAGCCGCCGCCATGGACAAAAAGGCCAAGGTCGCAGCCCTCTTTGCCGGACAAGGCAGCCAGTACCTCAACATGGGCGGCGAGCTGGCCATGCTCTACCCCGAGATGCGCGCCGAGTTCAGCGCGGCTGATGCCGAATTTGCCCGCCGCGGCTATGCCGGTCGCCATGGCTTTGGTGAGTTATCAAGCCTGGTGTTTCCTATCCCTAAGTTCAATACTGAGGCGCGCAAAGCCGATGAAGCGGCGCTCACTAACACCCGCTTCGCCCAAAGCGCCATTGGCGCCGTGAGCCTGGGTCAGTTTGAAATATTAAAGGCCGCCGGTTTTAGTTTCGATGCGGTGGCAGGCCACAGCTTTGGCGAGCTCTCAGCCCTTCGCGCCGCCGGCGTTATCGATAAAGACAGCTACTACCGACTTGCATTCGAGCGCGGTGATGCCATGGCCTCGGTGCCTGAAGGCAAAGATGCCGGCACCATGGCAGCGGTTATTCTGCCATCGCCCCAGCACAGAAATGTGCTCGACAAGCTGCTTGAAAAAGACCCGGCCGTGGTCATTGCCAACCACAACAGTCCGACCCAACTGGTGCTGGCAGGCCCCACAGAGGCCGTAAAGGCCCTGGTGTCCAGCCTTGCGGCTGAGGGCATTCGTGCCATCGAGTTGCCGGTGTCCGGCGCTTTCCACACTCCGCTGGTCGGCCATGCCCATGCGCCCTTCGCGGCCGCCATCGATAAAGAGCGCTTCATTGATGCCAAGGCCACCCTGTACGCCAACGCCTCCGGTGACAAACGGCCGCTGGATGGCAAAAGCCTTAAGCAAAGCCTCAAGGCGCAAATGCTGGAGCAGGTACAGTTCGAGTCGCAAATCGAGAGTCTGTACCGCGACGGCGTGCGGGTATTTGTGGAGTTTGGCCCCAAGAACACTTTAAGCCGTTTGGTGGAAGCCATCCTGGGTGAGCGCAGTAAAGACTGCCTGATTGTGTCCCTCGATGCGCAATCGGCGCAATCGGCTGGCAGCCACCGTGCCGACAGCAAACTCAAGCTGGCGGCGTTGGAGCTGGCACTGGCCGGCTTTGCCATCGGCAACCCCGACCCGTACCGCGAGCACCTGTCCCACAAACCAACGGCCAAGTCAGCGCTGACCATAAAACTCAGCGCCAGCAACTACATAAGCCCGGCTACGGCCGAGCGTATGGCCGCCGCCCTCAAGGACGGCGAGGTCAGCAAACAAATTGAAATCGTAGAGAAAATCGTGGAAAAAACTCAATACGTCGCGGCGCCCGCAACCCAGGCTGGAGCACAGGCTCCAGCAGTTCAAGCCCCTGTTGGCCAGGCGCCGCAAGTGACCCAAGGCGGTCTGGATGCCCTGTTTGCCGCCCAGCAGCAATTGGCCGCCCTGCACCAGCAGTTTTTGGCCATTCCCACCCAATACGGTGAAGGGGTGCAGGCGCTGATCCAAAAGCAGCTGGAGCTGGCTGCCGCCGGTCAAAGTGTACCTGCCGCCACCGAGCGGGCGCTGGAGCTGTTCCACCAGCACCAGGCGGAAACCTTACGTATTCACACCGAGTTTATGCGCACCCAGGCAGCCAGCAGCGAGCAGATGCTGCGCTCCCTTGCCGGTCAGGCATACCTGCCGTCAAACGTTGCCGCTGCAGCTGTAAGCGCTGCGCCTTTAAGCCCAGTGCCTATAAACACAGCGCCGGTAAACACTGCGGCCGCAGTGATGCCAGCGGCAACTGCCCAGAGCGCTGCTTCGGCTCCAGTCCAGAGCACAGCTACTCAAGTACAGAACATGTCGACACCAGGCACTGTTCAGACGCAGGTTCAGGCTCAGACGACAGCCACTGTGCAAACAGCGCAGGCCGCCGGCACAAATGCGGGCACGAACATTCAGCGGGTCATGCTGGAGGTCGTCGCCGAGAAAACCGGTTATCCCACCGAGATGCTGGACCTGTCCATGGACATGGAAGCCGATTTGGGTATCGACTCCATCAAACGGGTAGAAATTTTAGGCACAGTACAGGACGCCCTGCCGAGCCTGCCGGAGCTGGATGCCGCCGCCATGGCTGAGTGCCGCACCCTGGCCAATATCGTTGATTTGATGCAAGCGAGCTTGCCTGCCAACGCAAACGTTTCTGTCCCTGTTCAAGCCCAGCCCCAGGTTCAAGCTCAGGCTGCTGCGCCAGCGCATCAAAGCGCTGCGGCGGACATCACTCAGACCATGCTCTCCGTGGTGGCCGACAAGACAGGCTATCCGGTCGAGATGTTGGATTTGGCCATGGATATGGAGGCGGACCTGGGTATCGACTCCATCAAACGGGTAGAGATTTTAGGCACAGTGCAGGACGCCCTGCCAAGCCTGCCGGAGCTGGACGCCGCGGCCATGGCCGAGTGCCGCACCCTGGCCGACATCGTCAATCTGATGAGCGCCAGCCTGCCTGCGGCAACTGCAACCGCAGTAACCGCCGAAGCACCACAACAGCAGAGTCCTGCAGCTGACGTGACTCAAACCATGCTGGCCGTGGTGGCCGACAAGACGGGTTATCCCGCCGAGATGCTGGATTTGGCCATGGACATGGAAGCAGATCTGGGTATCGACTCCATCAAGCGGGTGGAAATTTTAGGCACAGTGCAGGACGCTCTGCCAGGCCTGCCGGAGCTGGACGCCGCCGCCATGGCCGAGTGCCGCACCCTGGCCGATATCGTCAACCTGATGAGTGCCAGTCTGCCGCTTGGGACTGAGGCGGCTGCTCAAGCGCAAGCTCCCGTATCAACGCAAGCCTCTGGCTCAACGCAAGCCTCTGGCTCAACGCAAGCTTCAGGCTCAACGCAAGCTCATGCTTCTACTCAAGCTCCAGTTTCAAATGGCAGCGCGCAAACGGCACCTGCTGCGGCTGATATCACCCAGACTATGCTAGCCGTAGTGGCGGACAAGACTGGCTATCCCGCAGAAATGCTGGAGCTGTCGATGGACATGGAGGCAGATCTTGGTATCGACTCCATCAAGCGGGTAGAAATTTTAGGCACTGTGCAGGATGCCCTGCCGAGCCTGCCTGAACTCGACGCCGCCGTGCTGGCAGAATGTCGCACCCTGGCCGATATCATCGGCTGCTATAGCGCGGCGCCGCAAACGGCACAGGAGCCAGCGGCTGCCGACGCAACAACCGACACCGCAGCTGCAATTACTCAGCCTGTTGAAGCTGTTGTAGAAACTACAGAAAAAACGGCAGCAGAAACGGCAGTAGAAGTGCCTGCAGCAGAGAAAGACTTCAGCGAGCAAACCGCTGCGCTGATGGCCGCTGTCGCCGAAACCTTCCAGCCCGAGGCCATCATTGCAACCGATGCCCTTGCGCCTGAAGCATCCGCCCCAGAAGCCTTAACTGAAGCCTCAGCAGCTGCAGACGCGGCAACCGAGGTCGCCACCGCTGACGTATCAGCGCCAATCCCTGCGCCCAGCCCACAGCAGGTGCTGGACACCATGCTGAGTGTAGTGGCCGAGAAAACGGGCTATCCGGTTGATATGCTTGATCTTGCCATGGACATGGAAGCCGATTTGGGTATCGACTCCATCAAGCGGGTGGAGATCCTTGGCACAGTTCAGGACAGATTGCCGGGCCTTGCCGAAGTGGACGCAGCCGCGCTGACCGAATGCCGCACCCTGGGGCAAATCGTCGATACCTTTTCCCTGCCGAGTGAATTCTCAGGTCAGGCAGACGAGCAAACCGCACTGGAGCTGGCACCGCACACGGGGGTCAGCCTAAAAAAGCTGCCAGCGGCAGATAGACTCGAGGCCGACTCGGCTTCCAGCCTGTTTGCCGCCAATGGCCGGGTGATCATCCTCGATGATGGCCACAACGCCGGTGTGCTGGCTGGTCGCCTGTCAGGTAAAGGGCTTGAGGTGACCGTAGTGCGGGCCAAGGCCCTCGCCACCCAGTCGGTGCTGGATGCCAGCATCGCTGCCCAAACCCTGACCGATGACAGTGACGAAGCCGTTGCCGAGCTGGTGCGCTCCGTGGGTGAAGTCTCAGCCTTTATTCACCTGCAGCCGCAAGACATCGCTGAATCAAAAAATGAATCAAAAAATGCGTCGAAGAGTGAGCAAGCTGACGACTGCTATTTCAGCGATGCCGCCTTTGCCAAGGTGTCACTGGCCTTCCTGTTTGCCAAACATCTGGCCGCCGGCTTTAGCGCAAGCAGCGACAAGCGCCGCGCCTTTATTACCGCCGCACGTATGGACGGCAAACTGGGTCTTGGCGATCGCCCCTTCGAGCTCAATCAGGCGGCGCTGTTTGGCCTGACCAAAACCCTGGCTCATGAGTGGCCCACGGCCCATTGCCGCGCCCTTGATGTTGCGCCCGAGCTGGACGCTGCGGCCCTGGCCGATGCCGTTATCGACGCCCTCTATGGCGTGGACAATGGCAACAATGCTGAACTGGAATGGGGGATCAGCTCAGAGGGCCGCTTTGGCTTAATTGCCAGCGAACTGACTGAAAATCATCCCAAAACCAGCTTAAACAGCACAGATAAAATACTGGTGACCGGGGGCGCGAAAGGGGTCACCCTCGATTGTGCCCTGGCGCTTGCCAAAGAAACCGGCGCGCACTTTATTCTGGCGGGCCGCAGCAAGGCACTGCCAGCAGCCGAGTTTCCATCCTGGGCCAGAGGGCTGGATGCCAAGGCCCTGAAACAGGCGGCGATCCAGGAGCTGCTGGCCAGCGGTAAGCGGCCACTGCCCAAAGATGTTGAGGCCATGATTGCGCCGCTTATCAGCGCCATCGAGATCCAAAACGCCGTTCAACGTTTCGAAGCCGTTGGCGCCAGCGCCGAGTATCTGGCTCTGGACGTTTCAAGTGCCGCTGCGGTTGAGCAAGCGCTGTCGCCTATCCAGGCGCTCGCCCCGATTACCGGGCTTATCCACGGCGCCGGAGTTCTGGCCGATAAACTCATTCAGGACAAAAACCTGGATGAACTGAACCGGGTAGTTGGCACCAAGGTCGGCGGGCTCAGTGCCCTGCTGGATGTGCTTAAGGATCTGCGTCTGGTGGCGCTGTTCTCTTCGGCCGCCGGTTTCTACGGTAACAAGGGGCAGAGCGACTACGCCATGGCCAACGAAGTGCTGAACAAGGCCGCCCATCGTTTGGGCAACAGCGGCAATCGCCGCGTGGTGGCGTTTGACTGGGGTCCATGGGACGGCGGCATGGTCAACGAGAGCCTGAAAAAGATGTTCACGGAGCGTGGCGTGTATGTGATCCCGCGGGATCTTGGCGCCAACCTGTTTGCCGAAGCTGTGCAGCGTCGCAGCGCCTGCCAGATTTTGGTGGGCTCCAGCATGCAGGGCTCTGGCAAGGCTGGCGATCAGCAGGCGCCCTCGGCAAAAAAGCCTGATGGGCACAGCGTCAGTATCGGCTGCAGCATACAGCGCCAGGCATTGGGGATCCTCGCCGATCACCAACTTGGCGGCAACAGCGTTCTGCCCACCGTCTGTGCCCTGAATTGGATCCGCCGCGCCGCCAATAGCAGCTTCCCACAGCCAGACAATGGCTGGCAGATTGCCGACTATCGCCTGCTCAAAGGGGTGGTATTCGACAGCGATGAGAAGCAGCTGACCTTAACGCTGACTACCACTGAGACAGGCCTGAACGCGCAAATCGACTCTGATGGCCGTCCTCAGTACCAGGCCAATCTGAGCCTTGGTGTTGCGGGCACTGAGTCCAGCATCCCAGCCACCGACAAGGCCATCAGCGCCAAAAAGCCGGTTATCACAGGCAGCCAGCTGTACCAGGACGCCAGCCTGTTCCACGGCCCGTCGCTGCAGGTCATAGGTGATGTGCAACGCTTTGATGATTCAGGTCTTTATTGCAGCTATGCCCTGCCGCTGCCATTCAGCGCTGATACCGATGCCGATTATGCCGAGCTTGCCCAGCAGGATGCGCTGTTGCAGGCGCTGCTGGTGTGGGCGCGGCTTAAGTATGATGCAGCCAGCCTGCCAGCCAGCCTTAGCAAACTCACCCAACAGCGGGTGATTGGCCACGGTGAAACCGGCCATATCCGTCTGTGGGTGAAAACGCACTCAAGCCGTCAGCTCAGCGCCGATGTGGCACTCTATGATGGCGCGGGCAAGCTTGCCTGTGCCATGGAAGGCGCCAGGGTGACTATCAGCAAGTCGCTGGATAAAGCCTTTGCCAATGGCAGCAAGGGCACTGAGACTCAGGCTGCCAAACCAGCCAAGGGGTAATCGAAGGGACTGATGACGGATATGAGCACCGACAAACACACTCAGGAAACACCCAAACCGCTGCGTCTGGCGCTGTGTCGATTGGCGAAACTGCCGACAGGCATTGCCAGTTGCAGCGACGCCGAGCCGGACTGGCAAGCGCTGGTCAGCGCTGCTGCCACTGGCCCGGTATCCCTTGGCACCGACACCAATCTGGTGCTGATGCCGGCACTGGATGCCGCCAAAGCCCATCTGCACCCGCTGGCGCTGCTGCAGGGGCTCGGCGCCGGTAAGAATGCCATACATCAGGCGCTGACACAGGCCGGACGCACGCCCGCCGAGGCGGAAATTCTGTTTGATGCCCCAAGCCTTGAGGCTGTCATCAAGCACGCCGAATTGCTGGCGGGCCGCACTCATCCTGTGTATGGCGGCTATTGGAGCCACCCCCGCTATCAGGCGCGGGTACTGGCACTGGTGGGTAACCCGTCCCAGGCTGCAAGTCAGACTCTGGTTCTGACTCAGGGCTCCGCCCGCACGGCCCTTGGACTGAATGGCCACGAACTGCCCTGGCTGTTGCCACTGGCACTGCCGGGCAGCGATTGGTCGGCCATTCAGCGCCGCCTGACCCAAATTCAGGCCGAGCTTGGCGCGGTCGATTCCACCGAGGCACTGGAAGCGCTGATAGCCAATGCCTTCGATGAGATGACCCCGGGCTGCCGCGCGCTGGTATTGGTGGGACAGGATGCCAAAGCCCTTGCCGCCGAAGCTGCGAGCCTGTCCTGGCGCCTTGCTGAAAGCCTGCGTGACGATATTGAGTTATCGACCCCGGCAGGCAGCGTGTTTTCGCCCAATCCCGCAGGCCCAGCCGGGCTTGCGTTTGTCTACCCCGGCGTCGGCACCGCCAGCGCTGAAATGCTCGACTCATTGCACCTGCGTTTCCCCAAAGTGTTCGACGCCCTCGATGAAGCCTGTCGCCAACATGGACTCAGCGGCCTTGACGGCGTGCTGCTGCCACGGGAGCTGGGTGACAGCCCGAGCCTGGCCGAGCTTGCGGTATCCGGCGTTGGCGCCAGCGTACTGATGACCCGAATTCTCGAAGAGGAGCTTGGGATTAAGCCTGCGATCACCCTTGGCTATTCCATGGGTGAAGCGGCCATGGTCGCGGCCCAGGGCCTGTGGCAAGACCCCTTCGCCATGGTGGGTGACACCCTGGCAAGCCCGCTTTTCAACGACGCAATTTCCGGGTCTCTCAGCGCGGTAAGAGGCCAGTGGAAGCTCGCCAAAGAAGCCAACATCAAGTGGAAGAGCCTGGTGCTGAGAGTTCACGCCAGCGATATTCGCCCACTGCTGCAAGACTTCCCCAAGGTGGCAATCGCCATCGCCCAGGGGCCCAGCACAGTGCTGGCAGGCGATGAGACTGAGCTTAAAAAGCTATTGAAACAGCTTGGAAAACGCGGGCTCGACACCAAGCTCGTTACCGCCATGCATACCCCTGCCGCCAAAAAGATTGAAGCAGCCCTTGGCGAGTTCTACCAGCGTCCCCTTGCTGAGGCTCTGCCCTCACAGTTGCCGCTGATGTTAAGCGCCGGCGCAGACAAGCTTGACGCCAATGCCGACAGCATCGCCGCCGCTATCGCCGCCACCTTTGCCAACGAGCTTAAGTTCGATGAGCTTATCGTGCGCGCCTACAAGGCCGGTGGCCGTATTTTTGCTGAAGTGGGCGCCGGACGCGAAGCCAGTGGCATAGTGCAGGCCATTGGCGATGACAAGCTGATGCGCCTTACGGCTCAGCCCACCGATGGCCAGCAGGGCAAGGCACTGCAAAAGCTGCTTGCCCGCCTGATTGCCCACGGCATTCCGATGAATTTATCCCGCCTGCGCCCTGTCGATACCTCAGCGCAGCGCACCGCCCAAGAGACAACACCTTGAGCCATAAAACCAAAAATAACACCCGGCAGACACACTCAGTAGCCTGCCCCATTGCCGTGGTTGCCATGGCGGGCCGCTTCCCGGGCGCCGAGAATATCGATGCCTTTTGGGAACTGATAAAAGCTGGCCGCGATGCCCACACCCAGTTAAGCGATGCCAAACTGGGCGCGCCCGTGGCCGCCTACCTTGGCGAGCAGGGTCAAAGCGATCGCTTCTACTGCGATAAGGGCGGCTATGTTGACGGTTTCCGCTTCAGCCCCGAGGGCTTTGCCAAACCTGCCGGCGACATGGCAGCACTTGCAAGCCAGCTCGATGAACATCAGCTGTGGGCGCTCGATGTAGCCAAACAGGTGAGCCTTGGCGTCAAGCTCGATGCCAGTCGCACCGGGGTTATCATGGGCACCCTGTCGTTTCCGACCAGGGCCTCCAACCGCGCCATGATCCCGCTCTATCACCAGCGGGTCGAGCAGGCGCTCAAACAAAGGTTACCGGGCTTCCCCACGCTGCAGCCCTTTAATGCAGAAAGCCAGGGCGCAGCAGCCCCCTGGCAGCAGGAAACCGCCGCCGATGCCTCGGCCATGATTGCCGAGAGTCTGGGCCTTGAAGGGCCACAGTTAAGCCTCGATGCCGCCTGCGCAAGTTCGGTGTACGCCATCAAGCTTGCCTGCGATTACCTTGCCACCGGCAAGGCCGACCTGATGTTGGCTGGCGCTGTGAGCGGTGCCGACCCCTTCTTTATCAGCATGGGCTTTTCAATTTTCCACGCCTTCCCCGAAGCCGGGTTTTCGGCGCCGCTGGATAAAAACACCGGCGGTCTCTTTGCCGGAGAAGGCGCAGGCATGCTGGCGTTAAAGCGCCTCGATGATGCCATCCGTGATGGCGACACAGTTCACGGCATCATTCGTGGTGTCGGCCTGTCCAACGATGGCCGCGGCCAGTTTGTGTTAAGCCCGGCCAGCAAAGGCCAGGTCAAAGCCTTCGAGCGCGCTTATGATGACAGCGGTATAAGCCCGGCCGAAGTGGAGGTTGTCGAGTGCCACGCCACCGGCACGCCACTTGGCGATAAAGTCGAGCTGAGTTCCCTCGAGCAGTTTTTCGAAAAGCATCTTGATGGCAGCGCGGCCCCCAAGATTGGCTCGGTAAAATCCAACCTGACCCATCTGCTTACCGCCGCAGGCATGCCCGGCATCATCAAGCTGATGCTGGCAATGAAGCACAAGCTGCTGCCACCAAGTGTGCGGCTGCAAAGCCCCATTTCATCCCCTAATGGCCTGTTTGGCGAGGCACAAATCCCGGCTGAATGCATAAGCTGGCCGCAAAAAACCGGCAACAGCGCGCCGCTGGCAGGTCTGTCGGTGTTCGGTTTTGGCGGCTGTAATGCCCATTTGGTGCTGGAGTCCCCCGATGCTCTGACCGAGGCTAATGCAGAATCTGCCGCCGTATCCTCCATACTCAGCGCCCCGCAAGCATTTGAAATCTCAGGCATTGGCGCCCACTTTGGCAAAGCAGACAGCCTCAAGGCGATTAACAGCTTGATTGCTGAAGATAAAACCGCGCTTATCCCCCTGCCCGCCACCCCCGGCAAGAGCCGCTGGAAAGGGCTTGAATCGCTGGTAGCAGACGGCTCCAGCGCGCCAGAGGGCGGCTATATCGACAGTTTTGAGCTGGATTTCCTGCGCTTTAAGCTGCCGCCTCACCCCAATGACAGGTTGGTGGCCCAGCAGCTGTTGCTGATGAAAGTGGCCGACGAGGCTATTCGCGATGCCAAACTCGCCCCCGGCAGCAATGTGGCCGTGCTGGTCGCCATGGAAACCGAGCTTGAGCTGCACCAGTTCCGCGGCCGGGTGAATCTGCACAGCCAGATTGCCCAGAGCCTCGAGGCTGCGGGCATCGCACTTTCAGATGATGAATACAGTGCGCTTGAGAAACTCGCCATGGATGCGGTGCTGCCGTCAGCGAGCCTGAATCAGTACACCAGTTACATCGGCAATATCATGGCCTCGCGGGTCGCAAGCCTGTGGGATTTCAGTGGCCCCGCCTTTACCATTTCGGCGGGCGAGCTGTCGGTGGCCCGCGCCATCGAAGTGGCGCAAAACCTGCTGGCAAGCACTGACTCACAGCTGGCCAACAAACTCGATGCCATTGTGATTGCCGCAGTCGACCTCTCCGGCTCGGCCGAGAAAGTGCTGCATCATCAGGCCGCCCTGAAAGCGATGGGGCTTGCCCCGGGTGAAGGCGCAGGAGCTTTGGTGCTGAAAGCCAGCACTGATACATCACCCGGCACATCATCGCAAAGCTACGCCACCCTTGGCGCCCCGGAATTTGTCGAGGCCGATGCGCTGGACCACAGCTGTTTGATTGAACACAGCCCAAGCGTGCGGGGCGGCTACCCGCTCAAGGCTCCAAGCGCCAGTGCGCGCCTCGGCCACAGCTTTGCCGCTGCCGGTATGGCAAGCCTTATTCACGGCCTGCTGAACATGCAGCAGGGCAAACTCGGCAGCGCCAGGGTGCTGCAGGATGGTGAGCGCCACAGCGCAGTGCTTGGCATGAGCCTAAGCGAGTCGCAGCGCCTTTTGCTGCAGCAGCGCATTGAAAATGGCATAGCCAGTGGCTCAGGTACTGGTACAGAAAAGAATGGTGCTGGAAGCAATGGTGTTGCAAAGCCCCAGACCTGCAGAACCCTTATTCAGCAAATCAGCCTGGGCGGGCGCGACATCGCCCAGCATATTTTAACCGCCGAGCTGCCCTTCGAGGCCGACATTCGCGCCAAGCTGGCCCATGCTCAGGCCACCGCGCCCGTATCAGATAACCTAAGCCCGGCTCAAACAGCCCCTGCTCATAAACTAATGAACAACCAATCTGAGAATAACGCCCAATCCATGGCGCCAGGCCCGCAGGCTGTTGGCAGCCCAGCCCTTGCCAGCCCGTCTCTTGGCACCCCAGCCCTAGGCAATCAGCAGCTAAGCGGCCCAAGCGTGCAGAATCATCTGGCGGCCCTCGAAGCCCATCAGGCATTTTTGCAAAGCCGCGAGGCCGGGCTTAAACTCGCCCGCGCCCTGATGGCGGGCAGCTTTAGTGAGATAAGCAGGGGTGAGATAAACAATGCCGCCATCGCTGCGGCGGTGAGCGAGAATAAGCCGCTGCAAGTTAGCTTGCCGAAGGTGGAGATCAGTCTGCCCAAGGTGGAAGCGAGCCTGCCCAAGGCCCAGCTGGCAACACCAGCCGCAGTTGCACAAAAGCCGCTTAGCCAAGCGGCACAAAAAACAGTAAACCAAGCGGCACAAAAACCATTAAGCCAAGCGGTGAAAGACTGCATCTGGGATTATGCCGATTTGGTTGAGTACGCCGAGGGCGATATCGCCCCTGTGTTTGGCCCCGATTACGCCATTATCGACAGTTACAAGCGCCGGGTACGACTGCCCACCACAGACTATCTGCTGGTGTCGCGGGTGACCAAACTCAATGCCAAGCTTGGCGAATATAAGCCAAGCACCATGACCACCGAATACGATATCCCGGTGGACGCGCCCTATCTGGTGGACGGCCAGATCCCCTGGGCGGTAGCGGTGGAATCGGGTCAGTGCGATCTGATGCTTATCTCCTTCCTCGGCATCGACCTTGAAAACAAGGGCGAGCGGGTTTATCGCCTGCTGGACTGCACCCTTACCTTCCTTGGTGACCTGCCCCGTGGAGGCGATACCCTAAGGTACGATATCTCCATCAATAACTACGCCCGCAACGGCGACACCCTGCTGTTTTTCTTCTCCTACGAGTGCTTCGTGGGCGACAGGCTTATCCTCAAGATGGATGGCGGCTGCGCCGGTTTCTTTACCGACGCCGAGCTTGCCGACGGCAAAGGGGTTATCCGCACCGAAGATGAAATCAAACAGCGCAGCGCCGCCATGGCCAATCCACGTAGCTTCACGCCGCTGATTGCCTGCGATAAAACCCAGTTTGGTTACGATAAGGTGTCGCGGCTGCTCGCCGCCGATGTGGCGGGCTGCTTCGGTCCAAGCCACGATTTGGGCTTCCATCAGCCATCCATCTGTTTTGCTTCTGAAAAGTTTTTGATGATTGAAGAAGTGAGCAAGGTGGATGTCAGCGGCGGCGCCTGGGGCCTTGGCCTTATTGAAGGCCATAAGCAGCTTGAGCCGGACCACTGGTATTTCCCCTGTCATTTCAAAGACGATCAGGTGATGGCAGGCTCACTGATGGCCGAAGGCTGTGGTCAGCTGCTGCAGTTTTACATGCTGCACCTGGGGCTGCACAAACTCACCAAAAATGGCCGTTTCCAGCCATTAAAGGATGCGCCGCAAAAGGTGCGCTGCCGCGGTCAGGTACTGCCCCAGTCCAATCGCCTAAGCTACCGCATGGAAGTCACCGACATAGGCCTTACCCCCTCCCCCTGGGCCAAGGCCAATATCGAAATCATCCTCGACGGTAAAGTGGTGGTGGACTTCCAAAACCTGGGGGTAATGCTCAAGGAAGATGAGGATTGTCATCGTTATGGCTCCGCCAGAGATAACACTGCCGCTAATGTGAACAAGGCACTGCTCGAAGGCCGTCAGGCATCCATCGATGCGCCGCTGATGACCCATGAGCCAGACTTGAGCGCCACGCCAATCAAAGGGGTGGTGCCGGTGAAGCATATCGAAGCGCCGCTGACGACAGACAATTCAGCAAAATCGGCAAATCGCTCCCCGGATTCAGTGCCCTTCACCCCCTGGCACCTGTTCGAGTTTGCCACCGGCAATATCGAAAACTGCTTCGGGCCCGAGTTCGCCGTGTACCGTGGCCTTATTCCGCCGCGCACCCCCTGCGGTGACTTGCAGCTCACCACCCGGGTGGTGGAAGTTAACGGTAAGCGCGGCGATTTCAAATCCCCTGCATCCTGCCTCGGCGAGTACGAAGTGCCACCCAAGGCCTGGTATTTTGCCGAAAACAGCCATCCGGCGCGCATGCCCTACTCCATTTTGATGGAAATCGCCCTGCAGCCAAACGGCTTTATCTCGGGCTATATGGGCACCACCCTGGGCTTCCCGGGGCTTGAACTGTTTTTCCGTAATCTCGATGGCGAAGGCACGCTCATTAAAGACATAGACCTTCGCGGCAAGACCATCAGCAACGACTCGCGCCTGTTAAGCACAGTGATGTCCGGCACCAATATCATCCAGACCTTCAGCTTTGCGCTGGCGGCAGACGGTGAGCCCTTCTATGAGGGCAAGGCAGTGTTTGGTTACTTCAAGGCAGAGGCGCTTACCCACCAGTTGGGGCTGGATAACGGCAAAATCACCACGCCCTGGATTGAAGAAAAGAACCTCAGCCCCGACATCAGCTATAAGCTTCGCGACGACAGCTGCGCCCTGTATCGGGCCGCCCCCGGCAAGCCCCATCTGCGCCTGCCCGGCGGCCGCCTGAACTTTGTCGACAAGGTGGATATCGTTCGCGGCGGCGGCAAGGCGGGCCTTGGCTATGTGTACGGCGAGCGCACCATTGACCCAAGCGACTGGTTCTTCCGCTTCCACTTCCATCAGGATCCTGTGATGCCGGGCTCTTTGGGGGTTGAGGCCATTATCGAGCTGCTTTCAAGCTTCGCGCTGGATGCGGGTCTTGGGAATGAGTTTGCTAATCCGCGCTTTAATCACTGCCTAAGCCGTGTGAAGTGGAAATACCGTGGCCAAATCAGCCCGCTAAACAGGCAGATGTCGCTGGAGCTGCACATCACCGCCGTTGAAAGGGAAACAGGCCGCGTCACCCTCACGGCCGACGCCTGGCTTGCCAAAGATGGCCTGCGCATTTACGAAATCAGCGACCTGGCGCTTGCCATTGAAGAAGCCTGAGGGGCGATGAATACGCCAGCTAAACCGCAAATTTACAAGAATAAACACGGCGCTTCGGCGCCTAAAAGAGAGTACAGATGAGCACAGCCTTTAACTGGCCATGGGCCATAGACCAAGCCTCGGGCATAAGCCATGTGGACGCCTTCAAGTCGGCATTGCTTGAGCTGAATAAGCCCCTGTATGTGGCCAAATTACCCGGTGATGAGCTTTGCCTCAGCCACGAGGCTGCAGCGGCTCAACCCGACCAAGGCCGAAAGCCTGGGCTACTGCCGGTTGCCGCCTTTGCCGCGCCCTTTGCCGCCACCGAGCTTGGCAGTGAGGATTTTCGCCGCTGCCACGGGGTAAAATACGCCTACTACGCCGGCGCCATGGCCAATGGCATTGCCTCGGAAGAGTTGGTAATTGCGCTTGGTAAAGCAGGCATCCTGTGCTCCTTTGGCGCCGCAGGTCTGGTGCCCGCACGGGTTGAAGCCGCCATCAAGCGCATTCAGGCCGAGCTGCCCCATGGCCCCTACGCCTTTAACCTCATCCACAGCCCCAGTGAACCTGCGCTGGAGCAAGGCGCGGTGGAACTCTATTTAAAACACGGCGTACACACGGTAGAAGCCTCGGCCTTTTTGGCGCTGACCCCGCACATAGTACGCTACCGCGCCGCAGGCTTAAGCCGCGATAAAGATGGCAATATCGTCATTAAAAACAAAGTTATCGCCAAAATCAGCCGCACCGAGGTCGCGAGCCACTTTATGAAGAGTGCGCCGAAAAAAATGCTCGATGCCTTGGTAGCCGAGGGCCATATCAGCGCCGAGCAGGCCGAGCTTGCCCTACTGGTGCCCATGGCCGATGACATCACCGCCGAAGCCGACTCCGGCGGCCACACCGACAACCGCCCGCTGGTGACTCTGCTGCCCACCATTCTGGCGCTCAGAGACGAGCTGCAAGCCCAGCACGCCTTTGCCACCCCCATCCGCGTCGGCGCTGGCGGCGGTATAGGCACCCCGGATGCGGCGCTGGCGGCCTTTAACATGGGCGCGGATTTTATCGTCACCGGCTCCATCAATCAGGCCTGTATCGAGGCCGGTGCCAGCGAACACACCCGAAAGCTGCTGGCCACCACAGAGATGGCCGATGTGACCATGGCTCCTGCCGCCGACATGTTCGAGATGGGCGTGAAGCTGCAGGTGGTCAAACGTGGCACCCTGTTCCCGATGCGCGCCAACAAGCTGTATGAGATTTACAGCCGCTATGACAGCATCGAGGCCATTCCAGCCGATGAGCGTACCAAGCTTGAAGCCCAGGTGTTTCGCGCCAGCCTAGATGATATCTGGCAAGGCACGGTGGAGCACTTTATGGCCCGAGACCCAAGTCAAATTCAGCGCGCCGAGGGTAACCCGAAGCGCAAGATGGCGCTGATTTTCCGCTGGTATCTGGGGCTATCCAGCCGCTGGTCGAATACCGGCGAGGCTGGCCGCGAGATGGATTATCAAATCTGGGCAGGCCCAGCACTGGGGGCCTTTAACGGCTGGTCGAAGGGAACTTACCTTGATGATTACCGCGAGCGCCGCGCAGTGGATTTGGCGCTGCACCTTTTGACCGGTGCGGCCTATTTACATCGGGTAAATAGCCTCAAGGCACAGGGCGTTGTGTTACCTGCTTCGGTGGCACGCTATCGACCTTTGGACCCTCTAGCCTAAGGCGGAGGCTTTTGGCAGCTATGCCCGTTGCCAGCCAAGCTAACATACGAAAACCAGCCATAAGGCTGGTTTTTTATTCCCAATACCTCTATCAGCTTAGGTTCCCGGGACTGTGGCAACCCCTGAATTAAACCAGCAGCCATAAAGAGCAGCAAATAAGTAGATTAAAGGACAAATCCAACAACAAGCCCACCCAATACAGCACCATCAACCAGAAAAAGAGAAATAAACGACCTAAAAACGAGGTTGGATAAATTTACAGCGTCTGCTCTCCCATGTCAGATGAAGCATCGGGCACGCAATCACAAGGCGACATAACCATAACAAGCGCCAACTCACCCTGATGAACGTTGACAGAGGAATATCCAGTGGAACATTTACGCTCAAAAATCGTGGCACTCGCTGCCCTGTGCGCAGCGGCTGGTGCAGCGCATGCCGCCCCCACTCAAAACAGCCCCATAAGCATCCGCTTTTTGGTGGCCGCAAAAGATAAAACCGGTACAGAAGCGCAGGCCACACAACAGATGCTTCAGCAAGGCATTGACCAGCTGAATCAGGGGTTTGCGCCTATGGGGCTGCAGTTTATCCATGGCGATACTCTGTATATCACCAATGAGGATGTGCCCGGCTTTCACAATCCCGAAGACGGCTGGGACACCGACGAAGAGGAGTTACTGCGGCCCTTCTTTGCGCTGAACAGCTACAACATCATAGTGACCGAGCTTGAAGGTAAGAATGGCCATGCCTGGTGGCCCTACGAAGCCACCGACGCCATTGAGGTCGACCCATCGGATCTGGTGCGAACCACCCCGGTGCACGAAATTGGCCACAACTTAAGCCTGCTGCACACCTACCAAAGCAACAGCGACGGCCCCATCTCGCTCCACCAAGGGCCGGAAGGCTGGAAATACGGCGACAAAATCATAGATACCCCGGCCGATCCGGACAAAGACGAATACATTCAGAACTGTGTTTATCAGGGCGATCTGCTCGACAGCGAAGGCGTACCCTACGCCCCGGACGCGGCAAACTTTATGAGCGGCGGCAGCAACCGTTGCCGCACGCACTTTTCTGCCCAGCAACAGCGGCGAATGCAAAAAATCGTCGCCACCGACAAGTACCATCTGCTCAATACCTACGGTGCCAACCGCAGCGTGCCCACCTGTGCCAACTCAGGCGCAGTTACAGGCTTTCCCCATCATGAAGGCTTCAATCTCAACGACGCAGTTGCCGCCTTCCCCTGGGTGCAGGACGTGAAAAATAACCGCTTCAACTGGCGCTTTGACAGCGATACCTCATCCTCCCGCACCGGCGCCGACGAGCCGGTGGATGGCCACAGCTTTATTCACGTCGATACCAGCAATATGGACGACTTCATCAGCGCCGGCGACCATGTGGTGATGTTAAGCCCCTGCTTCGACTTCACCGCCGTTGCCGCACCCGGCATGCGCTTTCATTTCAATATGTATGGCGCCGATATGGGTAACTTGTCGATGCAGGCCTCGGTGGACGATGGCCAGTCGTGGCAGACGGTTTGGCAAATGACTGGGCCGCAGCATACCGACGGCAACTGGGAGCTGGCCGAGGTCGATTTGGCTGATTTTATTGGTCAAAAAGTGCAGTTTCGTCTCGACTATCAGGTCGATGGAGAAAAAGGCGATGCCTCAGTCGATGCCATCACCCTGGACGCCGACTATCCCCCCAGCTCCGACTTCAGCTTTGTCTCCCTAGGGCTCAGGGCACGCTTTGTCAGCCAGGCCAGCGACAAAGATGGCAATCGCCTCAGCTACAGCTGGGACTTTGGCGATGGACACAGCGCCAGCACTGCATCCGCGCTGCACAAATTCCCCCGGGCAGGCAGCTACCGCGTCAGCCTGACAGTCACCGATGAGGACGGCTACTCCGACACCTACACCGAAACCATCACCCTGCCCCAGCGTGGGCACAAGGGGAAACCGGCGTTTTTCACGCTTCGCTGAAGCAAGGTTTGTTGTGCAAAGGTGGGCGTTGCGAGCGGCTTTAAAGCCAAGCCTTCCAGGCTTCACCTGGGGAAAGGACCGAAGCGGCTTTTAAGGTAAGTGACAGAACCCTTCTGTCACTTGCTGGCGCCGAAGCGCTCTGCGCGGCACACGGAGGATTGCAGGGGAAAACCTGCGTGTTTTTATCAAATTAAGTCGCTTTGCAAGCGACTGGAAATCGAAGCCTTCCAGGCTTCACCCGGGGAAAGGGGGCAGTATCGACTTGCCCCCTTGTCCAATCCCCCAGCGACCCCCGACGAAGCCGAGCACTTTGGTCTTATGGGCTGAAAACGGCCACCGCGACCGATTCGCTCCCAGCTCAACGGTCGCTGCCTCGATATCCCTATCTCGGCTTGCCCGTTTCACTCAACCCAACAACCAAAGCGGCTTCGATGGGGAGCATCTAGTGCAACCTGAAAGTGTTGTGCCTGCCCTCTTTTTTAGTCCATCCATTTTGAAGGACGACAGGAAGCATATATCGAACTGTGATTTTTAACGTGACACAGAATGTTGAACACCTTCTGAAAATATCGCGGTTTACCCTTACTAACACACTCTTCTATTCCAAACCCGCTCTGGTACTATGGTTTGAGCAGATCTTGTTTCGATTAAAGACTTAAGGCTACATAGGAAAGATATATGACGTTTGAACAGTCAAGGTTCCAAGACTTTTTCTCAAGGTGTTATGAAGTACTTATCTACGGCATCTACTTCATCGCCGCGTTGATATTCCTGAGTTTCTTAGGCGTTAATATCGATTTTACTTTCGAAATTCTTCTCGGACTGGCTATCCCAGCGCTTGGGCTTGTCTATATTTACACCAGGTTCAAGTCGGGGACACATCTGCTACGGATAGAAGAACAGGGGATCAGCTTCCAGGATGATAAATATGTCTCACATATAAAGAGGGGTGATTATGAAGGCTACAACATCACTCGACTACCACCACAAAAGGTCGTCATAAAAAATAAAGTCTATGGTGAAACCTCTTTTAGCTACTACACCTTTTCCCCCAGCCAACGCAAAGTGATTTTTTCCCTATTGGACAAGTACAAGTAATTCAACGGGGAATAATTTTACCTAAAATCGCGGCCTTCCAGCCCGCCTCCAGGCAAGGGGTGTTGCTTGTCCAACACCCCTTGCAACCCCAAAGACACCCCTGACGGTGCCGAAAGCCCCTTCGGGTTTATGCTGAAAATTGGCTAACGCGCCAGACGCTCATCCCTGATTCGACTGACGCTGCTTCGGCATCCATGCCTCGCTACGCCATTTTCAGCAACACCCTCAGCGGCACCGATGGGGTTCAAAAGCGGCTGCAATCTGTACGTGCAGTGTTGTGCCTGTCCGATCTTTCTTTCCAATCGAAAACTTGGTCATCTCAATCGCTGGCGACCTTGGCCTGGTAAAGCGAATGAGTATTTAATTCACTCCGACCCCTTTATCTCATTGTTAAACGGCAACTTCTTCTAGTCTGAAAGAATCAGAAATAGTTAAGTCTCCTGTAAGTTTAATCCTTTTGCACATATGGTTTGTCAAATCATCATTCAATGGTTCTATATGAAACAATTCATCAACACACCAACTTTCAGCGTCCAAGTTTGTAGACATAATTGGATATCCCATTGTCACATCTTTTCCACTGTTATTTACTACAACCCAGCCCGTAACTTGTAAATTTCCAAAAGTCTCAACATGATCAATTTCATTTCCATTGACATCAACAAACTTGGTGTTGCAGAAAATTGACTCTTTTTCAGTACCAATTTGGGTATAACCCAATTTATGACCTTTAAAATCAAATGTAGCATTGTGCATCAAAAGTAATGTGCAAAGAGTAATCTTATCTGATTGAGCAAGAAAAAGATCTTTCTCAATTTCAAGCTTATTTGAAACAATTACACTTAAAAGCTCAGATATTAAATCTTCTTGCGTAAACGCAACATTAGAAACTAGATAACTCATAATATGTTGAATAGCTTCTAATGTCTGATGAGATAACTTACCATCTTTTAATGTAGCTAAATTATTTTTCTTATCCTCTTTAAAAGCATTATCAATCCGACTCTTTAATCTTTGTTGAGTTACATTGAATTTCTCTTTCAAAACTGAGTCCTTAAACTTACTCACTTGAAGAAGCATTAGCCTTTTTATCCACAGAGGAAAAGGAGAAGATATATCTAAAGTTTTTTTTGGAGAGTTATACTCTAGAAAAAGCTTAATTCTTAAGTACATTGTTTCTAATGATTGATTCGCTAATCCACGATCCCTTTGATCATTATGAGCAACAAAATCAGCAATTTCTCGAAAAACAGGCATCTTGCTTGAGTAAGGTCTCATTCTCATAAACAAGCTATCTATATCATTTTCATCAAATTGACCGTTTTCAATTTTTTTAATCAATTTTTGAGCTTTGTTTTTTTCGATACCTTTCATCTTGACCGATGCTCCTTGCCGTTTAACGCCAAATTAAGGTGAGGACAACGCTACCACCTTACCTAAATCATTGTGCCATAAACACTAAACTGGCTTGAAGTGAGGGCGCCAAGCGTTGTGAATCACTCTTAAATTTATTGATAGCCATTATTGATTTTCGTGGTTCGGATTGTAGCATTGTGCCAAAAGCCACCTTGATACGAGCGAGCCAACCATAAAAATGAAATGCATGCCAAAATGCTAAGAAAAATAACACCAACATAAAACCAATTCATATCTGCATTTCGGTTGAATTCCGGTAAGGAGTAACACACTAAAATTCCCCAGAGTAGAGAGACATAAAGACTAATTAACTGGTTTATTTTAGAAACGGACAGTGGAGAGGGACCTGTCATCCAATGCCGCAAGTGCTCACGTTTTCCTGTAGGCTTACCACGAGTAAGGACAACTTTGTATAGTGGGCCAGATACTTTGTCTTCAAGCATGTCTACATGCTTTTCCCAATTTTCTTGCCAATGTTTACTGCCACGATTTACGCAAAACCAAGCGAAAGAAAATACAAACCCGACACATGACAGAACAACCGATAGATCAGTTTTGTTCTCAATACTTGATGCTTGAACTGCGATAAAGCCAGCTAATGTCGCGCCAATAAACGTCCAAAAGTAAGTTGCCCTCTTCCAATACAGCTCTATTTCAAATTTTCTAGTATCGAGAGCTCTATCTAAAGCCTGTCTTGTTACACATTTATTATCCAAAAAATCAGCTTGATACTCTTCCTGAGAATAATCACTTTGAGGCATACAATCTCCTATGATGGCTAACATTTTACTCATACGACCTTGTAAGGTTATCCAAGCTTGTAACCTTGTCCTACCTTGCAAGATCCTCTTTCTACCACCCACAACTCTTTCACTACTAAACACCTATGCCAAAGGATTGCACCAATCCCCGCGTGGCGGCCGGAGGCATTCGGGAAACGCTAGTGAGATGAAATTGTTCATCTCACTGTCGGACGACACGCTTATTCCCCTTCGAAGCCGCTTTGGGTGTTGGGCTGAGTGAAACGGGCAAGCCGAGGCATGGATGCCGAGGCAGCGTCAGTCGAATCATGGATGAGCGTCTGACGCGGTGGCCGTTTTCAGCCCATAAGCCCAAAGTGCTCGGCTTCGTTGGGGCGGCGCGGGAGTTCCAAGAGGGGAGTCGCTGTAGATCCCCTCTTGGCCGGGTGTGGGTTGGAAACCCACGACTTCCCGTCGCTTGCAAAGCGACAAACCAAACGACAACCCCGTTGGGTTAAACCCGAGCAATCACAAACCAAAAACGGTTCAAGGCAGCGCCTTGGAAAACACATATAGAAGGGAGTAAAGGAAGGAGAAACCTCTGCAATCCTTTGCTACCAACAATCCACCGTCACGGCGTTAAAAAGCATTAAATCAGTTATGCCTTAACCATTGTTTTACTTGGTTATTAACCAATTCGCTCAAATGTACAGCATACGACTAAAGGTGGCAATCTTTGCCGAAAGCTATCGGGTATGAAAAACCCAATGACACCCGCGACTGAGAGTAAACCCCGCCGCCAGGCATTCAGCGGCCGCTGATGTGGGTGGGTGCTGCTAACGTGCAAACAACCAGCATAAACGGCAGGCGCACATCTCCTGAAGGATGAAAGGCTGCGAAATCCCTATCGCAGCAAAGGACACAGTGTTGGCAGCACCAACTTGATGGCAGCAGGAATCGCCTCGAAACGGATACGGCGGGCAGCTATGGGTTCGCCATCGAGATTGATAGGCATAACCTCATCCGAGTGCCACTCAACCCAGGGGGTGCGGATGCGGCGCACGTACTCGCCGTCGGTGTCCTGATTGGCAAGCTCGCTCAGCACCTGGGGCAGCGCCTCCATTGGGAAGTGACGCAGGGCAATGGTATCGAGTAAGCCGTTGTTTAACATGGCCTTGGGCGCAAGCTGCTGGCCACCTCCCGCCTGACGGCCATTGCAGATGGCGCCCACAATCACATGCTCCTGGGAGTGCTGATTGGGTAACTTGATAGTGCCCTGATAGGGGGCAAAGCTCAGCGCCTGCACTATGCCGGCCAGGGTATAGGCGCCGCCGCCCAAAAAGTTTTTCAGTGCCACCGGGGTTTCGGCGGTAACCTTGGCGCCAAAGCCGCCGCTGGCGACATTGATAAAGTAGCGGGCAGAGCCTTCAGTAAGCGAAGAGCCGTCAGCAGGAGAAGATCCGTCAGCATGAGAAGAGCCTTCAGCAAAAGAGCAGCCGTCAGCGTGCTCAGCGCCTTCTACGCCCGCTGTCACCTTCACGCAATCAATGGCACGCGCCTCGCCGGTTTGCGCAAGCCTCAGAGCCTGTTCAAGCTCAATGGGAATGCTGCAAGCCGTGGCAAAGTCATTGGCAGTACCAAGGGGCATGATGGCAAGCTCGGGCCGCTTCGCCTCATCGAAGCGCATCAGCGCCGAGACACATTCGTTGACCGTGCCATCGCCACCGGCCGCTACCAGCCTTGGGCAGGCATCGGCAACGGCTTCAGCCACCAGACGGTCGATATCACCGCCCTCAAACGTGACCCGTACTTCGACATTGCCGTGCTTCCTCGCGGCCAGAATCGCGGCGCGTACCGGCTCCAAACCGGCCTTTTTACCGTTAAGCAGAATGCGGATGGTCATGGTGTCTCCTGCGGGGGCTGCTGCTTTATCAAACACTGTCGCGGCGCTGGTTTCAATAGTTAAAGGAGGTAATCGTGAGCTGTTGCAACAGCCTCTCGATTTCAGCGGTGCGGCAGTGCGGATAGCAAAAAGCCAGCGCTCAACAACATGAGAGCTGGCTTTCGAGCGAGAAGCAGGGCTGCAAATTAGCCGTTAAGCGCGCCTATCCACTCCTGCGGGTTGGCAACAATAAACTCCAGGCTGTCGCCACTGCTTAAGGTGATGCGCATGGCATCTGTGGTCACGGGCAAAAAGCCGCCGCCTTTGCCGAGGCACTTTTCAGCCCTGACAATCTCGGCGCGCGCCACCTGATAGGGGCCAAGGCCCAACTGGTTGTTGTAGGGGGTAAATTCGAGGCTTGCTGCGGTTAAACTAAGCTTGCCATCGGCCCGGGCTACGCCGCGCTGAACTGCGGCGTTCGCCGATTTGATAACGCTGCCCTGCTGGGATAATGCTTCGGCGCTGCTGGTCTGCGCATCGCTGATTGACGCAGTGCTGTTTTGTACCTGACTCATTCTGGCCTCCTGATTGCCTGAGTCCCCCTGTTATACAACAAGCGGCGGCATAGTTTCAGCAAAGCTTAAGCAAAGCTGAAAATTCACTGCAAAATCACAACCTTTGACTTACTCGGCCATTCCCTTGGTGGCGCGCGGCCTTTACTGTTTATAGCCGGTATCAGCGCATGCACGCAGCTACAGCGGGTCGCTTCACATCAGCATCACATCTGCTTCAATGGCTGAATACGTATGCAGCTTATGTCCCCCATCCCTCGCCTCGGCTAAGGTGGTCACAAACAAAAATACACCTTACAAGGACTCCCCCATGCGCTATTCACTGCTGCTGATGGCACTGGCTGCCAGCCTGCCATTGCAGGCCAAAACCTTAAGCCTCAAATCCCCAAATGGCGAGATTGAACTCAGGGTAAGCGACGAAGACGCCCCCCACTACGCGGTGCTGTTTCAGGGTAAGCTGGTGATAGGCTCCTCCAGACTGGGATTTGACTTCAACAATGCCGCCAACTTTCGCGGCGGTTTTGATATCTCAGACAGCCAAAGAGCCACAGTGGACAGCAGCTGGGAGCAGCCCTGGGGCGAGGCGCGCATCATTGAAGATAAACACAATGAGCTGCTGGTAAGCTTTAGCCATCCAGAAAGCAAACAGGCCTACAAGGTACGCTTTCGCGCCTTCGACGATGGGGTGGGCTTTCGCTACGAGGTGGATGCCGATACCCCGCTGAATATCACCCGCGAGCTGACCGAGTTTGCGGTGGAGGATGCAGACAAGGCCGACGCCTGGTGGATCCCCGGCCGTGGCTGGAACCGCTATGAGTATCTCTATCAGCACAGCAAGCTTGCCGATGCGGCGCTGGTGCAAACGCCTTTTACCTTTAAAAACAAGGACGGGGTGCATATTGCCATCCACGAAGCGGCTCTGGTGGACTACGCCGCCATGACCCTGAATCAGCGCCGCCCCGGCACCTTTGTTGCCGAGCTCACGCCTTGGTCAGATGGGGTGGCGGTCAAAACCAACGGCAAATTCAACACCCCCTGGCGCACGCTGCAAATTGCGCCCAAGGCCACAGGGCTGATTAACTCGCACCTTATTCTCAATCTTAACGAGCCCAACCAGCTTGGGGATGTCTCCTGGGTGCAGCCCGGCAAATACGTGGGTATTTGGTGGGGCATGCACATTAACCAAAACACCTGGGGCAGTGGCAGCAAACATGGCGCCACCACAGCTGAGACCAAAAAATACCTGCGCTTTGCCGCCGACAATGGCTTTGATGGGGTGTTGGTAGAAGGCTGGAATATCGGCTGGGACGGCGACTGGTTCCACAATGGCGATCTGTTCAGCTTTACTGAGCCCTTTGCCGACTTTGATATTCAGGCGATTGCCGATTATGGCCGCGAGGTGGGCGCCAGACTTATTGGCCACCACGAAACCTCCGGCAGCGTCAGCAACTACCGCAAACAGTGGGATGGCGCCTTTGACCTGTACCAAAAGATGGGGGTCAGCCAGGTGAAAACCGGCTACGTGGCCGATGGCGGTAACATCAAGCGCATCGATGAAAACGGCCTTGAGCGCTTCGAGTGGCACGACGGCCAGTTTATGGTGGGCGAATACCTGGATAACGTGAAAACCGCCGCCAAATACCAGATAAGCATCAACACCCACGAGCCCATCAAGGACACGGGGCTAAGGCGCACCTACCCCAACTGGCTTGCCCGCGAGGGTGCCCGTGGTCAGGAATACAATGCCTGGGGCACGCCGCCCAACCCGCCAGAGCACATTGCCATGCTGTCGTTCACCCGCATGCTGGCAGGGCCGATGGACTTTACCCCCGGCATTTTCGATATGAGCTTTAACGGCCTTGGCGACAACACAAACCGTCCACAAAGCACGCTCGCCAAGCAGCTGGCGCTGTATGTGGTGCTCTACAGCCCGATTCAGATGGCGGCCGACCTGCCTGAGAACTACTTAAAACGCCCCGACGCCTTTCAATTTATCAAAGACGTACCCACCGACTGGGAGCAGAGCATTGCCCTCGATGGTGAGGTGGGCGACTTTGTGGTGATGGCCCGTAAAGAGCGCAAGGCGCGCCAGTACAGCGGCAACGACTGGTATCTTGGCGCAGTGACCGACGAGCAGGCCCGCGATGTAACAGTGAAGCTCGATTTCCTCGAGCCCGGCAAAACCTTTGAGGCGCAGATTTATCAGGACGGCAAAGACGCCGAATGGAAATGGCGCCCCTACGAGATTGACATCAAAAAGCAAAAGGTGCGCAGCGGCGATACCCTCATCCTGCATTTGGCCGAAGGTGGCGGCGCGGCGGTACGCTTAAAGGCGCTCTGAGCCATTTGCGCTGAATCGATGTCTTTACACTGAGTCGATGTCTTTAAGCGACTGTTTGTCAGCCAAGGCCTGTTAGCGACAGCCTGTTCGCCGCTGCCTGTTCACCGCAGCCTGTTTACCGCTGCTTATCTACCGCTGCCTGTTTACCAAAAGCGCTAAGCTCAAAACAAAAACGCCGCAGGCAAAACCCGCGGCGTTTTTTATTAACGAACTGATTAATCGACTAAAAGCGGAAGTTGGCTCCCACATAAAAGCCGTCTTCGAGGTCGCGGTTTCTGTGGTCATCGTACTGAATATGGATTTGCCGATAGCCGGCTTCAAAGCCAAGGTTCGGGTTCAGCTCGTAACCCACGGCCGTGCTCCACTGATAGTGGCCATCGACACCGGAAAAACTCAGCACCGAAGGGCTGATAAAACCGGATGCCTTCAGCGCCAGGCCATTACCCAGGGCCAGCTGATACTTGCCGCCCAGCGACACCATGCTGCCATTGGGGCTGTTATCCATCCACACGCGGGAGGCCATGGGGCCAAATTCAAACTGGTGCGGCCCGGCGTTGTGGGTAAACAGCATGGCGCCCTGCAGCAGATGATTGCCGCTGTCCACGTACAGATACTCGCCTTCCAGCCTGGTGTGCGGGTTGATATGGGCGCCAAGAGCCACGGAGGCGCGCTCATCGTTCAGCCCCAGCGACACATCGGCGCCACTGGCGGAGGCAGACACGGCGCCAAGGCCCAACAGGAACGGGGCAGCGGCGATTGAAAAAGTGCGTTTAAAGGTCATGGATGTCTCCTTTGCCTTGGGAAATACCCGCCGCAACGGCTGCGGTGGGTGTTTTGGCCCAAGTGTGGCGGCAACATCCTTAACGAAAGATGAATAAATGCCTTGTTTAATCATTTATAAACAAGGCATTACATTTTTACCTCAGCCGATTAACCAGCCTGATGCGCTGTCAGATGTGCTGTGTAGTTGCGGCAAATAGCTCCAGGGCGTGCGACTCATGGCTGAGGGCGCTTATTCATCCGCTGAGGGCTTTTAGCTCAGGCCACACCCAGCTCCACATCAACAGTGCAGTCGATGCGGGTCACCTTACCCTCTGCAATGATAAAAAACGCATCCTGGGGCAGATCCTGACGCCAGCAGTCTTCGTAGCTTAAATCCAGCAGCATGCCCCGCAGCGCTATGCCGGTCAGGGCGTGGCTGACCACCACTATGTCGCCCTGTGGCGGCAGCTGCGCCAGCCAGCTTGCAAGCCGACTCCTCACCTCATCAAAGCTTTCGGCCTCGGGAGCATGCAAATACCAGTCGCCTGCCCCGGCAAGCTCGGGGTGCTGACTCTTGATACTGGGTACGGTTCTTTGCTCCCACAGCCCCAGAGAAAACTCCATCAGCCGCGGCTCTTTGATGATGGGCGTATCGGCGCAGCCAAGGGCGGCGCGCACAATCTCGGCGGTCTGCACCGCGCGGCCGAGGGAACTGGCGTAAAAATGAAACTCTGGCCCCAGATAGGCTTTCAGCGCCGTGCCCACCGCCCGGGCCTGGGCGCGCCCCTTTGGCGTCAGTGGCGAGTTGCAGTGGCCCTGCAATTTCTGCTCAACGTTAAAATGGGTTTCCCCGTGCCTTAATACAAAAAATCGTCTGCTCACGGTCGGCTCCTGCTTTGACATCTCAGCCAAAAATTAACCGAATCGAGCGGCGGGAACAAAAACCGGGTTTTGGGTCATTTCTGACCCCAAGCCGGAGACCGCCAGGGCACAGCTCGAGGGGTAGCGCAAGCTTCCCGCACAGTTTCGGCTGGGGCTTGAATAAAGTATGGCCTGAAGCTTGTTGTGAGTCTTGACCTGCGTCTTACAGGCAACGCCTCAGCTTTGCTGCACCAGATAGCCCTTGGTCTTGAGTTTGTGGCCCACCTCGACAATGGCATCCAGCGCCGGGATCAGCTCCCGACCAAGCTCGGTAAGCTCATATTCCACCGACGGCGGCGAGGTATCCCGCACATGACGGCTGACCACGCCGCGCTCGGTAAGCTCGGTCAGACGCGCCGACAGCACCTTGGCCGACACCGGCGGAATATCCACTCTGAGCTCATTAAAGCGCCTCGGGCCCATCCGCAAACACCAGATCACATTGGGCGCCCAGGCGCCGGAAATCACCGCCATACACTCGGTAAGCATGCAGGGCGCCGGGGGGGATGGGCTTTTATTCAAACGCACTTTCAAAGACATACAAGTAACCAGGTTTCTTCGGGGTAACCCGATTCTACCCGCAAAACAAGGTTACTTCTAGTAATCTACTTTCTGATGGATATTATCAGAGAGCACTCAAACTGCCTTAAAGGATTAATTGCATATGAAGCTGTATTTCAAACCCGGCGCCTGCTCCATGGCGTCTCACATTGTGCTCAACGAACTCGGTCTCGCCTACACCCTGGAACAGGTGGATACCGCCAGGGGCGTTACCCAGACCGGGCAGCGATTTCGCGACATCAACCCCGGCGGCTATGTGCCTGCGCTGGCGCTTGCCAGCGGTGAAGTGATCACCGAAAACGCCGCCATCCTTGAGTTTCTGGCCGATTTGCCCGCTGCGCTTGGTAAGACTGCCCCCATCCAACTGGCGCCGCCTGTGGCAAGCCTTGAGCGCACCAGGCTCAGGGAATGGCTTGGCTTTCTGTCATCGGAGCTGCACAAGGCCTTCAGCCCCTTTTTCAGCGGCGTTGAGCTTAGCCCTGCGGCGCGCAAAGAGGCCGAAGCCAAGCTGCGTAAGCGTTTGTCATTGTTTGAGAAAAAACTGAGCCGCTCTGGGGATTACCTGCTTGGCGACCGTCTCAGCGTGGCCGATATCTACGCCTTTGTCATTCTGAACTGGTGCCAGTTTATTGGAGTCTCCCTCGCAGACTGGCCCGCAGCCTTTGCCCTGTGGCAAAAAATCGGCGCCAGACCCAATGCAATACTGGCCATGCAGCAGGAAGGCCTGCTGCCGGAAAAACAGACTGAGGCTGCGGCCGCAAACAGTGCCAGCCAGAACCAGCCCCAGAACCAAGAGGAACCAGCCTGATGCCAAGCCCTTTTGACGAAGTGCAGACACTGTTATCAGACTATTTTGAGCTGTTGTATCACTGCGATTTGCGCCTGTTCGATACCGTGTTTCACCCCGATGCCCTTTACGCCAGCGCCGATGAAACGCCGTTTCTGCAGCGGGATATGCCCACTTACCGCGAGGTAATTGCCACCCGGCAGTCACCGGCAAGCCGCCGGGAGCCGCGTCAGGATGTTATCGATTCCATTGAATTTGCCGGTGACAACACGGCCTTCGCCCGGGTGCGCTGCGCCATAGGGTCCCGCCAATTTGTGGATTTTCTGACCCTGGTACGGGTAAACGACCGCTGGCAGATCATCGCCAAGGTGTTTCAAATCATTGAGAAAAAGGACAGCTAACATGCCCTACGTGAATATTAAGGTGACCCGTGAAGGGGTAACCGCCGAGCAAAAAGCGGCGCTTATCAGTGGCGTAACCGAGCTGTTGGTGCAGGTGCTGCAAAAGTCTCCGGCCACCACCATGGTGGTAATTGACGAAGTGGAACTGGACAACTGGGGCATAGGCGGCCTGCCGGTGGCAGCCTTCCGTCAAAGTCAGCAAGGCTGATCAACACTTCTCTCCCCTGCCGGGCAGACGCAACAGTGGCATTCCAGGCCGCTTAATCGACTGCCCGGCGTTTTTATCAGCTAATTCAGCACGCTCAAAGTTGGAAGGATGCTGCACCGAAAAGGTGCACCGCTCCCAATCGAGGTGCTTCATGGTGCTGGGTTACACCTAAAACTCTTTAACTATCAATATCCTGAATTCAGGCATGGCCTTTGCTTTGCCCATATTGATGTCACTACTTATGGAGTATTAGGGATGAATATCAAGCTTGACGATTTAAGCCACCCGGCCGTTGCCAGATTGCTGCACGAACATCTGGAAGACATGTACGACAACTCCCCCGCGGACAGCGTCCATGCGCTGGATCTGGCCAGGCTCAAGCAAGGTGATATCCGTTTTTATACCCTGTGGCAGGGTGACATCCTCGCCGCCTGTGGCGCCGTCAAACAGGTTGATTTTCACAGCGGCGAAATCAAGTCGATGCGCGCCACCAGAGCCCTGCGCGGCCGCGGCTTTGGCCACGCCATGCTGATGCATCTGGAACAGGAGAGCCGACGCCTCGGCTTTAAGCGCCTGTATCTGGAAACCGGCACCGCCGATTACTTCCTGCCCGCCCAGCGGCTGTATCTGGCCCACGGCTTCGAGGTCTGTGCCCCCTTCGGCCATTACCGCGAAGACCCCCACAGCCTGTTTATGACCAAGGCGCTGTAAATCCCAGTAAGAAAAAAGCCCGCTATGGTGGGCTTTTAACAGCTGTCCTGAACCAAAGTTCTGTTCAACTCTCTGATACAGCGGAATTAACTCACTGCATCAAATATTGTGCTTAGCGGCCATCTTTGGCGCGGCGGGCTTTAAAATCAGACTCTTCCAGCCACTTGGGCCACTCAGTGCCGTTGGCGAGGCGTGAAAGGATTTGCTCAATCAGCTTAAGGTCCTGCTGCACGCCGCCGAGCTGCCACTCGGGTGAGTAATCGTCGGCGCCTTTATGATACTTGTGGGCGATGTAATCGGGGTCGGTATCGCCAAGGCTCATAAACAGCAGCCCAGGTACCCCCTGCTGGGCCAGGGCAAAGTGGTCTGAGCGGAACATCAAACCGTTTTGTGGACGGGGGTCGGCTTTCACCTGCCGGCCCTGGGCCTTGGCGGCATCATTGAGCATGGCTTCCAGCTCTGACACCCCTTCGCCATAGCGCAGTATGTAATCCACGCCCTCGCCCACATTCATGCCGTCAATGTTCAAAAAGGCCACCAGCTTGGCGGTGGGCAGCGGCGGATTTTCAGCAAAATACTGGGCACCAATCAACCCGGTTTCTTCGGCGGTAAAGGCCGAGAAAATAATGCTGCGGCCGGGTTTGTCTGTCTGTGGCAGCGCGGCAAAGTGCCTTGCCAGCGCCAGCACCCCGGCTACGCCTGTGGCGTTATCCACGGCGCCATTGAGGATAACGGTTTTGCCCGCTTCCTCGGTTTGGCCAAGGTGATCCCAATGGGCGTGCATGACCACAGCTTCATCGGCCTGTTTGTTGCCGGGCAGTATAGCGGCCACATTGTGAGACTCGGCGCGCTCGATATGGTTATTCAGGGTCAAATCGGCCTTCACCGACAAAGGCACGGCTTTAAAGCCCGGCACTTTGGCGGCCGCTTTCAGTGCTTCAATATCCTGGCCCGAAGCGGCAAGGATTTGTTTGGCTGCCGCATATTGCAGCCAGCCCATCACCCCTACCTGACTTTGGTTATTGTTGCCATCAACCAGGGTGAACTTGGTATTGGTGTTGGAGTTTTTCACCACGCCCCAACCGTAGGCGGCAGGGGCATCTTCGTGAACAATAAACACCGCTTCGGCGCCCTGACGGGCCGCTTCTTCATACTTGTAGGTCCAGCGGCCGTAGTAGGTCATGGCGTTACCTTTGAAGACCTTGGGGTCCTGGGTAGCAAAGCCCGGGTCGTTAACCAGCAGCACTACGGTTTTACCGCGCACATCCACACCGGCGTAGTCATTCCAGCCGTATTCAGGGGCATTAATGCCATAACCCACAAACACCATGTCGCTGCCACTTAGCTCTACCTTGGGTACCACCCTCTGGGTACGGGCGGTGAAATCCTCACCGGAAGCAAAGCTGAGCTCGCCAACCTTAAGCACCATGCTCTGATCGGCGGTGATTTTCGCCATGGGCACCGGCTGCAGGTAGTCGCCATTGAACGCCCCTTTCAGGCCCATCGACTTAAAGGCCTGGGTGAGGTAATCGAGGGTCTTTTGCTCACCATCGGAGAGGGGCGCGCGGCCGCCAAAGGCGTCGCTGGCAAGGGTTTTCACGTCTTCGCGGAATGCGGTTTCATCGAAAGTCAGCGGCGCAGCCTGCAACGGCAATTGGCTAAACAGCAAGGTGCAGGTCGCAATCGCGCTGGCAATAACCGGACGCGCACTAGTCGGGCGGGCAAATTTCACGGGGGATCCTTATTGTGCTTTTTGAGCCATTGTAAGGCGCATCCAGCGCATTGCAATGCGCATAGCCGTTTTTAGAGGAGGCTGAGGTTAGCGTATTGCATCGCTCAAAAATACCCACTTAGAGGTACGCCAATGTAGGTATAAGCCATTGATCTGATTCACACTTTTAGCCGACAAACCCCGACTTCAGGGAAAACTTGTGCCAGATCAAAAACCGT
Source organism: Shewanella khirikhana (assembly GCF_003957745.1). Taxonomy (NCBI): domain Bacteria; kingdom Pseudomonadati; phylum Pseudomonadota; class Gammaproteobacteria; order Alteromonadales; family Shewanellaceae; genus Shewanella; species Shewanella khirikhana. The sequence goes on along the minus strand of NZ_CP020373.1, from coordinate 744,766 downwards.
GCGACGAACATGCCAATAACATGCGCGCATACAGGAAACACCCAAATGATAACAATCAAAGTCCCGAGGATGACATCATGAAATTCAGCACTGCCGCGCTAGCCGTTTCCACTGCCCTGCTCAGCCTGTCCAACGTTGCCGCTGCCGACCCTGTCAGCAAGGCTTTGGTTGAAGATGCCAAGGTGAATGTGCAGTTCCGCGCCCGTTTTGAGCAAGTTGACCAGCTTTCCGATACCCAGGATTTAACCTCCCTGCGCACCCGCCTGACCTATCAAACCGGTGATCTGTCCAACTTCTTTGGCCTGGCCGAAGTTGATGATGTGCGCTCTACCGATGAAGAGCCCTGGATTGCCGACTACGAATACACCGAAATCAACCAGGCCTTTATTGGTTACAAGGCCCCGGGCGACACAGTGCTCAAGTATGGCCGCCAGCGCATTTTGCTGGACAATCAGCGCTTTGTCGGTGGCGTAGGCTTCCGTCAGAACGAGCAGACCTATGATGCCTTCTCGGTGCAAACCAAGGGCGTGACCAACCTGACGGCTTTCTACGCTTACATCAACAATGTAAATCGCATCTTCAGCGAAGCCTCCGGCAAGTCAGATCACAAGAACGAAACTCACCTGCTTAACCTGAACTACAAGGCCAACAACTGGGCCGATATCTCGGGTTACGCCTACCTTATCGATAACCAGAACGTTAGCCGCTTCTCCACCGACACCTATGGTGTGCGCCTGACCGGTAAAGGCGATGTGGGCAGCCTGAAACTGGGTTACGCGCTGGAATACGCCAAGCAGAGCGACGGCGGCAACAATACCCTGTCTTACGATGCCGACTATCAGCTGGCAGAAGCCTCACTGGGCTTTAGCGGCGTCACTGCCAAGCTGGGTTATGAAGTGCTGGGCTCAGACAATGGCAACGCCGGCTTTATCACGCCACTCGCCACCCTGCACGCCTTCCAGGGCTGGACCGATAAGTTCCTGTTCGGCGGCGCCGGTAACTGGGACAAGGGTATTCAGGATCTCTACTTCAGCGTGGGCGGCGCGGTTGCCGGGGTGAAACTGCTGGCGGTATACCATCAGTTTGAATCCGATGTAGACAACATCGACATGGGCGACGAATGGGGCGTGAGCGTGACCTACCCCTTCGCCAAGCACTACAGCGTGGGCGCCAAGTACGCGAGCTTCTCGGGTGCTGACGCAGGCTACGCCTTCAGCAACGATGCAGACAAGCTGTGGCTGACCTTCGAAGCCAAGTATTGATTGGCCTGAGCTAACATAAAGCCGCCCTCAGGCGGCTTTGTTTTTTGTTAATAAACCAGCAACTTACAAGGTCTTGACCAGATACCGGCGCTTGCCACCTTCAACCGGGTAATCCTGCTGGCACCACACCTCACAATAACCGCGGCGACGATAAAACGCCGGTGCCTGAAATTCCAGGGTATCCAGCAATAACCAGCGGCAACCGCGGGTTCGGGCCTCATCCTCCGCCGTTTGCAGCATGGCGCTGCCAACGCCCTGCCCTCGCAGCGTTGCCGATACCCAAAAGTTATCAATCATGCACCAGTTGCCAAAGGTGCGCCCGGCAATGCCTGCCAGCAGTTCGCCCTCGCCGCCAAGCTTTTTAAAGCCAATGGCACGGCGCAAGCTGGCATCCCAATGCGCAGCGTTAAAGGCAGCAATCTGTAATTTCACTTCGTCAGCAAAAGCCGCAGATTCATCAACGATAAAGTCCATCAGCTTTCTCCGGCCAAACGGCGCAAGCGGGGCACACTGCCGGTGCTGATAGCCGTGCCAAGCAAAATAATGGCGGTGCCGACCACAGTGTGCCAACCGATATGCTCGCCAAGGAACAAGGCGCCCCACAGAATGCCAAACACAGGAATAAGAAAAGTAACGGTTAATGCCGAGGTGGCGCCCACATCATCAATCAGGCGGAAATACAAAAGATAAGCCACGCCGCTGCACAGCACCCCCAGGGTGACGACCGCCGCCATGGTGCCAATGGATGGCATGGCCGCCGGGGGCGTGGCAAACAGCAGCGTTGGCAACAACCAGGCGCTTGCCGCCCACATGCAGCCGTGGGCATTACTGTAGGCACTGCCGTGGCTGGAGGCCTTGGTGTAGATGCTGGCGATGGCGTAACAGATGGCGGCAGCCAGCCCGGCTGCCAGCGCCCACAACCCCTGACTCGACAGCGACAGACTTTCAACCCCGGCCAGCAGCACCACACCGCAAAAACCGGTTACCAGACCACCGAGCGCCGCTCCTTTAGGCATGGCGCGCTGCCAGATGGCCAGCAGCAAAGTACTCCACAGCGGCGCCGTGGCGTTCAGCACCGACATCAAGGACGCCGCAAGTTCGGTGGCAGCGAAGCCATACAGCAGAAACGGCAGCGCAGTATTAATGCCACCAAGAATAATAAAGTGCTTCAGTGGCGCGCTGCCAATCAGTGCCTTTTTCAGATAAAAGGCGCCGCCGAGCAAAAATAAAGCCGCAAAGGTGACCCGCAAAAACATCAGCCACGCGGGGCCAAGTTCGGTCACACCAATGCGAATAAACAGAAAGGATGCTCCCCAAATCGCGGAAAGCAGCAATAACTTAAGCCAGGCCCCAACGGACATAATGCGATTCCCCCATCAGCATTGCGCCAGTGTAGGGAGCCGATGGGAGACTGTAAAGGCGGGAATTCGGTCAAAACACTTTGTTTTTGGGCCGATTTTCGCGCTTTTTATCGGTGAATTTCAGTCCAGGCGGCGCCAGACTTCCTCTTCTTTAAGAACGCCATCTTCCACTCTGCGGGTGTGCCATTCGTTGCCGATAAGCTCAATTTCAAAACCAAACCCCTGCCCCTTGGGCACGTTGAACGAGTTCAGCGATGGGTACTCGGTGTACTGATTGCCTTCGAGACGATATTCACCGGCGCCGGCGGCCCAAAACTCAGTTTTGTTTTTCACGGTTTTCATGGTGGTAAAACTGAAATAGCCGTTTGAAATAACCTTGATGGCGCTGAGCCCCAGGCTGGCATAGTCAATCCACTTGCCTTCGCCATCAAGATAGCGGCCAGACACCAGGGTCCAGCTGCCGTTGAGTGTGATGATCTGGCTGGGCGCTGTTGCCTCAGCGGCCGGTTTTTCTGCCGTTTGCGGGCCAGTCGGCGCTGTATCGATTAAATCTGAATCGGCCAGCGCCAACTCCGCCTGGGCGACTCCTGTGAATGATACAGCGGACAAAGCGCCAAACAATGCCACAGCCAGTGTTACGTCCCTGAATTTCAATCTCATTTTCATGCATTCTCCTCCTGTGAACGGCTTGCATTGTGCACCGCTTCGAGGCGGATTGCCCGCCTTTTCAGCAAAATGCAGTTTTCACGGACACAAACACCCGGCCATGGGTATAATTGCCCACAACAGAGTAATTGTGGGCAAACACCATGACCGATTTCAGCCTTATCAACAAAAGCAGCAGCCAGTCATTCAATAGTCAGAAGCGACTGATCAAGGCACTGCTGGCCGGGCAAACCATTCCCTGTGAGAAGTGCGGCAAACCGCTGTCAGCCTCGATGCCGGGCAAGGCCGACACCCAGATCCTGGGCCATATTCGCTGCGCCAAGGGCTGCACTGACATTGAGCTCGAAGTCGAATAATTATTGATCTGCCATTAACTTGCCATCCGCCGTCACATTCAGACGGCGAATTTCCAACAGCCGCGGTGGCTCAGCCATCGACTGCTGTGGACCATGTACCAACAGCTCCGCATTAATACTCACAGGCAGCAGGCTCCGGCTGCCAACATTGAGGTTTTGCACCGCAATCCTGTCCCCCAGAAAGCTGGCGTCCAACTGGCGAATCGTTCCTTTGGGAATATCAAAGGAAAAGAGTCCCAGATACCAGAAACTGCCCGAGCCCTGATTGGACACCACAAAGGGCGCCAGCAGCAGTTGGGTATTGTTAAACGGAGCATTGAGCGCCTGCATCCTGGTGTAATCCAGCGCCACATTGCCGCGCACCGGCCCGTCAACATATTCACCAATCACAAATTTTTGCCCATGGCCCTCGATAAATTTGCTGAGTGGGGCCTTGGCGTTACTATCGGGCACCGCAATCTCGAAGGCCGACAGGGTTTTTAAAGAAAACAGTGTCAGCATGACCGGGTTGGCCTCAGCCAGGGTTATCTCCTTCGGCGGCTCAGTGCTTTGACAAGCGGGCAATGCCACACCAAGGGCTGCTGCCAGCAGTAATGGGCGCAGTGAAGCCATGTTTTTCTCCTGAAATTGATTGGCATTCCTGAATTCAGACAATAGCACGGCCTCCCGGGAGTATGTACGGGATCACAAACTTTTGTGACACAGGCAAAAATCAGTCGCGTGCAGTCTGGAACTTTCGTATTCAACGGCTTATGGTGGCTCGAGCTTATGTTGTAATCATGGCCGCATTCTGCGGTACATTTCAGTTAGGGGAAGACTCCCGACCACAGGAGGTGTTATGAAAAACTCAGCCAAAGCGCTCCTTTCTGCTCTGCTCGTTGGCAGCCTGTTAACCGCATGCGGTGAAGCGCCTGCGCCAGAAGCCAAAGCGCCGGCACCCGCCAAAGAACAAGCCGCAAAAGAGCCTGCCAAGGAAGCGCCAGCCACCGAAACGGCGGCCGCTGAAGGCCAATATCAGGAAAAAACCACCGGCCTTGCCAACCCAGGCGCCGATTTCTGTATCAAGCTGGGCGGCGAGTACAAGATTGTTGAAGCTGCCGACGGCAAGCGCGGTGAATGTCACCTGCCCGATGGCCGTGTTGAAGATGCCATGGCGCTGTATCGCGGCCATGTAACGGCTGCTGCCGACAAGATGGCCACTGACGCCAAAGATGCGGTTGCCGCCATTGGCATGGCGAACCCAGCCGCTGAATACTGCGTAAAAATCGGCGGCGAGCACAAAGTGGTGAAGGAAGAAGCCGGTGAAGTGGGTTATTGCCACCTCAAAGACGGTCAGGTCGTGAATGCCTGGGATTACTTCCGCGCCCACCATCAGCAGCAATAAGCGAAGCGCTGCCCTTTGAAGCGTCCAATTGCTGCCAAGCATTGGGCGCTTTTGTTTACCCAAATCCTAAGGCAAGTGGCCGAACATGGCAGAAGGCGTCGCGGATGCTACCCCAACGCTGCCAAAGCCACTGCTGGCAGCGCCATTGCTATTGCTTGTTTGGGGGCGCGAGCGGTATAGGCTCGCCAAAAATCGCCCGCTCGAACACTCCATCGTGATAGGCCTTGTCGGCCAATGTGGCTAATTCATTGTTGCTGATGGCAAGTTTATGTCGGCGACTGACCGCAAAATGGATAATGCGCTCGGGCTGCACCCCAAACTCAGACACCCGCACCGCCTCATGGAAACCACTGAACTGGCTGGCGAGAAACGGCAGTGCATTTTCAGGCGCAATTACCAGCCCTACCCGGTCGGCAAGCAACATGCGTACGCCGGTGGGCAGATCGCTGACCACCTCGCGCTGAAGCTGTTTATCTTCATCAAAACGTTCGAAATACAAGGTGTTGCGACTGACCGCTATCAGATGGCCACGCAAATCTTCGTAACGGCGAACCGGCTCTGTGCCCGGGCGGTACAAAAACACATAACGGGCATCCTGACGATAAGGCAGCAGCAGCCAACGCTGGTCACGATTTTCAGAATTGATAATACCGGCAACAATGTCGACCCGGCCGGTGTCGAGCATATGCAGGCAACGGGCAAAATTAGGGCTGGGAACAAACACCGGCTGGTGGTCGATAAGCTCGGCCAGTTTCATCAGGGCAATAATGTTATCGCCGTGGGGTTTGGGTTCAAGGCTCTGGTACGGCGGAAACTCATCGACACAGGCGCGCATCTCGGCAGAGCAAACGCCAAACGCGCAAAAAAGCACAATAACGAGACTTGCACGCAGGATCATCAATCGGGCTCCACTCTGGACATAACCAAAGTATTACTCCTTTTGGCTGATTTGACGACCATCATCAGCTTACGCCCCGCCGGGCAGCAGCAGGCAACGCCGAGCAGCAGCAGGCAACGCCGAGCAGCAGCAGGCAACGCCGGGCAGCAGAAGACAACGCCGAAGCCGAGGCAAGTAAGGCGTCAGGTAGAAAAGCAGGCTCAGCGCGCCTGCCAACTCACGCTGGTCAGTACCTTGCCGTCCAAAAGAAGCTCAGCATGATAATTGCCACCGGCCACAAGCGCCCCGACACCGGCTGGCGTGCCTGTCATCAGGATGTCGCCATCTTCCAGCGTCATAAAGCTTTGCACCTCTTGCAGCAGTTGCTGCGGCGAAAACAGCATCAGCCCGGTGTGCCCTTCCTGCAGCTTTTTACCATCGCAGCTGAAGGTTAACCCAAGGGTGTCACTGCCATGGCAGGGCACAAACTCCCCAAACAGCGCCGAGCCGTCAAAGGCTTTGGCTCGCTCCCAGGGCAATCCCTTGGCCTTAAGCCGACTCTGGCAGGCCCTTTTGGTCAAGTCCAGTCCCACAGTGGCGGCCACCAGCTTGCCACTGGCAACCATAAAGGCGATTTCCGCTTCATAATGCAGCGCTTCGCCCAGCTCGCTGTGCAGTACATTGCCGATGGCGCTGGCGGGTTTGACAAACACCACAGGCTCGCTGGGCACTTCGTTGCCAAGCTCCTCGGCGTGAGCCACATAGTTGCGGCCAATGCAGACAATCTTTGATGGATAAATGGCTTTTCCGGCTAAAAACACGGCTTTCATCTGCGCTCCTTAAGCGTATTCCATCAAAAATTCATCGAGTTGTTCGTTGACGATTTCAATCTCGTCTCCGGCATATTGGGCAATGTGATACAGCCCTTCGCCTTCGTTGGTCACGGGAATATTGGTAATGCCAATCACAATGCCGTCGCTGGGGGCGCGAATTGGCAGGGTGTCCTGACTGTGGGGGCTTGCCAGATACGCAAGAATATTGCCCTTATTGACCCGCTGCCCCAGTTTCACTTTTTGCAGCACCAGGCCATCGGCTTCGGAGCGGATCCAGTAGCTTCTGATGGAGGCCACATCCGATGCGCCCCGCGACAAACGGCCCTTTTGCATGCCCAGATGACGCAGCAAATTCACCGCCCCCTTAAGCCCGGTACGTATGGCCGCTTCAGAGAAGCGCAGCGCCTCTCCGGCTTCGTACAAGATACAAGGCACGCCAGCCCTGGCGGCATACCCCCGCAGCGAACTGCCCTTGGCTTCGTTGTGCATGATAAGCGGCGCACCAAAGGCGCGCGCCATGCTCATCAACACCTCATCGTCGGTGTTGCAGCGGATTTGTGGCAGATTGTCGCGGTGTATGGCGCCTGTATGCAGGTCGAGAATATGGGTTGCGCGGGATACCAGCTCGCGGGTCACCAGATGGGCCAGGCGGCTGGTGAGGGCGCCCTTTTCCGAGCCGGGGAAGCAGCGGTTAAGGTCTCGCCTGTCGGGCAAGTAACGGGATTTTTGAATAAAACCAAACACATTGACCACGGGCACCATCAGCACAGTGCCATAGAGCGCCTTGGGATTGATACGCCCTTGCAGCCTGCGACAGATTTCGATGCCGTTAAGTTCATCGCCGTGAATGGCGGCCAGCACTAACAGCACAGGGCCGGGTTTATTGCCGTGAAAGACTTCCACCTGCAGATCCACCGGTGTGTCTGTATACAGCCTTGCTACCGGCAGACGCACCGTGGTTTGGGTTCCGGCGACAATCTGAGTGCCGCCCAATTCGAAGGGTTCGCGTTTTTTGGCCATGTTTGCTTCCCGCAGGCATTTTTATCCATTGTAACTCAGACAATTAGCAAGGGAAGCCCCGACACTATGGCGCGTCAGCAGCCGCTGTCGACCACGCTGATGGAGGGTGTACCGCTCGATTGCCAGATGTAATGGATATAGCAGTTGGTGGCAATCACCTCTGCCTGAGTCGGCTGGGCACTGGCGAGCTTGGCTGCGGGCGCTGCCACTACCTGATAAGTGCCGCTCACAAAAATGCGATAGCGCCAGTCGTTCACATCCATGCTGGCAGCTTTAAAGATTTCCGGTGGGTTGCTGTAATCGGTACTGGGCGAGGTGCCATTGCTGCTGGCGGCCCAGGGTTGCCCCAGCTCGCCGCGAATGTCTTCGTAAACCACGCGGTTAGTGCCGGCATTGCGAATTTCAGACGCGGATTTAAACAGGGTAACAGCCCCTTTCATGGCCGCTTCGGCGCCCTTGAGCTGCGCTTTATAGGCATCGCTGCTTAAATTGATGAACTTGGGCGCGGCGGTCACCGCAAGAATTCCCAGAATGATGATAACCACCACCAGCTCTATCAGGGTAAAGCCCTGCTGCTTTTTCATAAGTTGCCCCCACTTCTGCTTATTTTGTCACTATAACCAACATCGCCCGGCGGTAACAGCGCATCGGTCAGCTGCTGCAACTTATCCGATTGTTTTATAAACGCTATGACCAATAAAAAAGGCCGCCCGCAGGCAGCCCTCTTGCTGATAGTGTACCCTTAGGCCTTCTTCACGTAGCAGCTTAAGATAACGATGCGGGTACCGTTTACCCGGCCTTCGATATGCTCGGGGTTGCTGGTCAGGCCGATGTTACGCACGGCGGTGCCGCGCTTGGCCACAAAGCTGGTGCCCTTCACGTTCAGATCTTTGATGATCACCACGGTATCACCGGCAGCGAGCTGAGCGCCATTGCTGTCCAGAGTTGGCTCGGCGTCGGCATCCAGCGCGGCTTCGGCATTGGCGGCGTCGACCCAGGCCTGGGTGTCTTCATCCAGATACATCATATCCAGCAGATCCTGAGCCCAGGTTTCGCTGGAAAGTTCTTTCAGCATACGGGCGGCCATCACCTGCACGGCAGGTACAGTGCTCCACATGCTTTCGTTCAGACAGCGCCAGTGGTTTACATCCAGGGTGGCGGTATCGGCGATTTGCGCCTGACAGGTACCGCACAGGGCGATATCGTTGTCAGTGCGATCGCCACTGGCTGGCACTTCAAACAGGGAAAGTTCGGTCTCTGCGCTGCAGAGTTCACATTTGCCGCAGGCACGGCTGATTGCATCAGTCATCTTGATCTGTCACTTTTACCAAAACCAAGGATTCTATCAAAAACCTTACTCGCCGTCAGTGATCTTCCCCAAAAAGCGAGCCCGGTTCATGGAGTAAATCATGTTCACCCAAGCGACCTTCGACTTTCTTGCTGCCCTCGAAGCCAATAACGAGCGCGACTGGTTCAAGGCCAACCAGCCCACCTACGAAGACCAGGTGCGCACCCCCGCCCTTAAGTTAATCGAAGCTGCCGCCCCCGGCATTGTCGCCCTGTCACCGCGCCTTACCGCCGTTGCCAAAAAGGTGGGCGGCAGCCTGATGCGGCCTCAGCGGGACACCCGTTTTGGCCACGATAAGCGCCCTTACAAGACCAATGTCGGTATTCAGTTTCGCCATTTTCAGGGTAAAGATGTGCATGCGCCCGGCCTGTACCTGCATATTGCCAATGACGGCTGCTTTATTGGCGCCGGCATCTGGCACCCCGAGCCCAAGGCGCTCAATGCCATCAGAAGCTGTATCGATGAAAACCCCGCAAGCTATCAAAAGGCGCTGAAAGCGCTGACGGACGGTGGCTTTGCCATGGACGGTGACAGCCTGTCGCGGCCGCCGCGCGGCTTTGAAAAGGGACACCCATTAATTGATGAGCTGAAACGCAAAGACTTTATCGCCGTTAAACCTTTAACAGCCAAAGCAGTGCTGCAAGCCGACTTTGCCTCAAGCCTCGCCGCCGAGTTTGCACACTGCCAACAGCTGATGCGCTATTTATGCTTTGCACTGGAGCTGGATTACTGAGTTTTTCCGCCAGTTTTTTCAGCCAAACAGTAAGATAGGCTCAGGCAGGCGTTTTCCAGCGTTGGATTTCGCCTCTGAGCACCACCATGGCAGCATCGAGCAGCGCAAACTGCCCTGACTTGCCAAGCACCCGAATGCCCTGCAGCTGCATCACCAAAAAGGCCGCCAGCTCGGCGGCACGCGCTTGGGTCTGATAGCGTGCAATCACCTTGCAAAATGCCTGCTCCAGCCCTTCAAACAGCTCATTGCCAAGACGCCTGACTTCGTCATCTTCCACGCAGCGCTCCAAGAGCGCGTTTTGCATAAAGCAGCCAAACTGCTGATCTTTTTGCTTGGCGGCAAACTCTTCCACCAAATTTAGCAGCGCGTCCATATCGGCGTCGTCGGCTTCCAGTGCTTCGAGCCCGGTCAGGCCACGGGTGTACAGATAACGCCTGAGCGCGTCACGGTACAGAGTCAGCTTATCGCCAAAGCTGTTGTACAGGCTGAAGCGATTGATCCCCAGGTGCTCGACCAAATCGGCCACCGAGGTGCCCTCGTAGCCCTTTTGCCAAAACAGGTTCATGGCCTGCTCCAGCTTTTCCTCTTTGCAAAAATTACAGCTTCTCGCCATCGGGACATATCTCGTCACTAAAGTGAATATGAACTGACGATCTAATTATTGACCGCTCGTTCAGTTATGGGGTAGATTCTATCCTAACCGATCGTTCAGATAAAGAGAGACCTTATGAAAATCCTCGAACTCGCCCCGACTCCCAGCGCCCGCCGTGTGGGTATTTTCCTGGCCGAACTTGGCCTGGATGTACCAAGAGAGCAGCTGGATTTACGTGGCGGCGACAACCTGACCCCTGAATTTAAAAGTAAAAGTGTCAATGGCCGTATTCCGGTGCTGGCGCTTGACGATGGCACCCACATCTGTGAATCGGTCGCCATCTGCCGCTATTTCGATGCCCTGCATCCAAGTGACCAAAGCCTGTTTGGCAACAGTCCGCTGGAGCAGGCACAGGTAGAAATGTGGAACCGGGTGCTGGAGCTGAACGGCCTGATGGTCGCGTTTCAGGCATTTCGTAACCTCACCGGCTTTTTCAAAGACCGTGAGCGCTTTGTTGAGGCCTGGGGCGCAGAATCCCGTGAGCGCATCATCGAGTTTCTGCCAACCCTGGAAGCACGCCTCGAGGGCCGGGATTTTGTTGCCATCGACCGCTTCAGCATCGCAGATATCACAGGTTTTGTGCTGATTGGCTTCCTGCCACGGCTCGAGATTGAACTGACCGACGCCATGCCAAACATTCGCCGCTGGCACGACGCCATCGCTGTGCGTCCCGCCATCGCCGCCCTGCTGGCAAGCCAGCAATAAAAGGAGCACATCATGATTGAGCTTTATACCGCCGCAACCCCCAACGGCCATAAAATTTCCATTGCCCTTGAAGAACTTGGGCTCGATTATCGGGTGCATGGCCTTGATCTCATGACCCTTGAGCAAAAAAAGCCGGAGTTTCTAGCCATCAACCCCAATGGCCGCATTCCGGCAATTGTAGATACCGATAACGGCGACTTTGCGGTGTTTGAATCGGGCGCCATCTTGCTGTATCTGGCCGAGAAAACCGGCAAGTTAATGCCATCCGAGCCCAAGGCACGCTCGCAGGTTATCCAATGGCTGATGTTCCAGATGGGCGGCGTTGGCCCCATGATGGGTCAGGCGAACGTGTTTTATCGCTACTTCCCGGAAAAAATTCCGGCCGCCATTGAGCGCTATCAAAAGGAAGGACGGCGCCTGTTCGAGGTGATGAATACCCAGCTTGAAAAGCATGCGTATCTCGCCGGTGACGAGTACAGTATTGCCGATATCGCCACCTTCCCCTGGGTGCGTATCTATGACTGGAGCGGCGTGGATATCAGTGGTTTGGATGCACTGCAGAGCTGGCTCGAGCGCATCGCTGCCCGGCCGGCCGTAGCCAAGGGCCTTGCTGTGCCGCCACCAAGCGAGAAATCCGCCGAAAAGTGCGCCAAAGACATCGCCAAGATGGTAACCCGCTGAGGAGTCTCAGTGGTTCCCGCTGTCCCAGATGCGCCCTTGCGGCGCATCTGCTACAATCGGCGCCGGTTTTTTTACGCAGGCACGCCCATGTCACATCCAGCACCTCTCTCGTCGGCCGAGCGCCGCGCCATCAGTTATGCCAACACTTTGCATCTGCTGGTTTCGCATATTTTTAAGCAGCGCGAAGGCGCCGACCGGGTACTGGCGAACTATTTCCGTGAGCACAAAAAGCACGGCTCCAAAGACCGTAAGCTTATCCGTGAGACCCTGTTTGGTTTGTTCCGTTGGTGGGGCTGGCTGAAAAACCTGCCTGCGGCCGATGACGTTGATGCTTCTGAAGTTCTGGGATTTTCATCTGGCTTAGGCCTGGCCCAAAGCCCGCGTTGGTTTACCCAGTTAAGCCTGGTGGCCGCCATTGAAAATCACCCCTGGCAGGATATCCAGAGCGGCTGGCTGTCACAGGCCAATCTGGCTAAGTTGGAAATACCCGCTTTTGGTGATACTCCAGAGAGCCTTAACCACATTTGCGCAGCGTTAACTCAGCAGTTTGCCTTTGAATTCGCTCCATCAGATCTCCTGCCGGACTGGGCATGGGAACACATCAAGCTGCCTGACACCGAAAGACTTGCCTTTGTCGATGCCCTTTGCCGCCGCCCGCCCCTGTGGACCCGTGCTCAAGGCGAATCCCGCGAGCAGGTGATAAAGCAGCTTGAGGCCGATGAGATTACAGCGAAGGCAAGCCAGGTATTTGATGATGCCATCGAGCTTGCCAGCCAAAGCATTAACCTGGATGCGCTGGCGGCCTATAAGTCGGGCAAGCTTGAAGTGCAGGATTTGGCTTCTCAGGCCATTGGTGAAGTGGCCGCCCCCGGGGCTCGTGAGCGTTGGTGGGATGCCTGTGCCGGCGCCGGTGGCAAGAGCCTGCAGCTTTTCTCACTGATGCAAAAACGCGGCGGCGTGGGTGAACTCATCGCCTCCGACATTCGCCCCAAGGCACTGGAAGAGTTGCTGCGCCGCGCCGAAAAAGCCGGTTTTGCGCCAATTCAAGTCAGCCCCTGGCGCAGTGACAAGCTGCCGGTCAAGGCAGACTATTTTGATGGTGTGCTGGTGGATGCACCCTGCTCCTGCACCGGCACCTGGCGCCGCAACCCAGACATGCGCTGGATTGACGATGCCAGCGCTATTTTGGATAAGCCTGCACTGCAGCTGGATATTTTGCGCCGCGCCAGCGCTGCTGTGCGCAGCGGCGGTGTGCTGGTGTACGCCACCTGCTCGCTGGCCCGCGCAGAAAACGAGGGCGTGGTCGAGGCCTTTTTGGCCTCAGATGAAGATTTTGAGCTCGATGCCACCGCGCATCCCTTCAGTGGTGAACTGAGCGCAGTTCTCACCCTGTGGCCAGAGCAGGCCAATGCCGACGGCATGTTTGTGGCGCGCATGCGTCGCCGCTGAGGCAGGTTTGCGGCCTTCATAAAACCGAACACAAACGAATCGCCCGGGGCTGGGATTTAAGGCTGGTTTCAGACTCTGACCGCCTCACCGCTTCGGGCAATTTTTTTCACCATAAAACAATAAATTTTTCGCTTTAGCTTGTCATGACCATTGGGTAAAAAGATCCTGTGCCAGAGTGGCACAGTGTTTTAGTTGGAACTAAGGTCATGTCACACTCCTACGAATTTGATGACGACGATATGCCATGGGGCGATCACGTCAAAGGGAAGCAAAAAAACAAGCGCGTAAAACAGCGCCGGCGAGACACCAAACGCCGCTACTTTGATGAGAACACCGAGGTGGAACACATCCAAAGCAAATGGCGCTGAGCCGATGAGCCAAAGCGGGTCTTTCAGGACCAATAACGCCCAGTTGCTCCCACAGTGAATTTTTAAGGCAAGCCAATCGGCTTGCCTTTTTCATATCGGCTTCGTATCGGCTCCGTATCTGTTTAATAAAACCGCCAAGCGGCTGAGTTTATGTAAAAATTCTTTACCTGCCATCCATTCTGTTACTACTCTCTGATGACGCCGCCCCGGCATGGAACTGATAAAAACACGCAAAGGATGTCCCGATGGAAACACTTCGCCCCCCGTTTATTTATGGCCCCGGCAGCATGCTGATGCACTCGCCGCTGGTACTCACCAACGCCGACATGTACGGCTGCTTTTTAAAGGGCAAACGCAAAAACTTGCAGCGCAGTGTCGATAAGGTACTGAATCAGGCCGCAGGCAATGCCATGCAGTTTAAGGTGCTCTCCCCCTACGTACTCACCACCTTTACCCGCATTCAAAAGGCCTATTCGGCGGTAGAAGTCGACCGCAACAAGGGCTGGATTAAAGAGACAGATATCATCACCTGGGTGATGGTGGGTCAGGAGGACAAGGGCGCCAATGGCAAGCTGAGCGCTATTCACTTTCTGCCGCTGTTTATTTGGGTCGACGATGCCATGGCGCTTATCAATGGCCGCGAGCTGTTTGGCTATCCCAAATACCAGTGCGAATACAGCATGCCAAATCCCGGCGAGCCATTGACCGAACTGAGCCTGGCGGCCAAAAGCTTCAAACATTTCAGCCCCGATGAGGAGCTGGCGCTGCACCCGCTGCTGAAGATTAACTGCGAAGCACGGGACGAAGAGCGCATGTCGACGGTGGATGCCATCGCCCGCACCTGGCAGCTTTTCAAAGATCAAACCGATTTTCTGCCGGATCTCGATGCCCTCGGCGAAGAGCAAATATTTGAGATGCTGTTTAAGCCCGCAGTCAGTCAGGTATTTCTCAAGCAGCTGCCAGACAGCGCCGGTATCGACGCCGTGTATCAGGCCATTGTCAGTGCCCCTTCCAAGGTGAATAAAGTCCACAGCCTGGCACTGCTTGAAAACGACTGGGTAGCCGAAGTGTTTGAAAACGCGAGCTTCCCCTTTGAAGAGGCCCTGGGTGTAACGCCCGGCGAGCAACATGTGCTGCTGCCCTACCATGTGAATTTTGATTTTGAAGTGCCGCCGGGCGAAGTGCTGGTGGATAACAGCGTGGTGAAAAAAGAAAAAATCGCCATTCTGGGTGGCGGCGTCTCGGCCATGACTGCCGCCATGTGCCTCACCTCCCAGCCGGGCTGGCAAAACCGCTACCAGATTGATGTGTATCAGTTGGGCTGGCGCATTGGCGGCAAAGGCGCCAGCGGCCGCAATCCGGCCCTGGGTGAGCGCATTGAAGAGCACGGCCTGCATATCTGGTTCGGTTTCTACCAGAATGCCTGCAAACTGATGCGCGAAGCCTATGAAGAACTTGGCCGCCCCGCAGGCAGCCCGCTGGCGCGTTTTGAAGATGCCTTCAAGCCCCACAGCTTTATTGTGCTCTCGGAAGACATCAACGGCGAGCGGGTCAACTGGCCCATCGAATTCCCTTTGATGCCCGGCATCCCCGGCGACAGCACCGAGACCCTCACCCTGTGGAAGCTGGTGAAAGCGGTGTTCTTCTGGGTGGTAGAATGGCTCAAAGACATGGACGAGCTTGTCGATGACAGTGCTGACAGCCCCAAAGACTGGTTCGAACCCGGTTGGTTTGAGCGCCTGAAAGAGCATCTGCAAGAGTCGGTGGACGATGCCATGGACAGCCTCGAGGCGCTGGGTGAGCGACTGGAGTGCCGTTTTGACACTCTGATTGGCCGCGAGTGCGAACATGGCGAGCATCCGGTGGAAGACAGCCTGATTGAAGCCGCCGTAGCCCGGCTGCATGGCCGCCTTGAGCGCCGCTTTGCCCACCGCCTGGATAACAATCATGCCCTGCGCCACCTCTACATTGGGGTCGACCTGGGACTCACCATTCTTAAAGGCATGTTTGCCGATGGGGTGTTCAAACATGGCTTTGATGCCATTAACGAGTGGGACTACCGCGAGTGGCTGCGCCGCCACGGCGCCAACGAGCGCTACACAGTAGACAGCGCGCCGGTACGCGGCTTTTACGATCTGGTGTTTGCCTACGAAGATGGCAACTTCGACAAGCCCAATGTGGAGGCAGGCACCATTATCCGCTCCATGCTGCGCATTGCCCTGTGCTATCAGGGCGGGGTCATGTGGAAAATGCAGGCGGGTATGGGCGATACAGTCTTTACCCCCTACTACGAGGTGCTCAAACGCCGCGGTGTGAATTTCCACTTTTTCAATCAGGTAGATAAACTCCACTGTGATGGCAAGGCCGTCACAGCCATCGAGATCACCGAGCAGGTAAAACTCAAAGCTGAATACCAGCCATTGGTAGAGGTCAAAGGCCTGGACTGCTGGCCAAGCATGCCAAGGTATGAGTTTATCGATGACGAAGAGGCCGCGCTGCTGCAACAGCACAATGTCAACCTGGAGCACTTCTGGAACGATTGGGACAGCCTGTATCAGGCCAAGTTCGGTAAGCCGCTGCCACGCAAAACCCTCACCCTTGGTGAAGACTTCGATAAGGTCATTTTTGGCCTCTCCATTGGCGCCGTGCCCCATGTTGCCGCCGAGGTAATGGCCCACAGCCAGCCGCTGGCCACCTGTGTGGAGAAAGTCAAAACCGTCGCTACCCAGGCTTATCAGCTATGGATGGATAAAGACCTTGCCCAAATCGGCTGGCCAGAGCGGCCACAAAGCGGTGAAGAGCCGGTACTATCCGGTTTTTCAGAGCCTTACGATACCTGGGCCAGCATGGACCAGCTGCTCGACAAGGAAGAATGGGGCGCCCATGAACCCAAAAACGCCAGCTACTTCTGCTCAGCCTTGCCGGTAGCAAACTACCCGGCGCCCGGCAGCAGTGGTTTTCAAACCGAGATGGATGCCATTGCCAGGCAAGGCGCCATAGGCCAGCTGCAGCATGAAATTGGTAAACTCTGGACCGAAGTGGGAGACAGCTTCCCCTGGGAGTGGCTGCATGATGACTCCGGCGCCAGCGGTGAAGCGCGCTTCAACAGCCAATATTGGCGCGCCAATGTGTCACCCACAGAGCGCTATGTTCTGTCGGTGAAAGGCAGCTCCGCCTACCGTATCACCACAGATGGCACCGGCATTGCCAACCTCTATGTGACCGGCGACTGGATTAAAACCGGCCTCAATGCAGGCTGCGTGGAGGCGGCAACCATGGCAGGCATGCACACCTCCAAGGCCATCTGCGGTTACCCCGAGCTTATCCGTGGTGAAAAGGACTTCTGATTAGCGCTTCTCTATGCTTCAGACATAAAAAAGCGGCTTAAAGCCGCTTTTTTATGTCTACGTTTAAGTCACAAATCGGCGCTTAATATCGGCTCAACAAACGAATTGGCGCGATTCGACTGGCAATGCATTGGCGACCAAGCGCCAGTTTATCAACCTGAAATTTATGAGCTTAGGTGATGAGCCTTGGACTTGATGAGCCCTGGATTTGATGAACCTTAGATAACTTTGGCGGCAGAGCTTTGCTCTTGTGCAATCTCTTGGCCGTCAACAGAGCCGTCAGCAAGCCGCACGTCATCAAAGGCGCGCTTATCTGCCAGCAGCCGCTGATTGCTGCTTTGCTCACCCTCCACGGTTTCAAACACCATCTCACGGCGCCGCTCGGCCTTGTTGCTGTACATGCGGGTATCGGCGGCACGCAGCCATTCGTGAGATTTTTGCACCTGGCTGTCGAGGGCGAAGCCAAAGCTCAGCCCTGCATCACGAAAACCGCGGCTGGTAAAGAAAGCATCAACCTTGGTCAGCTCATCAATCAGCGCACTGAGGTGAGGCTCATCGACAATCAGTGCAAACTCATCGCCGCCGAGTCGGTACATACGAAGCTTAGAGAATTTAAGCCGTTTAAGCGCCTCAACCAGAGTGCGCAGCAGCTCATCCCCTGCCTGGTGCCCCTGCAAATCGTTCACCTGTTTGAGGCCATCCACGTCCAACAGCAGCAGCGCTGAGGGCTCTTTGACCGCCTCGCCGAATGCCGGCCAGGTTTGCATAAACTCATCAAAGGCATAACGATTGCCGATTTGGGTAAGGCTGTCTATTCGTGCCTTTTCCCAGGCTTCGCTGAGCTCTTCAATGTAGGCCTTACGCTCCTCAGAAAGCAGCTTAAGCTTGTTGGCCAGCGCCAGCGACAACAACAGGGCATCGGCGGTGCCCCCCGCCAGGGTGGCAAACTCGGCATACTCAATCACATCCGAGGTGATCCCCATATTGCCGGGCAGAATAAGCAGCGCAGGTAGCAGCAAGCAGCTGAAAGCCATAATGAAATACTTGGCTGGGGCAAAGCCTTTCATCAGGCACACATTACCGGCCACAATCGCCAGCACTATCCAGGCACCAATCAACACTGAGGCGATAACCGCGGTATAGGACAGCAATAACCAGCTGGTTGGCAGCGCCAGCACACAGGCCCACAGCAGGTATTTGCTTAGCCGCCACAGTTTGGGCGAGTAGCTGGGCAGTTGAAGGAAGTGCTTGTAAAACAGGATATTGAATATGGGCAAGCCAATAAAAAACACATGGTGCAGCTCAAGCAGATGAATATCCAGAAGCTGCGCCGGGATATGGAAGGTAAAGGCCCATCCCAGCAAATAGGTGATTACATACAGGCCGTAGTAAAGGAAGGCCTTGTCTTCGGTGGAGGCGAAAATCAGCAGGTTATAAAACGCAATAAACAGCAGGCCGCCCAAACACAGCACCACAGCCACCGCCAGCCCATCGGTCAGCTGTTTATGTTCAGTGGCCGGATTGATTTCAAGCTTGGGAATGGATGAGAAGTAGCGCGACTCGACCCGCACCACCAGCCAATACTCGACACCGTAGCGCAGGTTCATATCCCGACCATAATCAAACAGATACTGGTGAGGCGAGTAATAACCACTGCTGGCCATCTGGCGACTGCCATCGCGGCCCAGCACCAGATAATCGACACGTTCGGCAATGGAGTTGTGCAGGTTAACCACCCAGTCGCTGCGGTTTTCATTCACCATAAAGGGCACCACCAGCCAGTAGCTGCCACCGCTCAGCGGCATGCGTTTTACTTCCTGATGGCTATTGAGCCAGCCTGGCATTTCCTCATAGGAGGTGGGCATGGCGTGATCATCGGTTGCGACAAACTGGTAGGGGTCATCCAGGGCAACAGCGGCCCTGGCGCCAGAGGACCATAGAAGGGGAAGAAGACAGGTTAAAAACAGTACAAGTATCCGAGCCATAATTCGTTATTGTTGTTTGTTGCTGCTCTGGTTGAAGAGCTGGCGATGCACCCACATAGGCACCCGGCGGCTCTCCTCATCTGTTGACCCTCGACTTGCGCTTCTTCCCTGTCGACAAATTTTTGACGGCCAACTTGCAACTTTATTGCTACATCTCCCTTTTTTCAATTGTAGTTAGTTATTTTCAACAAGACGTACTCATTGATGGGTGTTATTTTAAGCCGCTGACACCTATTTTGGTTATTTCCCGCCCAATGCACGCCCTGTTTCTGATCCTGCTGGCCCAGCTGCTCATTGCCACAGGTAATCTGCTGATTAAGTTTCTCGACCAAAATACCGGCGTATTTCAGCTGGTACTTTATCGTCAGCTGTTCGCTACCCTGCTGGTGCTGCCCTTTGTATGGAAGCTGCAGGGCAACCTGAAACTAAGCCCGCTGTACAAGGTACATATGGTGCGGGCACTGCTGATTGGTCTGGGCAACGGAGTCTTCTTCATTGCCATTCTCAATCTACCGCTGGCCTCGGTGACTGCCGTGCTTTATCTGGCGCCACTGATGCTGCTGTTGATGTCAGCGCTGATCCTCAATGAATCCATAGGTTACCGCCGCTCTGTTGCAGCCGCTGTCGGCTTTTGTGGCATTTTGATGATAAGTCAGCCGTCGGGCTTTAATCCCTATCTGCTGCTGGCCGCCCTTGGCGCCCTGATAAGTGCAAGCAACAGTTTAATTTTAAAGCGATATGCCACAGCCGAACATCCCTTCAGCACCCTGTTTTGGTCCAATGCCTTTGCCATGGTGTTTCTGCTGCCCGCAGCCGCCATTGAAGGTGCGCCGCTGGCCTGGGATGTCAGCGGCGTCGGGCTGTCGTTGGCGCTCTTTTACCTTGGCATGACCTGGCTGGTTATCCATGCCTACCGTAAGGCCGATGCCAGCCAGCTGGCCCCGGCGGAATACACAGGGCTGGTGTTTGCCACCCTGTTTGGACTGTGGTTTTTGGGAGAAACGCCAAACCTTTTGAGTATCGCAGGCACATTCATAGTGCTGTGGTCGGCAGTGCTGCCTGTGTATCCGGATCTGAAGGGCCGCTTCAGGGCTTGGCGGGCACGGGGATCCGGGAGCCAATCACAGGAGCCATCAGAGCGCTGATATCGAGGCCCTGCTCCATAGGCATCACATACCAACCTATGGTATTGCCGGTGCCGCGAATGCTGAGATAGTCGCCGAAAAATTGCCAACCCGCTTTAAGCAGGTTGTCGCGACTGGCACTGTTCTCGGCTCTGACCGTGGCCCACAAAAGCTTGATACCCGCTTGCCGCGCCCAGGCAATACGCGCCTCGGTCAGCCGGGCAGCAATCCCCTGGCGCCGATATGCTTTGGACACCACCAGATACCCAAGCTCTGCCACCTCGCCGCTACCGGCCTTAATAGCACCGCAGCCCGCCAGCACATCGCCATCCCACGCCAGCATCAGTAGCCGGGCTTGCCTGAGCGCCTCATGGTCCAGCGGATGATGATTGTCATCACGGCTGTCGATAAGCGCAGCCGCGGCGATATAGTCAGCGGCGTCCGTGGCAGGCCGCAATTGCAGGCTTGTAATGTGGGTCATAGGGTTTGGCTGTTTATTGAACTCAAACGGTTACAGGAAAAGGATAGACGCAAGACCGAGGAAGCTGAAAAAGCCCACCACGTCGGTCACTGTAGTCAGGATCACCGAGCCGGAGAGCGCCGGATCCTGCTCCATTTTCTGCAATATCATCGGAATAATCACCCCGGCGCCAGCGGCCACCAGCATGTTCACCAAAATGGCGCAGCCAATGGCAATACCGATTATCTGGTCGTTAAACCACCAGGCCGACACCAGCCCTATCACTATCGCCCACAGCACACCGTTGAGGGCGCCAATGCCCAGCTCGTTTTTCATCAGCGACCAGAGGTTACCGGCCGAAATCTGCCCCATGGCCATGCCACGGATCATCAGAGTCAGCGACTGACTGCCGGCGATACCGCCCATGGACGCCACAATCGGCATCAGCACCGCCAGCGCCACCACCTGCGACAGCACGTTTTCAAACAGACCAATGGTGGCCGAGGCCAAAAAGGCCGTCAGCAGATTGATACCAAGCCAGACCGCGCGGCGACGGGCGCCTGTGACTATGGGGGCGAACAAGTCGTCGGTTTCGCCCATACCGGCGGAGGCCATCAGCTGGGATTCGTAGTGCTCGCGCACAAGCTCTGTGGCCTGACGCAGGGTAACACGGCCTATCAGCCCGCCCTCTTCGTCTACGACCGGCAGTTCCACTTCACGGCTGTGCTCGAGCAGCTCGGCGGCATCCATCAAAGATGCATCGGCGCTGATGGCGCGGCTGTCTTCGTCCATCAGACTCAGCAGCGGCGCATCCGGGCTTGAACGGAACACCTCATAGCGACTCACGGCGCCGCGGTAATGCTCCTGCTCGTCCACCAGAAACAGGGAGTCGTTACAGTCCAGCTCGATACGGCGAAAGAAGCGCTGGGCCTGGCCAACGGTGGCCTTGGTTGAGAGCACCAGCATCTGGTGGTCTGCATAACGGCCAATTTCGTTTTCTGAGTACTGATTATAGAGTTCAAAGTGTTGGCGCTGACGCTCGCCCATTTGGGCCAGCGCGCGGTCGGTGAAGCTTTCGGGGAGGTAGTCACTCCACTCAATCAGATCTTCCGGGCTTAACTGGGCAAACAGCATGTCGACTTCTTCGTCGGGCATGCGTTTTAAGATCCCCATACGGGGATCGGCGCGCATCAGGCTGAGCACTTCAACCCGGTCGCCAAACTCTACCTGCTGCCAGCGCTCGTAACGTTCGTCCAGCGGCAAGGCTTCGAGCAATACCGCCACTGTGCCTGGTTCAACCTCTTCCAGAATTTCCGAAAATACCTCTGCCTGCGCCTCACCAAAGGCGCCGGTCAGTTGCTGAACGACTTGTCCCACTTCGTTTTGGGGTGCCAGGTTGGGTTCTTGCTCGGGGATATTTTCAGTCAAGGCGGTGTCCATCCGTTACATCTTGTGGCTGACTATATGGGGATTCCAGGGTGATCGCAACCGAGCAATTATATTGCGCGCAATTCATTTGCGCGCAACTACAACTACCGCTACAATGGCCTCGATGATTTTTTAAACGGACCCAGACCATGAGCCAGATTTACGATATTTCTCTGACCGGTATTGCCGGTGACAACCGTACCCTTAACGACTACCGCGGCAAGGTATTGCTGGTGGTGAACACCGCGAGCAAATGTGGCTTTACCCCGCAATATCAGGCACTTGAAAGTTTGTATCGCAAGTATCAGTCACAAGGGCTGGAAATTCTCGGCTTCCCCTGCAACCAGTTCGGCGCTCAGGAACAAGGCAGCGAAGCTGAAATTGCCCAGTTTTGCGAGCTGAATTTTGGGGTGAGTTTCCCGCTGTTTTCCAAAATCGATGTTAATGGCGACCAGGCCCATCCGCTGTTTGTGCACCTGAAAAAAGCAGCACCGGGCGTGCTTGGCAGTCAGTCCATCAAGTGGAACTTCACCAAGTTTTTGATTGGCCGTGATGGCAAGGTGCGGGACAGATTTGCCCCCACGACTGATCCCGCCAAGCTGGAAAAAGACATTGAAGCCTTGCTGGCGGAAAAGACAAATTAAAATTCAATGGGATTCATAGGGATAAAAATTTTTTGATTTTTTTATCCGTTTCGGTGGAACTTTTTACCGCACGGGGAGCTCAAACATAGTGAACATTGAAATGGGTTTTCGTGTTCATCATTCTCCCTGGGACTTCTAGCGCAGTCCCCTTGGTCCACTGAAGGATCGCAGGGCAACCTCCCCCAGGTTGCCTTTTTTTATGCCCGATTTTCGGTATTTTGAAGAAATTAAAAAAATTCTGAATTTTTTTGCCGTCAGGCTGAACTTCTTCAAAAAGACCGGGTCAGATACTGTGAACCGAATTTTTGCAGCTGGCTGAGCCAGCTGCGCATGGGTAACGTTCATCATCATTCTCCCTTTCAGCATCTGCTTGTTTTGCTGGCGCATGTAGCAAGCTTAAGTGACTGACTTGAACATCTCGGGCAACCTCTTGGTTGCCCTCTTTTTTATCCGTTCACCAGCTCACACAGGCGCGCCAAGCAACTTGTCGAGCTGTACCCGCAGCGACGGGTGATAGCAGGCTCTGGCTTTAGCATAAATAGCCGAAAGTTCAGCGTGATAGCCTGCAATTTGCAACTCGAGAAACAGCGGCCTGACAAACTTGGCGCGGCCGATACGCCCCAAAAAAGCCTCCAACTGCGGCAGCGCCGGGTCAAAATGATTGCGAATCGCGACCCTGAGCCAATCACAGGCGATCTCAGCATTGCCCGAAGCCCCCAGATTGAAGCTATCGTTCAGCTCAAGCAGCCGCGCCTGGGGGATATTCTCCGGCAGTCCGGCAAGAAAATACTGCCAGTGCTGCACCCGCCATAGATGGGTATCGGCCTTGGAGAGGGGCACGCCGCTGCGCCAGCGCTCAAGGGCGCAATCCACCTTATCCAGGCTGGTCGAGGTTGGCGGGCTGAACATGGCCGGCAGGCCTTCAGCGTAAATCCACTCCCGCAGCTCAGCCTCAGTCAGCTTATCGGCATGGTCTCTGAGCAGGGTTTCGCTGGCATACTCAACAAAATCCTCGGTGGTGATGGCAACAAAGGCATATTTTTCAATATATCGGCGCAGGAAGGCATCAAAGTGCTGCCGCCCCAGCCTGGCTTCGAGGAAATGGACAAACATCGACGCCTTGTCGTAGGTAAAGCGGTTAAAGGCGGCATTGGGATCGTCTGTTTGCAGATTGGCGGGCAAGGTCTGGCGAGCACTGGGCATACCCGTCATCTCCTCTTGCAGGCGGCCATACTCAATCATCAACTCAAGCTCAGCCTGCTCCTTACCATACACAGCTTCCACAATCCGGTTGGTAAAGTAGGTGGTAAAGCCCTCGTTAAGCCATAAGTCGCGCCAGGTGGCGTTACTGACCAGATTGCCGGTCCAGGAGTGCGCCAGCTCGTGGGCCACGGTGGAGACCAGGCTCTTATCTCCGGCAATAAGCGTGGGGGTTAAAAACGCCAGACAGGGGTTTTCCATGCCCCCGAAAGGAAAGCTTGGCGGCAAAATCAGCATGTCATAGCGGCCCCAGGCATAGGGGCCGAGAATGGACTCAGCCATCTGCATCATGGCCTCAATATCATCAAACTCTTTGGCGGCAAGCCTTGCTGTTTCCGGCTCTGCGAATACGGCGCTGCGCGGTCCCACCTCGATGCGCTCAATCTCTCCGGCGGCGATGGCCAGCAGATGCGTTGGCATGGGTTTATCCATCACAAAGGTAAACACACCATCGACCGGCAGGCTGGCGCTGTTTAAGGCGCTCATCACGACCCGGCAGTCACGATTGGCCGACACCCTGGCATCGAACGTGATTCTGGCCTTGGGCGAGTCCTGCAGCGGCAACCAACTGCGGGCATTGATGGGCTGCGACTGGGAAAACAAAAACGGCTTGCCGCTTTGGGTCTGGGGACCATCGAGCCACTGCAATCCTTCGGCTTCGGGGCTGGTGCGATACTCAATCACCACCGCCGTTACCGCGCTGTCGATGCCAATGGTGAGCGGCTGACCCAGGACAGGATGTTCATCACCCAGCGTCCAGACAAGGGCACGGCCGCCCTCGTCTGTTATCTGTATTATGGTCAGCGCCCGGCTGTCCAACACCAGCTCAGTCACCGACGCCGCCTTGGGCGAAAGCGCAAGCCGAATGCGCCCATCCAGCACACAGGCATCAAAATCAATATTCAAATCAAGCGCAAGATGCGTAACCTGCACCTCGTCGGTGTTGGCAAAGGAGTGATAATCCCGCCGATTGTCCCACTGCTGCATAGCGTTCCCGGTTAACCAAATTTGCCCAAGTATGCATATCCAAGCTTAGCCAACCAAGTGGCAATACCGTGAAAGATTGACAAATTGTCTCGCCAAGGCATTATTTGCATACAATATTCATAAATAAGATTCTATCATGCGCACCTTTGCCGTTTCACTCTCAAGCTTGGTTGTCGGCTCCTTGCTGTCGTTGCCGACATTTGCCACCAGCCCATTGCCGCTGGAGGCGGTACTGAAAATTCAGCAGCAGTGCAGCCCAACCCTGATCATCCGCGCCCAGGCGCTGACCCAGGCGCAGATTGATGATGCCTGTCAGATGCTGAGCCAACAGGAAGCTAAGTTCCATCAGCTGCTCAATACCCACAACCGCCCGGTAAAGCACGATAACAACACGGCCATGCGCGCCAATATATACGCCGATGCCGAGGCCTATCGCACTTATGTGACGGCCCACTTCGATGTGCCAAGCGACAACGGCGGCATGTATCTGGAGGGCTTCCCTGACAAACCCGGCAATCAGGCAGAGTTTGTGGCCTATCAGAAAAACGGCGCCATCTGGAATCTGCGCCACGAGTATGTGCACTATCTCGATGGCCGCTTTAACCTGTATGGCGACTTTTGCGCTTCGCTGCACGACTCACACAGCGCCCCGGAATACTGCCCCAAACCAGCCCCGGCCCTGCCCCATCTGGTGTGGTGGTCAGAAGGCCTGGCCGAATACCTGGCGCAGGGTGACGACAACAAGGCCGCCGCCCAGCAAGCCGCCAAGGGGACCTATCGCCTGAGTGAGATATTCGATACCAGCTACGAGCACAACGGCGGCAGCGACCGCGTCTACCGCTGGGGCTATCTGGCCGTGCGTTTTATGATGGAAAACCACAAAGACAAGCTGGAGACCATGCTTGGCTTTACCCGCAAGGGTGATTACCCGCGCTATCAGGCGCTGGTACGAGAGTGGGGAACCGGCATGGATGAAGAGTTTTCGCTGTGGCTGAAAAAAATTGCAAAAAATTTGCCGCCAGAGGGAACCAACTCAAAAAGCGCGAGTCTGAATAAGTGAACCGAGTTTTTCATCGTTCATCATCATCCTCCCTTTTTGATGGTTTCTAGCGCAACCATCCTTAGTGTTAAACTGAGTTGGAAAGACACTTGTTCGGCTCCCATTGGGAGCCGTTTTTTTATGCCTGCGTTTTGCATCCAGGTCGTCATCATCTGCCCCAAAAACGCAAAAAGCCTCCCGAAGGAGGCTTATTCAGCGAGCTGGAATTACAGGCGGATGCCCACTTTTTCCAGATCTTTGGCGATTACGCTGTTTGGCAGTGGCACGTAACCGTCTTTCTCAACAACCTGCTGACCCTGTTTGGACAGGATGAAGCGGACGAACTCACGCTCCATTGGAGACAGGTCTTTGTTAGGGTGCTTGTTGATGTACACGTAGAGGTAACGAGACAGTGGGTAAGTACCGTTGGCAGCGTTTTCTACAGTGGCGTCGATGAAGCTGTCGCCTTTCTTGGCCAGAGCTACCGCTTTAACACCGGCAGTCTTGTAACCGATACCTGAGTAACCGATGGCATTCAGAGACTGAGACACTGACTGCACTACAGAAGCTGAACCAGGCTGCTCGTTTACGTTGGCTTTGAAGTCGCCTTTACACAGGGCGTGCTTCTTGAAGTAACCGTAGGTGCCTGATACTGAGTTACGGCCGTACAGCTGTACGTCTTTGGCTGCCCAGCTGCCATCCAGACCCAGGTCGCCCCAGCGCTGAACGTCGCTGCCGCCACACTTGTGGGTAGAAGAGAAGATGGCATCAACCTGCTCAATGGTCAGACCCTGGATTGGGTTGTCCTTGTGCACGAATACAGCCAGCGCATCGATAGCGACACGGATAGCGGTTGGCTGGTAGCCGTAGTGCTTTTCGAAGGCTTCGATTTCGTTAGGCTTCATCTTGCGGCTCATTGGGCCGAACTGAGAAGTACCTTCAGTCAGGGCTGGTGGCGCAGTAGAAGAACCGGCAGCCTGAATTTGGATGTTCACATTGGGGTAGATGGTTTTGAACTCTTCAGCCCACAGGGTCATCATGTTGGCCAGGGTATCAGAACCGACAGAAGACAGGTTACCAGACACGCCACTGGTCTTTTCATAAGTAGGCAGTGCAGGGTCCAGTGCAGCCGAGGCGGCAGCGGTGAATAAACCGGCGGCGGTCAGGGTCATGGCGCCGACAAGCTGTTTCAGTTTCATAATTGCTCCAGTGTTGAACCATTTTTGTTTAGACGCAGCCAGTATCAACTGCCACGATGACAAGTCTATGACCTTGATGTGACACTTACATGACAGTGACACATTTAATTCAAATTTTTGAAAAGTACTTTTGAATCAAAAAGAAAGACAGACCTAGGCCTGTCTTTCTTAGCTTGTAGAGCAGTATTACTGGCCGCTTTTCTGCTCCAGCAGATGCTGGGGGATCACAAAGCCAAAGATACTGCCCTTACCCAGCTGACTGCTGACATAAAGCTCGGTGTGATGATGGGCGAGCGCATGCTTTACAATCGCCAAACCCAAACCACTGCCACCGGTGGCACGGGAGCGGGCACTGTCGACCCGGTAGAAGCGTTCCGTTAAGCGGCCAATATGCTGGGGCGCAATGCCCTCGCCGTTATCTTCTACCTGGAAGCGGCCGCCGGTGGCAATCAGTCGCCAGCTGACTTTGATAATACCGCCTGGTGGCGTGTAGCGGATGGCGTTGGACACCAGATTGATACAGGCACTGCGCAGCAGCACTTCATTGCCATGGGCGTTGAGCCCCGGCTGAATATCAAACTGCAATGTGTACTCGCCCTGTGCCAGCGCCTCGGCTTCATCCTTGATGGTGCCCATCAGGGCGGCCATATTGACCGTCTTTTCGAGGTCAACATCGGTGGCATCTTCGATGCGTGACAGGGTCAGCAGCTGCTCCACCATGGATTGCATCCGCCGGGTTTGCTGCTGCATTAATGCCAGCGGCTTGGCATTAATGTCATCGGGCTCAGTCATGCCCTGCATCATCTCAAGGTACCCCTGCAGCACTGTGAGCGGAGTCTTGAGTTCATGGGACACGTTGGCCACAAACTCCTTGCGCATGCCTTCAAGCTGACGAATACGGGTGATATCCCGGGCAATCAGCAGCATCTGCCGATCGCCGTATTTCATCAGCCGCAGCTCCAGCTGGCGCTTGTCCGACACAGGCGATGGCAGCTCCAGCGGTTCGTTGAAATCATGGGTTTTCAGATAGGCGGCAAAATCGGGGTGGCGAATAAGGTTGTCGATGCGCTGGCCGTTGTCTTTGGGCCACACCAACCCGAGCATCAGCTGCGCCAACTTATTACACCAGAGAATATTTTTATCGGAGTCCAGCACCAGAGCAGCATCGGGCAATGCTTCTGCGCCCTGACGGAAACGACCAAGCAGACCGGCCAGTTGGGAAACCCGACGGCGATTTTTGCCCTGCAGGCGATAAATACCGTTGAAAATCCCTTCCCAGCTGCCACTGCCCTGGGGCGGCGTGAGGCGGCGGTCGTGCCACAGCCAGTGGGTCAGGCGCCCAAGCTGACGGTAATGCCAGATAAGCAGCGCAACGCAGCCAATCAGCAGCGTCCACAGCACCTGTCCAAGCAGCAGGCCCAGTGCCAGGGTGACAAACAGGTAAATCATCAGCCTGGAAGCCAGGCGATACCCTGAATAGGAGTCGAACATAAGTATGTCCAGCTAAGGGGTCCGTTGGAGGCACAAGATACCCTATCGGGCTTCCTGTGCCTATCCCGGACTACACCCGGGTGGAAAAACGGTAGCCGGCGCCGCGTACGGTTTGAATAAGACGGTCGTGACCTGACGGCTCTACCGCCTTGCGCAGACGGCGGATATGCACATCCACAGTTCTGTCTTCCACGTACACGTTGGTGCCCCACACGTTGTCCAGCAGCTGTTCGCGGCTGTATACCCGCTCAGGGTGGGTCATAAAGAAGTGCAGCAAACGGAACTCGGTTGGGCCCATGTCCAGCACGGTATCACCGGCGGTGACACGGTGGCTGACCGGATCCAGGGTAAGCCCCTGCACATCGATGGTTTCTTCCAGGCGGGTTGGCGCCGCGCGGCGCAGTACCGCCTTGATGCGGGCCACCAGCTCCTTGGGCGAAAACGGCTTGGTGATATAGTCATCGGCACCCACTTCCAGGCCCTTGACCTTATCTTCTTCCTCGCCACGGGCGGTAAGCATGATCACCGGGATCTGGCGGGTAAACTCGTCCTGCTTGAGGCGTTTGGCCAGCTGGATGCCACTGCCACCGGGGAACATCCAATCGAGCAGGATGAGGTCCGGGTATGGCTCGGCAAGTTGAGACAGCGCAGAATCAAAGTCCTCGGCAACCGTGGTACTGAAACCGTGCTGTTCCATCACGAAAGTCAGCATCTCGCGGATTGCCAACTCATCTTCAACAATCAAAATCCTTGCAGTCATAAGCGGTTTTCTGTCAGTGAATGTCCACGCTGAACATTATTGGTCAGTTTTGTGACAAAAATATGAAGCAGCCCCATTATAGTGCCATATTTCCGTAAGAATTGTCATAATCAGACGAATTAACTATCTGTTTATAAAAATGAAAAAGGAGGCCTAAGCCTCCTTTCTTTTACGCATGAAGTTCTGATTAGAACTTGTGCTCAATACCAACACCGATGTAGTTGTCAGTGTCTTCAGCAGCTTCCATGTCGCGGCTGGTGTAGAAAGCGAACAGCTTGGTTGGCTTGCCCAGCTTGTAATCAGCACCGATAGACCAGGAATCACCTTTGTCTTCCATGTCCTGATACTGACCTTTCAGGGTCACGTCAGAGATATTGTAGGCAGCGCTTACCAGGTAACCGGTCTTGCTGTCGCCGTTAACTGATTTTTCTTCCTGCTGGTACATACCGCCCAGGATCAGGCCAGCCAGTTTGGCTTGTACAGTGGCACGCAGGATGTCGTAACCTTTTACTTCGCTGTCGTAAGCTACAGACGCGTAGAAGTTGGTTTTCTTCAGACCGGCATCACCGTACATGGCAGCCAGAGAGAAACCGTCTTCACCGGCCTGAGCCTTGGCACCTTCAGCGGCGTAGGTAGCACCTACTTTGAAACCACCGAAAGAAGGAGAAACGTAGGTTACAGTCTGTTCGATACGGTTTTCACCTTTGAACAGGCTCTTCAGGTCGCCTGACAGGTCGTTGAACTGGTCAACTTTACCCTGAGCGATTTTCAGCATGGTGTCGTTACGACCCACGGATACAGCACCGAAGTTGCCCTTCAGACCCACAAACTGGTTACGGGCCAGGAAGTTTTCCTTGGCATCATCGCCGGTGTTCACTTCATACTCGATGGTGTAGAAGGCTTCCAGAGAAGAGCTGAGTTCGAAAGCACCCTTAACACCCAGACGGGAAGCGTTGCTCTGAACTACAGTTTCAGATTCGCCGGCTTCGTCGTTGTTCTGTACAGAAACATTCAGCTTACCGTAAACGGTGATAGGCTCGGCAGCGTGTGCAGAAGCCAGTGAAGCCATGGTCAGCGCGGAAACAAGCAGAGTTTTGTTAAAAGCGTTCATCATTTAATCCTTGCGACGTTCAGTGCGTCTGGTTATTGGTTTGGAACGAGCGCAAGTTTGCAAGGCAAGTGTTTCAGTTTTATTTCAGTTTTTGCTCAAGTGGTTACATCTCCAGCAAGCGCGTAACACACATAGCCAACAATCGTTATATTTCAATACTTTATGTTTGATACAACTTTTAATGACACTTTTGTGAATTTGCTTTGCTGCCATCTGGCTGTCATCTCGATTTCCGGTTTACCCGCCACGGGCGATGGCTTACACTCGGGCTTTCGTTTCGTGGCCGAGTGCAATTATGTGGTTTAAAAATCTCACCCTGTATCGTTTTAACAAGCCAATCAACATCGACGCCGAGTCGCTGGAAAAGGCCCTGGCAGACTTTACCTTCAGCCCTTGCTCCAGCCAGGACATCAGCAAGTTCGGTTTCTCCAAGGCCCTGGGCAAACACGGCAGTGCCCTGGTTCACAGTGCCAATAACCGCCACCTTATCTGCGCCACCAAGGAAGAAAAAATCCTCCCAGGCCAGGTAATTAAAGAGGCGATGGAAGAAAAAGCCGGTCAGATTGAAGCCGAAGAAAACCGCAAGCTCACCAAAAAAGAGAAAGACGCGCTTAAAGAAGAAATCACCACCACGCTGCTGCCGCGCGCCTTCTCCCGCAGAAGCCAAATCCATGCCCTGATCCTGCCGGAAATCGAGATGATCCTGGTGGACAGCTCCAGCGCCACCAAGGCCGAAGAGCTGCTGGCACTGCTGCGTAAGGCCATGGGCTCACTGCCGGTGATCCCTGTGTCTTTCACCGTGCCGGTTGAACATACCCTCACCGAATGGCTCAAGGCTGGTGAAGCGGCGGCGCCCTTTATCATGCAGGATGAAGCGGAACTCAAGTCTGCCGCCGATGAAGGCGGTATCGTTCGCTTCAAACAACAGGTTCTGACTGAAGAAGAAGTGCTGGCGCACCTGGAAACCGGCAAGGAAGTGCACAAGCTGGCACTGCATTTCGGTCAGTCCATTGCATTGGTGTTGCAGTCTGACGCAAGTCTCAAGCGCCTTAAGTTCTCTGAAGAGTTCCGTGCCGGTAACGATGACTTGGGTAACGATGATCCAATGGCGCGCCTCGATGCCGACTTCGCCCTGATGGGCAGTGAGTTGGTGGCGCTGATGCACGCTCTGGTGGAAGCCCTGGGCGGTCTGCCCAAGGACGAGTAACCTCAATTCCACGGAAACAGGGCGCTGCGGCGCCCTGTTTTTTTTGGCCCCCTGACCTACACTCTGTGGATGGTTTGCCACTTTTGTGTGGAAATTCAATGGCCGCAGATAACGCCAACCCCCGCAGCGAACCGCCGGTGCCCAAGGCGGATGACTTAAGATCCAAGCTGCTGGGAAAGTTACCGACAGAGCTTGCCGACAGCTACAGTGACGAGCAGGTCGAAGGGATCCGTATTCTGCTTGGCGATCGCACCTGGGGCCGTCACAGCATCGACAGTCGCGGCACTTTTTCGCTGCCTTTTATGCGATGGCGCTACTACTGGGTATTTTTGCTCGGTAAAAACCGCCGGGCCTACACCCGCACCGAGAAGCATCTTTCGCTGGCATTTTTTGTCGGCTGTGTGCTGGCATTTTTACTCATTTCCCTGCTGCTTGGACTGCTGGGGCTGTATTTGCTCAAATCCATGCTCGGTATTGACCTCTTTTCAGAGACATCCCTTGGGATTTGGGACTGGTTTAAGAGTTGAAATCCCTTGCCACTATGGCTAAAACAGGGGTATTAATCTTTTTTTTACAAATTTACTGCATCCATAGGCTGACGCTGCATGTCCACACTGTCCAGGGACGAACACCCGACGGATCTTGCCCATTGGCGCCAAATCATCTTTCGCCGCCTGTTCGGGGCCATGGCGATCATTTGTATTCCCGTTTACTTCACCAGCGTTTACCTGTGCATGAAGCAAGGCTTCTGGTCCATGGTGGTGGTAGACACACTCGCCTACCTGATGCTGCTGGCCTTGCTGCTGTTCCCTGAACTGGAAGACCGCCAGCGCTACCTGCTGGGTAGCCTGTTGTGCTACGGCATAGGCGTGGCCTTTATCTGGGCTATAGGCCCCACGGGAGCAGGATTTTTCTGGCTGTTTATGTTCCCGCTTATCGCCACCTTGCTGCTTGGCAGTCGCATGGGACTCGCCTCTCAGGGCTTAGCGGCACTGACGCTGATCATCACCGCCATCGCCTATGGCAACCACTGGCTCCCCTGGCCACCACTGCCCGAGTACAGCCTGGAAATCTATCTGGTGGTGATGCTTAATTTTTTGGTTATCAACGCCATGCTGTGTTTTGGCACCGGCTACCTGACCGATAAGCTGGCACAGTCACTGGAGCGGACCAACGCCTCCAGACGGGCGACCGTATTGGGGCTGGCACGCGTTTCCAGTTACCGCACCAGCGAAAAAGCCCGGCACCTCGACCGGATTGCCATTGCCAGTGAAAAGCTCGCCGAAGCCCTGCTGCACTCGCCCCACAAGCCCGAAGAACTGACCCAGGAATTTGCCGAGCACATTGGCCTTAGCGCTACCCTGCACGACATTGGCATGATTGGTCTGCCGGACAGTTTGCAAAGCAAGATGCTGGAACTGACGCCCTCGATGGAGCACGACAGATACAAGCACACCCAGATTGGCGAGCGGCTGCTGGCGGATCTGCAAAAAGAGGCTCCCGATTGCATGCTGCTGGAGCTCGCCCGAGACATCGCCGCCTACCATCACGAACGTTGGGACGGCGAAGGCTTCCCGGGTAAGCTGCGGGGCAAAGCAATTCCGCTGGCCGCACGGATAGTGTCACTGGTGGATATCTTCGATGATTTGCTGTGCCACCCGGACGAGCGGCTGAGAATGTCCTTTACCGAGGCGCTGGCGCATCTGAAAGGGCTTAAGGGCACGGCATTGGATCCGCTGTTGGTGGATACCTTTTTGGCCGAACCCGGGATGAAAGCAATTTGGGAAGAGCCTGCCATATACCGTCAGGGCTCGGATTAAGCGGGCTGATTCAAGCGGCAATCAGCTTTTGACCGTCAACCGAGTATCAGTCGGCCAGTATCCGGCCGTCACTCTGCCATCACTGGGCCGGCACGCTCGCGGCCGGCACCGTTATCTGAATGTCCTTCTATCCGGCTTAACGAGATTTGCTCCCACTTGAATTGCAGCCGGGCGATTTCACCTTCTTCACCGGCCAGGCCAATGGCATGGTTGAAGGCGTCTACTTCCTCTTTTGACATGGATTCGCGGCTGAACATCAGGTGGATTTCACTTTCACTGAGGCGCACCGAGTGGCGATACAGATGCAACTGCTCACTCTGACTGGCGATATAGGGCAAAGACAGGGAGTCGCCGATCGCCAAATCACCGCGGCCACGGGCCAGCATCTGCACGCTTCTGAGTAGATCCGGGCTTTCCACCAGCAGGTCGCGGCGCAGCATATGGTCTTTATTTTGCTCAAAATCATCGCCATACCAACCAGCCTGGGGCACCAGCAGCTTGTGCTTGGCGGTCATCACTTGGGCCCAGCTGCTGATATCGTTTACCGATGCACTTTCCATGCTGAACAGGCTCACCACTTCCAGCCGATAAGGCAAAGAGAAAAACGCGTACGACACCCGCTCTTCCGTCCTGCTGGCCCCCATCATGATGTCGATTTTGCCCGAACGCATCAGCTGATGTGAACGCTTGGGGGGCATCTTATCAAACACGATTTCGCAGCCCGCCCGCTCAGCAAATACCTTCAGCAGCTCCACATCTAGCCCAAGCGCCGGACCGGCATCTTCAGACCAGGAATAAGGCGGCCAGTCGTTAAACCCCACGTGCAGCACATGGCTGCAGGCCGCCTGACTGGATGACAGTGGCAGCAGCCACGACAGCAGCACCAGTGCAACTGTCATTGTGCGTGCGGCGAACTCTGTCATCGTCACCTCCGAAAGGCTGGCCAATCTCAGTTGGCAACAACCCTGGCAAGAGCATCGAGACGCTGGCGTTGCGCCTCAGTCAGTTTATCGCGGCCAAGCTCCAGGGTATCAATCAGTTCCCTGGCAAGGATGGTATCGCCCGCATCAATGGCCGCGGCGATGGCATCCAGCCGCGAATCAATATCTCCCTGCAGCAGGGCATCGGCGGCAGGGTCAGTGTTGGCCGGCGCCGCCATTTGCATGGTTTCCTGTCTGGGCGCCATTTTCATCATCGCCGGGGCCGGTGCCGATTGTGCACCGGACGCGGCCTCGGGGGCGGACTCTTGCAGCGTAGCCGGTGTGGTGCCCATCATGTCACTTTCGGCCGGTACCGGCAGGCTGTCGCCAAAAAAGCTGAACCTTGGGTTAATCAGCACCAAGCTGACCAGCAACATCAGCGAGGCCGCGGTTGATATCACATAGGGGAAACGCCTTACCCCCTGGCGTTTCGCAGCAGGCTGCTGATGGGCATCCAGATGTCGCAGAGCGAGGGAACGGATTTCCTCATCGAGCCTGGCCGGCGGCATTTCCCGTGCCCCCTGACGATAAAGGCTATCCATTTCCTGCTTCAGCTCGGGGCTAAGCGCACTGTGAGGACTATCTTTCATCGTCATCCTCCCCCAGACGCCTGGCCACGCAACTGCGAAGGCTCTGGTAAGCATAGCGGATCCGACTCTTGGTCGCCTCAAGCGACACCGCGGCAATTTCACTTATCATCAGCGCAGTGAAGCCCATTTCGCTCGACAGCAAAAAGGCCTCTTTTTGTACCTGGGGTAATAAAGTCACGCAATGACGCAGCGCCTGCACCCGCTGCTCCTGTTCCAGCGAGCGGGCGGGCGTCATGCCGTCGGGCAACTCCTGCAACTCTTCTTCAAACGCATCGGCATCATCGAGGGGTTTAACCGCCCGCACATGGTCAATCAACAAATTGTGGGCAATGCGATACAGCCAGGTGGTGAACTTGGCACTGACCTCATAGGCAGGGGCGGCCTTAATAACCCGCCCCCAGGTCTCCTGATACAGATCTTCGGCCAGTTGGCTGTCGCCAATCTGACGTACAAAATAGCGATACAGGCCGCCACGATGACGCTGATACAGGGTGTCAAAGGCCTTGATGTCGCCCTTGGCGTAACGCTGCATCAGCAGTTCGTCTTCATCGTTACCCGGCAGTGAAATGGATTGGATTGCTGTCATGATTGCTCTGAAACCATAAATCCTGAAACCCAAAGGCCGGGAACAGCGCGGGGGGCCGTCCTGCCCTTTGATATGGCTAACTTTGATCTCAGTGTGCACAGCAGCCAGTACAAAGTCCATATTCACCTCGTATTTGTGGGTCTATGCTTATTAACGTAGCCCCACGCCAAAAGGGTTAATGAATTTGCCCGTTGGTGGCGCCGATTCCATCGAGGCCCCATAAACCGGAAAAATGACGACTCGCTCACACTTTGACCAGCTCGCCCTGACTACAATAATCGTCTTTGGCCGCACCCGCGGCAGGAAGCTTACATGCCACACCGCCAGCACCTTACCTCTCTAAGACCAGGCATCGCCCTGCGTCAAAGCCTGTTTGAGTCCCCCTACGGCCGAAAATCCCTGCTGGCAGATATCCTTGCCGGGATCACCGTGGGCATTATCGCCATTCCACTGGCCATGGCCCTTGCGATTGCCAGTGGCGCGCCGCCGCAGCACGGCCTGTACACCGCCATAGTGGCGGGCATCATTATTGCGCTCAGCGGCGGCTCCAGATTATCGGTATCCGGCCCTACCGCTGCCTTTGTGGTGCTGCTGGCGCCAATTTCGGCTCACTATGGTTTGGGCGGTTTAATGCTGGCGACCGTGATGTCCGGCGCCATTATGATGCTGATGTCGCTGATGCGACTTGGCAGGCTTATTCAGTACATTCCAGAGCCCGTCACCCTGGGGTTTACCGGCGGTATTGCCATTGTGATTGCCAGCTTGCAGGTAAAAGATCTGCTTGGGCTCAGCATCGAGTCGAGCGGCGAAGGCTTCTGGCCCCTGTGGCAGGGCATCATCCATGCGCTGCCCAGCAGCCAATGGCCCAGCGCACTGGTGGCTATCGTCACCCTGACAGTGCTGATTGGCTGGCCAAAACTCACCAGCAAGGTGCCGCCGCACCTGCCCGCCATCGTTATCGGTACCCTCACCGCACTGTGGCTCAGCGGCAACGGACACGCCGTAGACACCATAGGCTCACGTTTTTCCTATGCGCTGGCCGACGGTACCCTGGCGCCGGGGATCCCGCCCTTCCTGCCGGAATGGATTGCCCCCTGGCATCTCCCCGGCAGCGATGGCAAGCCACTGGCACTCAGCTGGAGCTTACTGCAGGCGCTGCTGCCCTCGGCGTTGGCCATTGCCATGCTGGGCGCCATCGAATCTTTGCTGTGCGCCGTGGTGCTTGATGGCATGACCGGCAAACGCCACAGTGCCAACAGTGAGCTGTTCGGACAGGGGCTTGGCAACCTTATCGCGCCTTTTTTCGGCGCTATTCCCGCCACAGCGGCCATTGCCCGCAGCGCCGCCAATGTGCGCGCCGGCGCCAAGAGTCCGCTGGCGGCAGTATTCCATGCTCTGACGGTGCTGGCCGGGCTTCTGGTGCTTGCGCCTGTACTGGCGTACGTGCCCATGGCTACCATGGCCGCACTGCTGCTGGTGGTTGCCTGGCACATGAGTGAGGCACCAAAGAGCCTGCACCTTGTGAAAACTGCGCCCCTTGCCGACGTGCTGGTGCTGCTCACCTGTCTGCTGCTGACGGTTATTTTTGACATGGTGATAGCCATAGGCGCCGGCATAGTGCTGGCTTCATTGCTGCTGATGGGGCAACTGGCCGCCACCACCCGGCTGGTGTCCCAGGACATGCCTTGCCATCCCGATGACGACCCGCCAAACGACTCACAAGCTGACACGGACGCCCACAGCAGTGCGCTCTATCGCATTGACGGACCGCTGTTTTTTGCCGCTGCCGACAATGTCTTCAGCGAGCTTTTGCATCGAAGCCAGGGCGTTCAGACCCTGATCCTTGACTGGCAAAATGTGACCTTACTCGATGCCGGTGGCGTGGCGGCGCTGGAGCGAACCTTGTCGCAGCTAAAAGCCGAGGGGCGCGAACTTCGTATCGCCTCTGTGCCCTTCCATGCCCTGCGGGTATTGGTGCGGGCTCGGGTGGCTGAAATCCCGGGGCTGCTGAGTTTTCATGCCGACCTCGCCTCGGCCTGTGCCCCCATCCACAAATGAATGCGGGCACGCCCTGCCAGGCTAAGCCTCACTTCATGGAAGGCGCGTGCAGATAAACAGCATAATATATTGAAAAATATTGGTAATAATCCCTTGTAAAAATCCATGACCGGGAACCGGGTTCCCGGTAACATGGACGCCGATTTTCATTTTCGGTTCAGCTTGCAAGGAAGACACATGGACGACAGCAACATCACCCGCGCCAAAAAGGCTCTCTCCCCCAAAGCCATTCTGCTCACCCTGGGTGCCATAGGTGCCGTGGCGGTGCTGAAGAGCTCAATTCTGATGACTGACGCCGGTTACACCTATGTTCATCAGAACAACATCACCGGGGCGTTGGATGTATTTACCGAGCCGGGCATCCACGTACGCATGCCGTTTTTATCCAAAATAACGCGCTACGATCAGGTAGTTACCGTCTCTTTCGGTAACAATCAGGGCGAAGCCTTTTATCAGCGACTCCCCTCGCTGCAGGTGCGGTTTGCCGACACCTACACAGGCCAGGTGCCCGCCACCTTCCGCTTCAAGTTGTCCCACTCCCCTGAGCAAATTATCCAGATGCACCGGGAGTTTCGCTCCAACGACAACCTGATTGAAACCATGCTGATCAAAAACGCCCGCAACGTGACCGTAATCACCGCGACACAGTACACCGGCGAAGAGTTCTTCCAGGGCGGCCTGAACCAGTTCAAGGCGCAGCTGGCGGATCAGCTCAGCAACGGTATCTACACCACCGAGCGTCGCCAGGTTGAAGTGGAACAGGTGGATTTGGTGCCGGTAGGCTTCGATCAGGACGACTCCAACAAGCTGCAGGCCACCAAACAACTGGTGTGGAAGACCATTCCTGTCACCGACAAAACCGGTCAGCCGGTGCGTCAGGACAACCCGTTAAGCCAGTACGGCATTACCGTGACTCAGGTGACCATTGGCGATCCGCAGCCGGAGGATCAGCTTGATAAACTGCTGACAGACAAAAAGAAACTGGTTGCCGAGCGCATCCGCACCATTCAGGAGCAGGAGACCTCCAAAGCCCAGGCCAAGACCGAGCAACTGCGCAAAGAAATTCAGCGTACCCGCGAGGTTCAGGATGCCCAGCGTGCCAAGGAGCTGGCGGTAATTTCCCAGCAAAAAGAAGTGGAAATCGCCCGTCAAATTGCCGAGCGGGAACTGGTGGAAGAGCGCAAGAAGAAAGAAATTGCCGCCCTTTCCAAGGCCAAAGAGCTGGAAATGGCCCAGGCCAACCTGGAAATTCAAAAGGCCAACGCCGCTGCGGCCTCCTTTGAGGCCAAGGCTATCCGCGAAACCGGTATCGCCGAGGCGGAAGTTCTGGCCGCCAAATACAAGGCCCTCGGTACCTACGAGAAAATCTACACCGCCGAGATGAACCGCGATGTGGCCAAGGTGTTGTACGAGAACCTGCCTAAGTTCAAAGTGGAAATGCCGCAAAATTATATTGGCGGCAATGGCGGCATGACCTCCAATCTGGATGTGATCACCGGCTTCTCGGCCCTTGGATTAATGGATAA
This sequence comes from Shewanella khirikhana, assembly GCF_003957745.1. NCBI lineage: Bacteria > Pseudomonadati > Pseudomonadota > Gammaproteobacteria > Alteromonadales > Shewanellaceae > Shewanella > Shewanella khirikhana. The sequence continues at coordinate 705,469 of NZ_CP020373.1, read as the reverse complement.
GAGCAAAGAGCTGAGTCAGCAAACCAAACAGTAACGGCCTCTTTCCCATGTTAAACAGCGCCCCCCGGCGCTGTTTTTTTAACTGCACCTTTGGCATGCTTGATGGCATTTACCGATTTTGCCCATGGCGATGTATCCACTTGCCCATGGCAATGATTGCAGGAGAAAACCATGACATCAGGCAAACTTAGCCGCGCCCTGTTGCTGCTGGCGCTGACGCCTCTGCTGGCGACAGCCTACAGCAAAGAAGAAAATCAGGCCGTGCTGGATTTGATAAAACTGCCGCCGAGCTTTGAGATTGAAGTGCTCCATGATGGCTTTAAAAACTACCGCCAGATGGCGCTGACCGACTCAGGTATCCTTTACGTCGGTTCCCGCAAAGAAGGCAAGGTGCATTATTTTCCGCTGCCGGGTTCTGCGGCCGCCAGGGCAGGCGTGCCCAATGGTGCCATCAGCATGAAATTCACCATGCCATCGGGCATCGCCATCAAAGACGGCAACCTCTACATCGCCGATATCGGCAAACTCTACCGGGTTAAGGATGCTAAGCACCCCGGCAAGAGTACTCCCGAGGTTATTTTCGATAAACTGCCGGAAGATTTACACCACGGCTGGAAGTACCTTAAATTTGGCCCGGATGGTCGGCTCTACATCCCCATCGGCGCCCCCTGCAACATCTGTGATGCCGGGCCAAACTACAGCAAAATCATCAGCCTGGATTTGGACACCCTCACCACCAGGGACGAGGCCCTCGGCGTACGCAACAGCGTCGGCTTCGACTTTGCCCCGACCACAGGCGAGCTTTGGTTTACCGACAATGGCCGCGACATGATGGGCGATGACATGCCTTCCGATGAGTTGAATCAGCTCAGTCGCCGCGGCCAGCACTTCGGTTACCCCTATGTGCATCAGGGCGACACCCTTGACCCGGAATTTGGCACAGGTAAACGCATTCAGGACTATGAAGCGCCCAAGGCCAGGCTCGGCGCCCACGTGGCAAGCCTCGGCATGACCTTCTATACCCAAAAACAGTTTCCGCCAAAATACCAGGGCGGCATCTTTATCGCCGAACATGGCTCCTGGAATCGCAGCGAAAAAGTCGGCTACCGGGTGCGCTTTGCCAAGCTAAAAGACGGTGAGGTAGAAAGCCTGGAAACCTTTGCTGAAGGCTGGCTGCAGGGCGATGCAGTGCATGGTCGCCCGGCCGATGTGCTGGTGGCGCCCGACGGCAGTCTGCTGGTGAGTGACGATGGCCGCGACCGCCTCTATCGCATCTTCTACAGCGGCCATTCCGGCACAGAGAAAGGCAACTGAAAAGGCAGCGAAACCACGCCCGTCATGCTATCATTGCGCCCCATCTCGCCCTGGCAACGACTACCGAGGGGACTCCCCCGCCGCCAGGGCTACCAGTACCCTAGCCTGAAAACAGGCAAATATAATTAAAATCAGTCGTTAAGGAGTTATCATGCAAGCCCTCGTTGCTGTCGTAATGGGATCCAAGAGTGATTGGCCCACCATGGAAGCCGCCGCAGAGATCATGGATAAACTGCAGGTGCCCTACCATGTTGAAGTGGTCTCCGCCCACCGGACCCCGGACAAGTTAATGGACTTTGCAGCCACAGCTGCAGACAAGGGCTTTCAGGTGATCATCGGCGGCGCCGGCGGTGCAGCCCACCTGCCAGGCATGCTGGCCTCCAAAACCCGTCTGCCCGTGCTGGGCGTGCCTGTTCAAAGTAAGGCTTTGAACGGCATGGATTCCTTGCTGTCTATCGTGCAAATGCCAAAGGGCATCGCCGTAGGCACCCTCGCTATCGGCACAGCCGGTGCCTTTAACGCAGGTCTGCTGGCCTGTCAGATCCTTGCCAACAACGATGCTGCCCTCGCCGAGCGTCTGGAAGCCTTCCGCGCCGAGCAAACCCAAAGCGTACTGGAAAATCCGGATCCGAGGGACGCGTAATCATGGCAAACAATAAGCGCGTTTGGGTACTGGGCAATGGTCAGCTCGGTGCCATGCTGTCCCACGCCGGTCAGCCGCTGGCAATCGATGTGCTGCCGGTGGATATCATGGCCCCCAGCGATGAAAAACTGCCGCTGGCCGATGATGACATCATCACCGCCGAGCGTGAGCAGTGGCCCGAGTCCAGCCTGAGTCTGCAGCTCTCCACCCACAAAAACTTCATCAATGGTCCTGTGTTTGGTCGTCTTGCCGACCGCTATACCCAAAAATCCTTGCTGGATGAGCTGAAGGTTGCCACCGCTCCCTGGGAGCTGGTGGATAACGACACTGACGTCAATGCCCTTTATGGCAAGTATGGCGAGCGGGTGCTGATGAAGCGTCGCACCGGTGGCTACGATGGCAAGGGTCAGCATTGGCTCAAGCAGGCCGAAAATGGCCAGATCCCCGCCGACTGGCGCGGTGAAGCCATTGCCGAGCAAGCCATTAATTTTGATGAAGAAGTATCTGTTGTGGGCGTTCGCACTCACAATGGTGAGTGCTTCTTTTACCCGCTGACCCTGAATCTGCATCAGGACGGCATTCTGATGGCATCTGTGTCACCGCTGCCAAGGCTTGCGCCACTGCAGGCCGAGGCCGAAGCCATGCTCGGCACCATCATGCAGGGCCTCGATTATGTGGGCGTAATGGCCATGGAATGTTTCCGGGTTGGCGACCACCTGCTGGTGAACGAGCTGGCGCCGCGGGTACATAACTCGGGCCACTGGACCCAGGCGGGCACCCATATGGATCAGTTCCAGCTGCACCTGCGCGCCCTGTGCGACCTGCCTATTCAGCAGCCTCAGGTGAACTTCCCCTGTGTGATGGTTAACCTTATCGGTATCGACAAGGACGACCGCTGGCTGAGCCTGCCCAATGCCGAGCTGTTCTGGTACGCCAAAGAGGTGCGTCCGGGCCGCAAGGTAGGTCACCTGAACCTGTCGGTGCACAATGCCGCCATGCTCGAAAGTAGTATCACTCAGCTGAAAAGCTGGATGCCGGAGCAATATCAGGCACCGCTGCAGTGGATCCTCGATAACGCCGACTTTTAACGAGGCGCATCCCTCCCGCGCGGCTCTGACGGAGTGTGCCGGGAGCATCAGCATCAAAGCCCCGAAATGTCGGGGCTTTTTTATGACGTTTGTGCTGTATTTGGCCTGTGCAACCGCCGGATTTCCTCCGTATAATGGTCGGGCCAGAGATTCGATATGGATATTTTCAGTGAAGCAACGGGACAGCCTCAAGCGCAAACGCATCGACAGCCTTGGTCTGGGTTACCACCTCACATTATTGCTCATCCCTCTCTCAGTATTTATCGGGATTTTTTACCTCTTCTCCCCCAAGGGGTCTTTGCCGTGGATGATTTTGACCCTGGTGTGCCTGGTGTATCTGGTGGGTTACAGCCTCAGCTATTACCTGCATCAGGGCCGGTTGCAGCGGCTGTGGGAACACCTGGAACAGGTGGTCAATATCAACGATGCCACCTTCGAACTGGTACATTTGTCCAGCCAATACAAGGATGAACACGCGTTTCTGGATGCTCTGCTGACCAAGGCGGTAAATGTGATCAATGGTGCCGAAATGGGCAGCATTATCCGGGTTGAACCCGACAGCCATAAGCTGATGTTTGAATCCAGCGTCGGGCTGGATCTCGAGCGGCTGCGACAAATTGATTTCTCGCTGGAGCAGTCATTTGAGTATCGTCTCACCGATGGCCGCTGCGACCGGGTTGTGGTGGTGGACGATATGCGTCACGTCAACGCCGAAAGCACCCTGACCAAAGCCGAGCAGGAAATACTGCTCACCGCCGCGCACCAGCCGATCCGCTCCACCCTCTCAAGCCCCATCCATATCGATGGCAAGCTGTATGCCATGTTAAACCTCGACAGCAGTCAGCTGAGTGCCTTCAGCGACTACGACCGCAATCTGGTGGCCATTCTTACCCACGAGGCGGCCAATGCGATTTCGCTGTATCAAAAGTCCCGCGAAATTTATCGGCTGGCCAACTTTGATGCGCTCACGGGGCTGTTCAATCGCCGTCACTTTGAAGACAGCTTGGCGCAATGGAAACACAACCGTGCCTTTGGCAGTTTCCTGACCCTGATTGATATGGATAACCTCAAGACTATCAACGACATTATGGGTCATCAGGCAGGCGACGAAGCCCTGGCACAACTGGCGTCGGCACTGAAACAGCACTGGCCCCAAAGCAGCCTTATCAGCCGTTTTGGCGGCGATGAATTTGCCATTATTTCCCATGGCCCTGAGGATGCGCTGCAGGAGCGACTCAATAAATTGCAGGCGGCGCTGGCAGCGCTCGACAAACCGATTTCTGTCAGTGCTGGGGTAGCGCCCTTCACAGGCCAGTTTGCCCAAAGTTTTAAACTGGCGGATGAGCGCATGTACGAGCACAAGCGGGCCCGCAAACTAAGCCGTACCCAGGCCTCGCAATAACAGGCAGTCCCGGCCGGATGGCTGGGCAAGGACAATCCACAAGGAAGATAAGATGTATCCAAAGTTAACGGCAGCCATGCTCGCCACCACACTGCTGTTGCACCCGGCGCCGATAATGGCCGCCGAGTCTATTGCGCTGCAGCTGGTTGATGTCCGCACCCAGGATGGCCTGAGCCGTTATTTCAAACGCACCACCGGCCAGCCATTGCAGGGTGAAGTAACCCTTAACCATGAAGACGGCAGCTTTACCCAAGCCCAGTTCAGCGACGGTTTGCCAAATGGCAACTGGCACGCCTTCTACAAAAAAGACACCCCGATGATCCGTGGCCAGTTTGCTCAAGGCAAACAGGAAGGCGAATGGCAGCTGTTTGCCCTGCAAGGGGGCATGGTTGAGCTGCAACGGTTCCAACAAGGTCTGGCCCACGGCAAATGGCTGCGCTACAGCCCCGAAGGCGATGTAATTGAAGAGCGCCAGTTCGAGCTTGGTGACAACACCGAAATCAAGCGTTTTTACCCCAATGGCCAGCTCGAGTCGCAGGAGAGCTATCGCCAGAACTTACGCCACGGGAAGTGGCTGAGCTTTTATGAAAACGGCAACCCACAGCGCAGCGCCACCTTTGTGGACGATTTGGCAAGCGGCGAGCTGACCGAGCAGTATCCTTCCGGCAGTAAACGACTGCAGGGCCAATACGATAACAAGGGCCAGCGCACCGGCAGCTGGCAAACCTGGGACGAGGCCGGCAGACTGGCCAGCCAAACCCAATACAGCAACAACCAGAAAAACGGCCAGGAGCAGCACTTTTACCCCGACGGCCAGCCCCAAAGCCAGTGTGAGTTTCTGGACAACCTGCCCCACGGTGAATGCCAAAGCTTCAGCAGTGAAGGCTTGCAGCTGTCCAAAGAACATTTCTATCGCGGCAAGCTCGATGGCGAGCAGCTGTATTACAACGATGAAGGCACCCTGACCGCGAGCCTCAACTACAAAGAAGGCCTGAGCGCCGGGGTGCAAAAACGCTTCCACCCCAATGGTAAGCTCGCCAGTCTCGAAACCCTGGCCGATGACAAACCGGCCGACAATGGCCAGTACCCGCGGCATGGCAAGCAGGAGCGCTACGACCAATATGGACAGCTGCAGGAGTCAGTCACTCTGGCCCGAGGCCTGCGCGAAGGCGAGTATCAACGCTATCAGGGCGACACCCTCGCGGAGTCCAGCCACTGGAAAGCCGATATTCGCCACGGCGAAAGCCGCCGCTTCCATAAAAATGGCAACCTGGCGTCGCTGGATGAATATCAGGACGGGAAAGTTAACGGTAAGTCCGAGCGTTACTTTGAAGACGGCAAACCCCAGTATCAGGGGCAGCAGCGCGATGGCCAATGGGTGGGTAAGTACCAAAGCTTCTACCGCGAAGGAACAGTGCAGGAACTCAAGCATTACGCCCAAACCAAGCCTGAAAACGCCTCCCAGTATCCACTGGATGGGGAATACTCCCGCTGGTACGCCAACGGCGATTTAACCGAAACAGGCCAGTACAGCAACGGCCAAAAAACCGGGCTGTGGCGCCAGTACGCTGACGGCAAAGTCAGCCGTGAGCAGGAGTATCTGAACGGCAAACGCCACGGCAAATTCACCGAATACTATCAGGGTCGGCGCCGCAGCAGCGGTGAGTACCGGGACAACCAAAAGGAAGGTGAATGGACTCAGTATCGCTACGAAGAGAAAGACCCGACCTTCGGCCCTATTCCCGAAGGCAACGTCTACAGCAAGACCCAGTTTCGCGCCGGTAAACCCCATGGCACCGAAGAGCTGTTCGCCTTCAGTGGTGTGCGTTATCGCCTGACCACCTGGGAGATGGGCGTGCAAAACGGTGATTATCAGGAGTTTTATGTCAGCAACGGCCAGCAAGAAGCCAGCGGCAAGCTTATCAAAGGTAAAAAGACCGGCCAGTGGCAATACTGGTACGAAAACGGCCTGCAAAAGCTGCTCGTGAGCTACGACAATGACAAGCTCCAAGGCCCGCGCAAAGAGTTCTTCCCCGATGGGCAGCTCATGGCCGAGGGTGACTACCAGGATGACAAGCCAAACGGCAGCCACAAGCAGTATTACCCCACCGGCACCCTGAAAGCAGAAGAGTTCTGGATTGCTGGCTACCGCGAAGGCGAAGCCCGCTACTTCCACCCCAACGGCAAACCTTCAGAGCAGGGCAGCTACATCAGGGATAGAAAGGAAGGTCAGTGGCTGAGTTTCTGGCCCGGAGGCGAGAAACGCATTCAGGGCAGTTATATTGCCGACCGCCAATCCGGCGACTGGCAGTTCTTCGACCAGTTCGGCAAGCTGATTAAAACCGAGCACCATAACTGACAATAACGCCTGCTGGCGCAAAAAAGGGCATTCCAGATGAATGCCTTTTTGTTTCAGTGAGTTATTGAAGGATTAAAGCGGTCAAACCCTCATCCAATGGCAGGTTCAGCCAAAGAACAGCCGGTACAGCCAGGATGAATCCAGCTCTTCTTTACAGCCCTTGTACTGGGCGGCATAACGGCGGGAACGCTCGTCCACCTTGGCGGCCACCTTAATAAGCCATTTCTTGGATTTGTGAGTGCCGCGGCGATAACCACCCCAGCCTTCGTGATAATTCAAATATTGCGCGCGGGCATCCCACTTGGATACACCGTTGATTTTATGCGTTTTGGTGATGAACCAGCCCATAAAATCCATGGCATCGTCAAAGTCGCTGCGACTCGACCAGCTGTTGCCCGTCTCACGCACATAATCGTCCCAGGTCATGGTTTTGGCCTGGGCGTAACCATAGGCATCACTGGCACGGCCAATGGGGATAAAGCCCAGAAAATACTCCATCGGCGGCGCGGCGTTGTGTTTGAACGAGCTTTCCTGATACATCATCGCCAGCGGCACATGCACAGGCACGCCCCACTTTTCCTGGGTATCCAGCGCCGCGTCGTACCAACCACGGTGCTCTTTAAAAATGGCGCAAATATTGTCTGGGTCTTTGGGAGGCGAAGTGGCACAGCCGCCAAGCAGCAGTGCCAGTGGAAACAGCAGAATAACGGCCTTTGACATAGCGCTTCTCTTTATATCAGGGATAGCGTTCACAGGGAGCTTGAGTGTCCCATGTCATTGATTAAGATGCAATTCAGATAAAGCTAACTGAGGGGTCGATCGCGAAGGAGACGCTTAAGGCGTCTCTATCTCACATTCTGCGGCTTCGGTTTGCCAAATGACCGGCTCCCAAAAGTCAGCATCTTTGCCAAAGTAACGCTTATCGTCCTTAAAGCGGGCGGCAAAGTGATAGCGGGTATTGGCCGCCACATCGACTTTAAGGGTCTTTTTCTGATGGGCCTCGGGCGCCACCCGCAAATCGACCGCATCAATCAGCTCCACCAGGGTCAACTCGTAATTGCCCGGTGCCAATTGATAATTGGGCCGGGAGATCACCGGCGTACCATTGAGGTGAGTGACGATAGCGCGGTAGAGGCGCTCATTTTCCGGAGGGTCCTGATAACCGGATACCCAGCCGCACTGACGACTGGTATCCACCTGACTGGCACAGCCGCCAAGCACGGCGACAGCAGCCAGTCCAAGCACTAGAGCGCGCATGGTACGTCCTTGAAATAGTCACGCAAAAAGTCATCAAAATTCTGGGTATCGGCAGCTTCAATCTCACGCTGGGCTGTCAGCGACGACGCTGCCTCGGCCAGATAATCCGCTTCGGTTTCGTCGCTCAGCGGATAGGTGAGGAAATAATCCTGATACTTGGCGGCAAGGCCCATCACAAACTCGCCATGGTCGTGCCCTGCTTCAATCACCGCCTTGTGCACCCGGCCCGACAGGGTAAACGACGGATCCAGCACCGCTTTATGCCAGTGGCCAAGGGCCTCGGCGTACACGCTGCTATCACCATCGAGCAGGCTGGCAATCTTGCCAAGCTCGCCAAAGAGCTGTTCGAGCCAGTCTTTGATATCAACCGCTTCGCCATGGCGACGCAGCATCAGTCCGGGCTTTCTGCCCTCGTGGATAACCGCCTTGAGGTTGGCGGCAATCTCGGCCTCGCCGCAGGCATCTTCCTTGGGAGAGTCGGCCAGCAGGCAGTAGAGCAGGAACAAGTCGAGGAACCGCAGCTGTGATGCTTCAACGCCCACAGGGCTGAAAGGATTGACATCCAGTGCCCGCACTTCGATGTACTCAACCCCTGCCCGCGCCAGCGCTTCCGAGGGTTTCTCACCCTTGCGGGTTACCCGCTTGGCACGGATGGGCGCGTAAAATTCGTTTTCAATCTGCAGCACATTGGCATTGAGCTGACGGTATTCGCCATCCACTTTAACGCCGATTTCGGCAAAATGGGCCGATGGCAAACAGATGGCGGCGCGGATGCCATCGAGGTATTCCGCAAGCGAGTTATAGCTGATATTCAGGCTGGCCTGTTCTTTGTTGGTATAGCCAAGGTCGCTCATCCGCAACGAAGTGGCATAGGGCAAATACAGGGTGCCGCGTTCGGTCTTTTCAAACTGCACGCTGGTTTTCTGGCCCTTGAGGAAAGACGAGCACAGCGCTGGCGATGCGCCAAATAAATACGGCAACACCCACACCAAACGGCGATAGTTGCGGATAAGGCCGAAATAAGACTCGGAAATAAAGTCGCTCAGGCTAAGCTCGCAGCCCTTGATGGCATGCAAGCGCGGCCAGAGTTCATCGGATACTGAAAAGTTAAAGTGCACGCCGGAAATAATCTGCATCAACGGACCATAGCGGTAAGTCAGGCCCTTACGATACAGGGTCTTCATCTTGCCGGTGTTGGAGCTTCCGTAACGGGCGATGGGGATGTCTTTTTCATCACCGACAAAGCAAGGCATGCTTACCGGCCAGAGTTTCTGCCCGTCGAGGTGACGCAAGGTATAGGCATGGGTTTCGGTGAGCCCGGTGAGCAAGGCGTCGATATCGCCATTGACCGGGGTAATGAACTCGAGCAGGGCCTCACTGTAATCGGTGGTGATCCGGGAGTGGGTCAACGCTGAGCCCAAGGCTTCGGGGTGAGTATCCATCGCCAGATTACAACAACTGGTGATGCGCAGTGCCTCTCGCTCCAATCCCCGTCTCAGGCCCGCCAGAGCCTGACGTCCTTGTGCATCGGAGAGGGCCCCGAGCGTCTCATTGAATACTGTCAATTGATTCTTCCTGGTTGCAATGGCGCGCGGCGCCGCCGTACACAGCAGACCCGAATGGCGCATCCGGTCTTTCGGCTTTCGTCCAAAATAATGCTATTTGCCAGTGGCGGCAAGAAACACAAGCAAGGGTGGCGAAAACGCCACCCTTGCTAACTGCCATATGGGGTCTTGGCGACTGAATTACAACGCCAAATCCTTAACTGGATACCCCAACGCCTTGAGATCTTTCTCTATGCTGGCCTTATCGCCCACCACAAAGATTACCATCTCATTGATGTTAAGGTGCTTTTTAGCCAGAGCATCGATTTCGCCCTTGCCAATACCGGCAACAATTTTGTCCTGCTCAGAGGTGAAATTGTCGGCCAGCTGATAACGCTGGATCATCCGCATAAAACCGGCTTTCTGGTAAGGCGTTTCATAATCCAGCGCCTGCCCCTGAGAGATGGAACTGCGCATAAACTCAAGCTCATCGGCTCGGATCCCGCCATCGCGATAACCGGAAATCTCCTTAATGAACTCGGAAACCGCCGGCGCAGTCACATCACTACGCACACTGGCAGTGGCGAGGAACTGGCCGGTTTCAAGCCCACCACGGAAGCGGCTGCGGGCACCATAGGTGTAGCCCTTGTCTTCACGCAGATTAAGGTTGATGCGGCTGTTAAAGGCGCCGCCCAGCGGATAGTTCATCAAACCGGCCTTGAAGTACTCACCGGTGGCATCAAACGGCAGCGATACCTTACCGATGGAAATCACCGACTGAGCCGCACCCGGCTTGTCCTGCACATAGATGGTGCCACCGTCAAGCTGTGGCAGTGCGCCAAGAGCCGGCAGCGACATGGCTGTGCCCTGCCACTCACCAAGGGCGTTGAGGGAGCGCATCAAAGATGCCTTGGGCGCACTGGATACCGCCACTATCTGGGCGTTACCGGCACGGTACTGGGCATCATAGAAGGCTTTCACATCATCCAGGGTCAATGCCTGCACCGACGCTATGGTGCCACCGGCATCCACACCCAGAGCATTGTCATTGCCAAACAGCAACCGGGCAAAACCTGTGCTGGCAAGATAGTTGGGGTTTGACTGAGAATGCTTAAGCCCCTGCAGGGTTTGCTGTTTGACCCGCTCAAAATCGGCAGCTTTAAAACCTGGAGTCAGCAGCTTTTCTTTCAGTACCGCCAGGGTGGCATCCAGCTTGTCGGTCAGCGCCGAAACCTTAATTTCACTCTGATAATCGCTGGCAGAAAACTGCACCGAAGCGCCCAGCAGTTCAAGCGCCTGGGTCAGCTCTTCACTGGAGCGTGAGGCGCTGGACTCGTTCAGCACCGCCGCGGTCAGATTGGCGATACCCGCCTTGCTGACATCGGCCAGACGGTGACCACCGGCCAGGTACACCACGATTTCGGTGGTGGGCGTTTCACGGCTCTCGGTGCCAAGCACGGCAATGCCATTACCCAGATTGTCGCGCCACAGGGTGGGCACTTTCAGCTTGGGCGCCTCGCCGCTTTTGGGCATCACACTTCTATCGAAGGATGACTTGGCCTCGGCCACCTTCAGCTCGCCGTCGATGGCATGGGCTGCCACCTGAGGCGCGGGGGCGACAAAGTTGTCTTCGGCGGCAATCAGGGCTCCAGCGCCTTCCGGCACCACGCTCATCACCACCATGGGCTTGCCCTTAACGTATTGATTGAATACGCGAATAACATCTTCTTTGGTAACGCTGGCGTAGCGTTTCAGATCCTTGGCAATCATGTTGGGGTTGCCGTAGAAGGTCTGGTTGGCAGCCAGAGTCGAGACTTTGCCACGCACACTCTGCAGGCCAAAAATGGTGTCGGCTTCAAACTGCACCTTCACCTTTTCCAGGTCTTCATCGGTCACACCGCGGCTTTCAAACTCGGCGATGGAGGCACGCAGCTTAGCTTCGGTTTCTTTAAGGCTGCCACCTTTGGCTGGGTTGGCGAGGGCAAAGAATGACAGCTCACAGGAGAGTTCACGGCAAGGATGGCTCACGCCCGCCTGCACCGCATAACCTTCTTTCACCAAGTTCTTGTACACCAGCGAGGTTTTGCCGCCGCCAAGAATATTGGCCAGCAAATCCAGCGCGGCTTCATCCTGATGACTGCCATAAACGGTTGGCAACGCCATGCGGATCAGTGGCAGGTGTACCTTGTCTTCCATCGACAGATATCTGTCTTTATCCAGTGTTACCTTGGTCTTTGGCAGTGGTTCAACCTCTGGGCCACGGGGGATATCGCCGAAGTATTTGTTTACCCAGGCCAGGGTTTGCAGCTCATCGAAGTCACCGCCGATGGTCAGGGTGGCGTTATTGGGGCCGTACCAGCGCTGGAAGAATTGCTTCACGTCGCTAAGCTCGGCGCGGTTCAAATCATCCGGCCAACCAATCACGGGCCAGGAGTAAGGATGACCCGCCGGATACATGGCCTGGCTGAAACGCTCGTACATGCGGCCATAGGGCTGGTTGTCGATACGTTGGGCACGCTCGTTTTTCACGGTTTCGCGCTGCACTTCGAATTTCTCTTCGGTCAGCGCCGGCAGGAAGAAGCCCATGCGGTCCGATTCGAGCCACAGCATCTTTTCCAGCTGATTGCTGGGCACTGTCTCGAAATAATTGGTGCGATCTGTGTTGGTGGTGCCGTTGAGGGTACCGCCGGACTCGGTGACCACCTTGAAGTGCTGCTCATCGGCGACGTTTTCTGAGCCCTGGAACATCATGTGTTCAAACAGGTGAGCAAAGCCGCTGCGGCCAGGCAGCTCACGGCCTGAACCCACGTGGTAAGTCACGTCCACGTGCACCAGTGGATCTGAGCTGTCCTGATGCAGAATGACCGTCAGACCATTGGCCAGCTGGAATTTTTTGTAGGGAATGCCTACGCCAGCCTCAGTGGCACTGACCGTTTCCAGCAGCGTCACCCCGGCGGGTAAGGCGAGTGAGTCGGAAGAATGCTGGGCACAGCCCGCAAGTGCGGCCGAAACGGCGGCTGCGAGTATCCATTTTTTCATTAGCTATCCCTTATTTTACTTGTAGTTAGTCACCAACAGATCTGCTCGACTATAACAGAGCCCCCCACTGGGCCATTATGATTTTGTCTGCCTGGGTTGTAAAAAAAGATGTCAAAACGCCTGCATCAGCAGCAATAACAAGGCGTAACGCAGCGCTTTGCCGATAAGGATAAGCACTGTGGATGCCAGCAGCGGCAACCTAAGCCAGCCGGCAAGCACGCACAGGATGTCACCAATCACCGGCGCCCAGGACAGCAGCAAACTCCATACACCGTATTTTTCCACCAACGCCATGGCGTGGCGCTGGGATGCTGACAACTGCTCGGGCTCCCAGGCAATTCGGCCAAGGCGGCCGAGCCCCAGACTGGTGAGAGCCCCCAGGGTATTACCCAGGGTGGCGGCCATAAACAGCCCAAGCCACAGCTCGGGGCTGGATTTCACCAGTGCCAGCAGCAATACCTCTGAGCCCCCGGGCAACAGGGTGGCCGCCAGAAAAGCGCCGGAAAACATCAGCCATAACGGCTCCATACTCAGACTCCAGACAGGCGCGTTAAAAAAACGGATCATTTTAACGCTATAAAAACAAATCCTGATATCACAATAAGTTATATTAAAAACGGTTTGTTTTGGATCTCCTTGTGTCGATACAATGCGGTTGCACTGTAATTTTCCCCGCTCTCTGGCGGTTAACTGCCTGTGGCAGCTGACTGACCTGGCTGCCGCGGTTTTGCCCCGTCGTCTTTTTTGGGCAAGTGCAGTTTCACTGCGGGCCTTTAGTTAAGAAACATTGGAAATTTCCATGATAATTCAAACGTTAAATAAAATTCCCTTCTGGCAGAAAGTGCTGGCAGGTTTTGCGCTGGGGATCCTGGCCGGCGTAGCCCTGGGTGAATCGGCCACCCTGTTCAAGCCCCTTGGCGATCTCTTTATTGCCGCCATTAAGATGCTGGTTGCGCCGCTGGTACTGTGCGCCATTGTGGTCAGCATCACCTCCCTTGGCAGCTCATCCAACCTTAAACGCCTGAGTTTCAAAACCCTGGCGCTGTTTATGCTGACCGGCACCCTCGCCTCGCTGATCGGTCTGGCGGTCGGCAGCAGCTTTGATATGGGTGGCAGCATGCAGCTGGCCAGTTCAGAAGTGCGCGAGCGGGTTGTACCCGGCTTTGCCCAAGTGCTGCTGGATATGATCCCGGTGAACCCATTTGCCTCGCTGACCAACGGCAAAGTACTGCAAATCATTGTATTTGCGGCCTTGGTGGGTATTGCCATCAACGCAGTGGGCGAGAAAGCCGAGCCACTGAAAAAGGTATTTGATGCCGGTGCCGAGGTGATGTTCCAGCTGACCCGTATGGTGCTGAAACTCACTCCAATCGGTGTATTTGGCCTGATGGCCTGGGTCGTGGGCGAATATGGCCTCTCAACCCTGCTGCCGCTGGGTAAATTCATTATCGCCATCTACGTGGCAGCGCTTATCCACATAGTGTTTGTGTACGGCGGCCTGGTGAAGTTTGCTGCCCGCTTAAGCCCGCTGCAGTTTTTCCGTAAGGCCATGCCAGCGCAGCTGGTTGCCTTCAGCACGGCGTCAAGCTTCGGCACCCTGCCGGTCACCACCAAGTGCGCCGAGTCCATGGGCGTATCCAAGCGCTACAGCGCCTTTGTGCTGCCGATGGGCGCCACCATGAATATGGACGGCTGCGGCGGTATTTATCCGGCGATTGCGGCAATTTTCATTGCGCAGATTTACGGTATTCCGCTGGATATGACCGACTACATGCTGATTGCCGTGACAGCGACTGTGGCCTCGGTGGGGACTGCTGGCGTTCCCGGCAGCGCCATGGTGATGCTGACCGTGACTTTGGGGGTGATTGGTCTGCCCCTGGAAGGCATCGCCTTTATCGCCGCCATCGACCGGGTGATTGATATGATACGTACCTGCACCAACGTCACCGGCGATATGATGACCGCCGTGGTGGTGGGTAACTCGGAAGGCGAACTCGACCGCGAGCGCTTTTATAAAGCAGAAGAAGACAAAATCGTCGCCGATAATGCCTGAGCCCATTCACACAGCTATGCCTGAGTGCACGCCCGGCAATAAACGGGGTTGTTAACATCAAAGGCCATTCCTTCCGGGATGGCCTTTTTGTTTACCTTGGTTGGCAAAGCACCTACACTGACCCTAGTGTTATCAATAATAACAAGCCCTTGCCATGACCAAGCTTTTTCTGTTTCCGATTATTCTGTGCCTGCTTTGGACGGCGTTTTTGCGCTTTAATGGCATCCCACTGACCAAGGGCAAGACGGGTTATATCTACATCATTGCCATCAGCAGCACCTTAATCGTTCTGATGGCATTGCTGCTTTGGCTGACCCGGGTTCAATGAGACCCGACAAAGCAGCCCACAGCTAAAATAAAAAAAGCGCCCAACGGCGCTTTTTTCGATATCAGCAGACTAACCCAGCACAGCCAGCAGAATACCGGCCGCCACCGCGCTGCCAAGCACCCCGGCCACATTGGGCCCCATGGCATGCATCAGCAGGTAATTATGCGGATTGGCTTCAAGCCCCACCTTGTTCGCCACCCGCGCAGCCATTGGCACGGCAGACACCCCGGCAGCGCCAATCAGTGGATTCACCTTGCCGCCACTGAGTTTGCACAAAAGCTTGGCCATCAGCACCCCAGCCGCAGTGCCAATGGAAAACGCCACGGCGCCAAGCACCAGAATGCCCAGAGTCTCGACCCGCAGGAACTGCTCGGCCGACAGTTTGGAGCCCACCGCCAGCCCGAGGAAGATGGTGACTATGTTAATCAGCTCGTTCTGAGCGGTGTTGGACAGACGGTCAACCACGCCGGATTCACGCATCAGGTTGCCAAGGCAGAACATGCCCACCAAAGGCGTTGCCGCAGGCAAAAACAGGATTGTCAGCCCCAGCACCATCAGCGGAAACAGCACCTTTTCCATCTTGCTCACTTCCCGCAGCTGCTCCATCTTGATGGCACGCTCTTCCTTGGTGGTGAGCGCCCGCATGATGGGCGGCTGGATAATGGGCACCAGCGCCATGTAGGAGTAAGCGGCCACCGCAATGGCACCCAACAGCTCTGGGGCCAGTTTGGTAGAGAGGAAGATGGCCGTTGGTCCATCGGCGCCGCCAATAATGGCAATGGCCGCAGCATCCTTCATGGAAAACTCAAAGCCGGGCACCAGGTTGAGCCCAATCGCCCCCAGCAGGGTGGCAAAAATGCCGAACTGAGCCGCCGCCCCCAGCAGCAGGGTCTTGGGGTTGGCAATAAGGGCGCCAAAGTCAGTCAGCGCCCCGACGCCGAGGAAAATCAGCAGCGGGAAGATGCCGGTTTCCAGCCCCACGTGGTAGAGGTAATAGAGTAAGCCCCCTTCGTCGGTAAATCCGGCGTTGGGGATATTGGCAAGCACAGCGCCAAAACCAATCGGCAGCAGCAGTAAGGGCTCAAATCCCTTGCCAATGGCGAGATACAGCAGCACCAGCCCTACCGCCATCATCAGCAGTTGCCCCAGTGTAAAGTGGGCAATACCTGTTTCGGCCCAAAAAGCCATCAATCCTTCCATGATGCCTCCTTAGGCCAACGACAACAGCTGAGCGCCAACGGCAACCGAGTCGCCTTCTTTCACCCACAGACGGGCAATAACCCCATCGGCCTGGGCGCGGATTTCGGTTTCCATCTTCATGGCTTCGAGAATGATCACCACATCCCCAGCCTTCACAGTATCGCCAGGCGACACGTGAATTTTGAAGATATTCCCAGACAGGGGCGCGCTCATTTCCAGTTTGATTTCGTGGCTTACAGGCGCAGCCGCTGCGACGGCTGGGGTAACTGCTGCGCTGGACTGACTTGCTCCCTGTGGCTGGATTTGACTGATTTCACCGCCAGCGGCAACTTCAACCACATAGGTTTGACCATCCACCTTCACCGTATAGGTTTCCGGCCCAGAGGCTGCCCTGGCAGGGGCAGAGACGGCCTGAGCCACTGCCACTGGAGCGGGTTCAAAGGCATCGGCATTGCCACGGTTTTTCAGGAACTGCAGCCCAATCTGCGGAAACAGCGCATAGGTGAGCACGTCATCGTCGAGATCTTCACTGAGCTTAATGCTGTCGGCAGCAGCCTTTTGCGCCAGTTCGGAGCGAAGCCGCTCCATCTCTGGGGTCAGCAAATCGGCGGGACGACAGGTAACGGGCTCGGCACCTTTAAGCACCCGCTGCTGCAGCTCGGCGTTCACCGGCGCCGGGGTGGCACCGTACTCGCCCTTAAGCACCCCCTCGGTTTCCTTGGTGAGCGACTTGTAGCGCTCGCCGGTGAGCACGTTGATCACCGCCTGGGTACCCACAATCTGAGAGGTCGGTGTCACCAACGGCAGGAAGCCCAGGTCTTCTCGCACTCTGGGGATTTCATCGAGCACCAAATCGAGTTTATCGCTGGCGCCCTGCTCTTTTAGCTGGCTCTCCATATTGGTGAGCATGCCACCAGGCACCTGGGCGCGCAGAATACGGGAATCAATGCCCTGCAGCGCACCTTCGAATTTGGCGTACTTTTTACGCACCTCGCGGAAATAGGCGGCAATCTCTTCCAGCAGCGCCATATCCAATCCGGTTGAGCGCTCAGTGTCTTCCACCATGGCAACCAGGGTCTCGGTGGCGCTGTGGCCGTAGGTCTGGCTCATGGAAGAAATCGCGGTATCCAGCACATCAATACCGGCCTCAATCGCCTTTTGATAGGTGGCGGTCGAAAGCCCGGTGGTGGCGTGGCTGTGCATGGCCACCATCAGCCCGGTTTGCGACTTAAGCCTGCTCACCAGCTCGAAGGCTTCCATGGGGCGCAGCAGACCGGCCATGTCTTTGATACAGAGCGAATCGCAGCCCAGATCTTCGAGGCGCTTGGCCATATCCACCCAGGTGTCCAGGTTATGTACCGGGCTGGTAGTGTAGGAGATGGTGCCCTGGGCATGGGCACCCACCTGCTTCACGGCGCGCACCGCCTCTTGCAGGTTACGCACATCGTTCATGGCATCGAATACCCGAAACACGTCCATGCCGTTGTCGTGGGCGCGCTCTACGAATCTGTGCACCAGATCGTCGGCATAGTGGCGATAACCCAGCAGATTCTGCCCGCGCAGCAACATCTGCATCGGGGTGTTGGGCATGGCTTGCTTGAGCAGTCGCAGCCGCTCCCAGGGGTCCTCCCCCAAATAGCGGATACAGGCATCGAACGTCGCGCCGCCCCAGGTCTCCAGTGACCAATAGCCCACCTGATCCAATTTGGCAGCGATGGGCAACATGTCTTCAATTCGTAAACGGGTAGCTAGCAGGGATTGGTGCGCATCGCGCAGCACCACATCGGTAAGGGCCAAGGCTTTGGTCATGAACGTCCCTCCTGGGCTCGATATTGTTGTACGGCAGAGGTGATGGCAGCCACCAGACGCGGATCCAGCCCTTGGGGCTTGGATGAAATACTGGGCGCCTCTGGCCTGTTGGCTGTGTCAGTGGCTTTGGGTGCATAACGATTGGCAATCAACTTAAGCCCAAGGATCAAAATCCCCAGAAACAAGTACACCAGCACCATGCCCAGCACCATGATCCACAGGGCCTCGCCCATTTGATCCATAACTGATGTCATGACTTCCCCTCAAAGGTTTGTTGGCTCTTCTCGCATAAAAATGCGCACATTTACATATTTCATTCAGCGTTATCGACGCCAAAATGTAACAGGCGGCAAAAATAGCACCCCGAAAGATAACCTTTTATTAACGATGAAGGCAACGCCTTGTAAATTGGTCTTACCAATATTTATTGATTAAGCAGGATGACTTTGAGCAATTCTCAAAAATATAGCCGTGAAATCACATAAAGGAGAATTTGATAGCGATGAATTCGCAAAAGCAATATTGGCAACGGCTAAGGCAGACACAGCGTTTATTGACCGGGACAATCGGCCTGCTTAAATCAAAGTGCGGGGGATTTATGCAATACGGGATGCAGCAAGTTGCTGAAAAAGAAAAAGCCCCTGAATTATCAGGGGCTTTCAATATGGCGCGCATGGAAGGAGTCGAACCTCCGACCGCCTGGTTCGTAGCCAGGTACTCTATCCAGCTGAGCTACATGCGCAAATTTTGTGACTCTTAAGGGCTAGCTTAAAGAGTATAGTA
The DNA here is from genome assembly GCF_003957745.1 of Shewanella khirikhana. NCBI lineage: Bacteria > Pseudomonadati > Pseudomonadota > Gammaproteobacteria > Alteromonadales > Shewanellaceae > Shewanella > Shewanella khirikhana. The sequence continues at coordinate 686,650 of NZ_CP020373.1, read as the reverse complement.
AAGAATGGCGGAGAAGGAGGGATTCGAACCCTCGATGGGATATAAAGCCCATACTCCCTTAGCAGGGGAGCGCCTTCGGCCACTCGGCCACCTCTCCGCGAATTTGGCGCGCATGGAAGGAGTCGAACCTCCGACCGCCTGGTTCGTAGCCAGGTACTCTATCCAGCTGAGCTACATGCGCATTGAATTCGTTCAATCTTTAAAGACTTTTGGCGCGCATGGAAGGAGTCGAACCTCCGACCGCCTGGTTCGTAGCCAGGTACTCTATCCAGCTGAGCTACATGCGCGTTTCAAAAAGTCTGTCGCAGTAATCGGTTTGCCTGAAATGGCGCGCATGGAAGGAGTCGAACCTCCGACCGCCTGGTTCGTAGCCAGGTACTCTATCCAGCTGAGCTACATGCGCGTTGAAAAATCAGGTAAACAGAAGAAAGAAGTGGCGCGCATGGAAGGAGTCGAACCTCCGACCGCCTGGTTCGTAGCCAGGTACTCTATCCAGCTGAGCTACATGCGCGAATTGTTTTCTTTACTGCTAAAAACGAAGAAAGTTGGCGCGCATGGAAGGAGTCGAACCTCCGACCGCCTGGTTCGTAGCCAGGTACTCTATCCAGCTGAGCTACATGCGCACACTTTAATCGCTTAGAAAAATGGCGGAGAAGGAGGGATTCGAACCCTCGATGGGATATAAAGCCCATACTCCCTTAGCAGGGGAGCGCCTTCGGCCACTCGGCCACCTCTCCGTCTTTTCTTGGCGCACATATTACTGTTTGAAGAAAATAAGTCAAACCCTTTTTCCCAAAGCAGATCTGATTGCCCTGTTTTTAATCACATGCCTGAAAGCCAAGCACAATCAGCATTTGCGCGCCGTCACAAGTTGCCATTCTTAAGTCGCAGCCAATAAAAAAGCCAGCTCTTGGCTGACTCTTCTATTGTCCGTCCCGGACGCCCCTCAAGGAGCATGAAAACCGGCTTAGTAGTTGCCACCCTCAGGTGAGCCCGTTTTCTCAGATTGAATACGCTGGTAGATCTCTTCGCGGTGAACAGACACTTCTTTAGGTGCATTCACACCAATGCGCACCTGATTTCCCTTTACACCCAGCACTGTCACCGTGACTTCGTCACCGATCATCAGTGTTTCGCCAACACGACGTGTCAAAATCAGCATTCGCTTGCTCCTTTAGTCCCATTCCATACGCCAGGACTGACGCCTGGACATTGCTCTATTATAAAGTCAGCTTAGTACAAATTATAGTATTGAATACCAAAACTCTTGGATATTCATACTTTATTGAGGCCAAATGCCCTGTGCAAACTTCTTACGGCTTGCTGAAGGTGCGCCTCATCGATCATCACCGACAGTTTGATTTCCGACATGGATGTCAACTTAACACGGATGTTCTCGGCTTCCAAAAGCTCGTTAACCCGCATCGCCACTTCAGCCATGGCTGGCTTGCCGGTACTGATAAGTGACACCTTGGCTAAACTGGGCTCAAAATGCACCTCGCCCAACGCATGAACCACGGCCAACTTATCAACTTCGGCCAATACTGACTCGATAGCCCCCTGGCTTAAGGTAAAGGCCAATGCCCTGTCGGCGCGGGCCTGCACCACCAGATCGGTATCTATGCCAGCGGCGCAAAGCGCCTGAAACAGCGCGACTTCCGCCTGAGGGTTTTCCAGCACCCCAGCTACAGAGACTAGCCCCTGAGCGCGCGACACTGCAATACCTACAATGCCGGATACCGTGTGATCCGGCTCATCAAACCGGATTAAAGTACCACTGCCGGGCTCAAAACTCGACAATACCCTCAGCACCACCCCATGACGACGGGCACAGGCCACGCTGTCAGGGTGCAGCACCTTGGCGCCCTGACGCGCCATTTCATACATGGCTTCAAAGCTGATGCTGTCGAGCTTCTGGGCATTGGGGTCGATGTTGGGGTCTGTGGTAAACACGCCGCACACATCGGTAAAGATTTGGCACTCGGCCGCGTTGAGTGCAGCAGCAACAGCAACGGCAGTGGTATCTGAGCCGCCGCGTCCAAGGGTAGTCACCTCACCTGCGGCGTCCACCCCCTGAAATCCGGCTATCACGGGCACAACGCCGTCATCCAGCAGCTGAGTCAGCAGCTCAGTATCAACAGATTCAATACTGGCACGGCCGAATTGACTGTTGGTACGCACCTTTACCTGACTGCCAAGCAAAGAGCGGGCGTTAACGCCACGCCGATGCAGCGCCATCGCCATCAGGGCAATGCTTACCTGCTCGCCGGCGGTAACCAGCATGTCCAGCTCCCGTGCGGGCGCTACTGTGTCAACGTTGGCCGCCATGGCGTAAAGGCGGTTGGTTTCCCCTGCCATGGCTGAGAGCACCAGAACCTGACGCTCACCACTGAAATGGGCCCGGGCAATGGCATCGGCCACTGCATCAATGCGCTCGAAGGAACCCACAGAGGTTCCTCCGAACTTTTTCACATAAATGTTTGTCACAAAAAGCCTGCTACTGCTCAGCCCCCGATGGGATTAAAGGCGTTCGGTCAGCCAAGGCAACACAGATGCCAGCGCGCCATCGAGCTTGGCAGGCTCGCTGCCACCGGCCTGGGCCATGTCAGGACGTCCGCCGCCCTTACCGCCCACCTGAGCGGCCACCATGGCGACCAGCTCTCCAGCCTTGACCTTACCGGTCAGATCCTGAGTCACACCGGCAATCAGATTCACCTTATCGCCAGCGCCAATGGCCAGCACCACAACGCCGGACTTAAGCTTCTGCTTAAGCTCGTCCTGCAAACCTCGCAGAGCGCCGGCTTCGACGCCTTCGAGACGCTTAACCAGTACCTTAACACCATTGATTTCCTGGGCGTCACCGGCAAGGTCGGCACTGGCAGCAGCTGCCAGCTTGTCTTTGAGCTGGGCGTTTTCTTTCTCAAGCTGACGGGCTTTGTCGAGCTGGGCCTTGAGCTTGGCAACGACGGAAGCAACATCGCCTTTAAGCAGTGCGGCGGCTTCTTCGAGTTCTGACTGCTGCTCAGCAACATAGGCCATGGCAGCGGCGCCGGTCACGGCTTCGATACGGCGGATACCTGCAGCGATCCCCCCTTCAGAGGTGATCTTAAACAGACCAATATCACCGGTACGGCCAACGTGGGTACCACCACAAAGCTCGATAGAAAAGTCGCCCATGGTCACAACGCGCACCTTGGAGTCGTACTTCTCACCAAAGAGCGCCATGGCACCTTTAGCCTTGGCTTCTTCGATATCCATCTCGGCGAAATTCAGCTCGTGGTTACGACGAATCTGGGTATTCACCAGATCTTCAACCGCTTTGAGCTCTTCACGCTTAACGCCTTCGAAGTGGGAGAAGTCGAAACGCAGACGCTCTGGGTCAACCAAAGAGCCTTTCTGGGTTACGTGGGTACCCAGCACCTGACGCAGCGCAGCGTGCAGCAGGTGAGTCACAGAGTGGTTAAGTTCGGTGCGGTGACGCAGCTTTTTATCCACCATGGCTTTGAGGCTATCGCCAACCTTGATACTGCCAAGCGCCAGCTGGCCCTTATGACCAATGCCCTGACCAAACTTCTGAGTATCAACAACCGTGAATTCAACACCCTCAGCCAGCAGTTGACCTTTGTCACCAACCTGACCACCGGACTCAGCGTAGAATGGGGTGTTATCGAGCACCACAACCAGATCGGCACCGGCTTGGGCAGCTTCGACAGATTCGCCATCACGGTACAGGGCAACGACTTTGCTCTCAGTGGCAAGCTCGGTGTAACCACAAAAATCGGTGGCAGTATCGATTTTCAGTGCGGCGTTATAGTCGGCGCTGAACTGACCTGCGGCCTGAGCGCGGCTGCGCTGCTCGGCCATGGCGGCATTAAAGCCTTCTTCGTCTACCTTGAGGTTACGCTCACGGCAAACGTCGGCAGTCAAATCCACCGGGAAGCCGTAGGTGTCATAGAGTTTAAATACGGTATCGCCATCCAGAGTGTCGCCTTTCAGCTCAGCCAATGCGGCATCGAGCATACCCAGACCACGCTCGAGGGTACGGGCAAACTGCTCTTCTTCAGCCTTGAGGGCCTTTTCCACGATGGCCTGAGTGGCAGCCAGATCTTTGGCGGCATCGCCCATGGCATCAATCAGGGTTGGTACCAACTTGTAGAAGAAGGTGTCAGTGGCGCCCAGCTTGTTTCCGTGGCGCACAGCACGACGGATGATACGGCGCAGCACATAGCCACGGCCTTCGTTGGATGGCATCACGCCATCGGCAACCAGGAAGGCACAGGAGCGAATGTGGTCGGCAATAACGCGAAGGGATTTGTTTTCCAAATCAGTCACACCGATGATTTCGGCAGTCTTGGCAATCAGCTTCTGGAAAATATCGATTTCGTAGTTTGAGTGCACGCCCTGCATGATGGCAGAGATACGCTCGATACCCATACCTGTATCCACGGCAGGCTTTGGCAGCGGGTCCAGGGTACCGTCGGACTGACGGTTGTACTGCATGAATACGATGTTCCAGATCTCGATAAAACGGTCGCCATCTTCTTCAGGGCTGCCAGGACGGCCACCCCAAATGTGCGCGCCGTGATCGTAGAAGATTTCAGTACAGGGGCCACAAGGACCGGTATCGCCCATCTGCCAGAAGTTGTCTGATGCGAATGGCGCGCCCTTGTTATCACCGATACGGATGATGTTTTCGGCAGGAACACCAATTTGCTTGTTCCAAATATCGAATGCTTCGTCATCGGTGTGGTACACGGTAACGCACAGCTTCTCTTTCGGCAGTTTCAGGGTACCGGTGAGGAATTCCCAGGCGAAGCGGATGGCGTCTTCTTTGAAGTAATCACCAAAGCTGAAGTTGCCCAGCATTTCGAAGAAGGTGTGGTGACGGGCGGTGTAACCCACGTTGTCCAGGTCGTTATGCTTACCACCGGCGCGAACGCAGCGCTGTGCGGTCGCGGCGCGAACGTAGCTGCGCTTTTCCATGCCAAGGAAACAGTCTTTGAACTGGTTCATACCGGCGTTGGTGAACAGCAGTGTTGGATCATTACCGGGAACCAGAGAGCTGCTGTCTACTACCTGGTGACCCTGCTGCCTGAAATACTCGAGAAAAGCACTGCGAAGCGCGGCTGTGGTTTGATACATGAAAACGTCCTGAGTTGGATAAGCCTGATACGACAAGCCGCAGCCACTTCCACGGGCTGCCGACAAAAATTTGGGGCTCATTATAACCTCAAGAGTTTCGAATAAGATAGCGCACAGGCCGCGAAATCCGGGTCAATCGGGGTAGGAGTTTGGGGTCTCAATCACTCGGGAAACAAAGTCAGCGGGCAAGGCTGACTAAAATAAAAAAGACCGCCTCGGGTGCGGTCTTTAATCCATATCGTAAGGGTCAAAATCCAACGCGTGGGATATTTCATCGAAACTGAATCCCTGCCCCGCAAGGTAGCGGATGCGTTTCGCCCTGTCTTTGGCATCGACAGGTTTGGTGGCACCAAACTTTTTCAGCGCCTTTGCCCTGGCTTGGGCATACCAATCCACATCACAGCCTTCGAGGTTGGTTTGGATAACCTCTTTATCCAATCCCTTGGCTATCATGGCCTGACGCGCTCGGGCAGCGCCATGGCCTTTCAGTACTGACGAGCGGACAACTGATGCACCATAGCGACTGTCATTCAGGTAGCCTTTGGCTTCACACTCATCCAGTACTCGCTCAATCTCGAGGGCCTCATGCCCCTTGGCGAGCAGTTTAAGCTTGAGTTCGTTACGGCTGTGATCACGCCTGGCAAGGGATGCCAGTGCGTGATTCATCAGTTCCTGACTCAGAACACTTCTCCGGTTTCGAAGTCGATGTTTTCATCGCCTTCGGCGCTGGTCGCTTCAGCAGAGCTGGTGTGAGACAGCAGCAGATCGCGCAGTGACTTTTCAATCTCGGCAGCGATTTCACCGTTTTCGGCCAGGAACTTGGTCGCGTTGGCACGGCCCTGACCAATCTTGTCGCCCTTGTAGCTGTACCAGGCACCGGATTTCTCAATCAGTTTGTGCAGTACACCCAGGTCAACCAGCTCACCGGTACGGTTAATGCCCTGGCCGTAAAGGATCTGGAAGTCAGCCTGACGGAAAGGTGCAGCAATCTTGTTCTTAACCACTTTCACGCGGGTTTCGTTACCCACCACTTCGTCGCCTTCTTTAATGGCACCGGTACGGCGGATATCCAAACGCACGGATGCGTAGAATTTCAGGGCGTTACCACCGGTAGTGGTTTCTGGGTTACCGAACATCACACCAATCTTCATACGGATTTGGTTGATGAAAATCAGCAGGGTGTTGGACTGCTTGAGGTTACCGGCAAGCTTACGCATCGCCTGACTCATCATACGGGCCGCAAGGCCTACGTGAGAGTCACCGATTTCACCTTCGATTTCCGCTTTAGGAACCAGTGCAGCAACCGAGTCGACGATGATAACGTCTACGGCGCCACTGCGGGTCAGCGCATCACAGATTTCCAGCGCCTGTTCACCCGTGTCTGGCTGAGAACACAGCAGGTTGTCGATATCTACGCCGAGCTTACGGGCATATACAGGGTCGAGGGCGTGTTCAGCATCGATAAAGGCGCACACTTTGCCTGCACGCTGAGCCGCAGCAATCACTTCCAGAGTCAGGGTAGTTTTACCTGATGATTCAGGACCATAGATTTCTACAATACGGCCCATTGGCAGACCGCCGGCACCCAACGCCACGTCCAGAGACAGCGAGCCGGTGGAGATGGTTTCCACATCCATGGAGCGGTCTTCACCCAGCTTCATGATGGAGCCTTTACCAAACTGCTTTTCAATTTGGCCAAGAACGGCGGCAAGTGCTTTCTCTTTATTTGGATCGATTTTCATTGTTCCCTCTCACACACAGCTGGCGCTGTGAAGACGCAACGGTTAATGCGGTTCAGGCAAAAGCCCTGTGTATTTGTACATATTGAAAGCTAGTATACTGTACAATCATACAGTATCAACCCCTGGATGAAATAATTTTCAGCGGCGCAGAAATCCACTGTTTCATCACCTTGAATTGAAAAGGATCACTTTAGCGAAAAACTTGGTAGACTGGGCGCCCATAGGCTTTACCCGCGGCTTGACCAGACAAGCCCCATCGCAATAACAGAGTGGCAATGAACAGCACAGACCTGCTTGATCTCGAAAAACACACCCCAATGATGCGTCAGTATCTGACCATGAAGGCAGCGCACCCCGACATGCTGCTGTTTTATCGTATGGGCGACTTTTATGAACTCTTTTACGATGATGCCAAGCGTGCCTCGGAAATGCTGGCCATTTCACTGACTGCCCGCGGCAAGAGCGGCGGCGATCCTATCCCCATGGCGGGTATCCCCTATCATGCGGTGGAAGGCTATCTGGCCAAGTTGGTGCAATTGGGTCAGTCGGTTGCCATTTGTGAGCAAATAGGCGACCCGGCCACCTCAAAAGGCCCGGTAGAACGTAAAGTGGTACGCGTCGTCACGCCGGGTACGCTTACCGATGAAGCGCTGCTGCAGGAGCGCCAGGATAATCTGCTGGCTGCGGTTTACCAGGGCAAGGTGGGTTATGGTTTTGCCACTCTGGATGTGGCATCCGGCCGCTTTGTCATTGCTGAATTACCAAGCCGTGAAGCGCTTGAGGCCGAGCTTCAGCGCACCTGTCCGGCAGAGCTTTTATACAGCGAAGACTTTGCCGATATGGCGCTGATTAATCATATCAAGGGCAAGCGCCGCCGCCCCGAGTGGGAGTTTGACTACGATACCTGCATCAAGCTGCTGCTTGAGCAGTTTGGTACCCGCGATCTGCGTGGCTTTGGCATTACCGACGCCCGCCTGTCGCTGCAGGCCGCAGGCTGTCTGATGCAATACGTTAAAGACACTCAGCGCACCGCCCTGCCCCATATCAATTCCATCGCGCGCTTCAATCAGGGCGATAGCATCATTCTGGATGCGGCCACCCGCCGCAATCTGGAACTGACCATCAGCCTGTCGGGCTCGCGGGAAAACACCCTTGCCAGCGTGCTGGATAACACAGTCACCGCCATGGGCAGTCGGATGCTGCAGCGCTGGATCCACCAGCCACTGCGCTGCCACGATACCATTCGTGGTCGCCAGCAGGCAGTGCAGGAATTGCTGGAAACCGGACTCTACGACGATCTTCGTGCAGAACTTAAAGCCCTTGGCGATATCGAGCGTATTCTGGCGCGTCTGGCGCTGCGAAGCGCCCGCCCGCGGGACTTCGCCCGGTTAAGAGATGCCCTCGGAATTTTGCCGCTTATCCGCGAGCGCGTGCAGCGCTGTGAGTCGCGCCATCTGAAGTCACTCAATATTCTTCTGGGTGACTTCCCCGAGGAATATGAACTGCTTAGCCGCGCAATTGTGGATAATCCGCCGGTACTTATCCGTGATGGCGGCGTCATTCGCGAAGGCTACCACAGTGAACTGGATGAGTGGCGCAAACTCAGCGATGGCGGCATCGACTATCTGGAGCAGATGGAGCTGCGTGAAAAAGAGCGAACCGGCATCGCCACGCTCAAGGTTGGCTTCAACCGGGTTCACGGCTACTACATCGAAGTCAGCCGAGCGCAATCAGCCCTGGTGCCTCTTGCTTATCAGCGTCGCCAGACGTTGAAAAACACCGAGCGCTACATCACTCCTGAGCTTAAAGAGTACGAAGAGAAGGTGCTCTCCAGCCAGGGCAAGGCACTGGCGCTTGAAAAGCAGCTGTGGGAAGAGCTGTTTGATTTGATATTGCCCAAGCTTCAGGAATTGCAGGACTTTGCCCGCGCCGCCTCTGAGCTCGATGTGCTGGCAAACTTTGCCGATAGAGCCGATATCTTCAACTATCACTGCCCGGAACTCAGCGACACCACCGGGATCCTGATTGAAGCAGGTCGTCACCCCGTGGTTGAGCGGGTCAGCCAAAGCCCCTTCATCCCGAACCCAGTAGAGTTGTCCAGCCAGCGCCGTATGTTGATTGTGACCGGCCCCAACATGGGCGGTAAATCCACTTATATGCGTCAGGTCGCGCTCATTACCCTGATGGCGCATATCGGCAGTTTTGTACCTGCGGAACGTGCACTGATTGGTCCGGTGGACAGAATTTTCACCCGCATTGGTGCCAGTGATGACCTGGCGTCCGGGCGCTCGACCTTTATGGTGGAGATGACGGAAACTGCCAACATCCTGCACAACGCCACGGCAAACAGCCTGGTGTTGATGGATGAGATTGGCCGCGGTACCTCCACCTATGATGGGATGTCACTGGCTTGGTCAGCGGCGGAATACCTGGCACAGAAACTTGGCGCCATGACCTTGTTCGCGACCCACTATTTTGAGCTGACCCAGCTGCCAGAATTGCTGCCCGGGGTGCACAACGTGCATCTGGATGCCATTGAGCATGAAGATACCATCGCCTTTATGCACGCCGTTCAGGAGGGCGCTGCCAGCAAGAGTTATGGTCTGCAGGTGGCGGCACTTGCCGGGGTTCCGGCAAATGTCATCAAGGCCGCTAAACATAAGCTGCATCAACTGGAAAGCCGCGACCATCAGTCAGGCAACCCAGCGCAGCAAAGCTTGCCACTGTCAGCCGCCCTGCCTGAGCCTTCTGCTGTGGAAGCAAGGCTCGAGCGAATTGTTGCCGACGACTTGACCCCAAGGGCCGCACTTGAGCTGATTTATGAACTGAAGCGCTTGATGTAAGTGGCGAGTGTAAATAGCAGCGCTAATTAAGACACATTAAAAAACGCCTCGTTTCTATTGAAAACAGAGGCGTTTTTTTATGGCGTGAATAGGGAACGTCAGTTTCTGAACAAAGCCTCTACTGACAGCCCCTGGGCACTCAAAATATCCCGCAGGCGTTTCAGGGCTTCTACCTGAATTTGCCGCACCCGTTCACGGGTCAGGCCAATTTCAGCGCCTACGTCTTCCAGGGTTGAGGGCTCATAGCCAAGTAATCCAAAACGGCGTGCCAGCACTTCGCGCTGCTTGGTGTTGAGCTCATTGAGCCAGTTCACTACTGAGTTGGAGATGTCTTCATCCTGAACCTTATAGTCAGGGCCTACTGAGTCATCATCCGGCAATACATCCAGCAGCGCCTTGTCGTTGTCACCGCCAAGGGGAATGTCGACCGAAGTAATTTTCTCGTTCAGTTTCAACATCCGACTGACTTCGACGCTGGGCAAATCCAGTTTGGCGGCAATTTCTTCCGCTGTGGGTTCGTGATCCAGCTTGTGCGCCAGCTCCCTTGCGGTGCGCAGATACACATTGAGCTCTTTTACCACGTGAATCGGCAGACGTATGGTACGGGTCTGATTCATGATGGCGCGCTCAATGGTCTGACGGATCCACCAGGTCGCATAGGTAGAGAAACGGAAGCCCCGTTCAGGGTCAAACTTTTCGACGGCCCGGATCAGGCCAAGGTTACCTTCTTCGATAAGATCAAGCAGAGCCAAACCGCGATTGTTGTAGCGACGCGCTATTTTCACTACCAAACGGAGGTTGCTTTCAATCATACGATTGCGAGATTTCTCGCAGCCGCGAAGTGCTTTGCGGGAGTAATAGACTTCTTCTTCCGCAGTGAGCAGTGGGGAAAAGCCTATCTCGCTCAGATAGAGCTGAGTGGCATCGAGATTGCGTTGTAAATCGTCCTGAACCTGTTGTTCCAGTTCCAGGTCTTGAACCAGATTGACTTCTTCACCTTCCGCATTGGCATCGAATCCTGGCTCCTTTCCGGAAAAATCTACAAGCTCTTCGGCAACAAGGGTATTGTTTTTCAAGCTCATAATATACTCTCCCAAACCCGAATATGTTAATGAATCTAATACACTTTTTTATCCTCCAAATGCCACAATTGGCTGCCGTAAAGTTACTGCTTCGGCAAATATTTCAGTGGGTTAACCGACACACCGTGCAAACGGATCTCGAAGTGGAGCATCACGTGCTGAGCATCGGTATTTCCCATTTTCGCAACTGTCTGTCCAGCACTGACCTGTTGCTTCTCTTTCACCAGGATCTTATCGAGATGAGCGTAAGCACTGAGAAAATCTTCACTGTGCTTGATAATCACGAGATTGCCATATCCACGAAGCGCGTTACCGGCGTAAACCACTCTGCCTTCTGCCGCGGCTCTGATGGGGTCGCCCCGTCGCCCTGCAATTTTAATCCCTTTACTTCCCTGCTCTCTGGCAGAAAAGGTTCCAACCAAGCGACCCTTGGCAGGCCATAACCAGCGACTGACTTCTTCAGGCAAACCTTCAGGTGTCGTAGCATTACGGTTAGCTTTTTGTTGTGAACTTGTTACAGCGTAATCAGCTTTATTTTTCGGATCAAGTGTTTTTTTTGACGCCCCTGTAGCAGCATTGCTACCAGAAGATGCTACCGTAACAGATTGTTTATTATTGATTTTGCCATTTGACACCGCTGTCGTAGGTTGATTTTTGACACCGCTTTTAGCGGTTGAACCTTTTGTAACAGAGGTTTTAGAGGTGAGCTTGAGGACCTGCCCAGGAAAGATGGTATACGGTTTATTTAGTTGATTAATCTTGGCAATTTCCTGGAAGTCACGTCCCGCCCCCCAGGCGATCGAGTACAGGGTGTCACCTTTTTTGACCCGATAAGTGGAACTGGTCAGACTTCCTTTGGGATAGGCAGGTTTTTTTTTGGATGTCGCACTTTCGACTGGCGCAGGTTGGTGAGATTGCAGGCTGCAACCTCCAAACAGTAACAAACATAGGCACATCAGTGTCAGTCTGGCCATGGCGAGCTGCTCTTTTCCTTGATTAAGCCAACACGCCATTAACCAGTGGCACAAACTTCACGGCTTCAATGATTTCCGAGCTGAAGTCCTGTCCCTGGCGGCGTATCGCCATCAGCTGCTGGGAGTCATCCCCAACCGGGATAACCAATAAGCCACCTTCGGCCAACTGCTCAAGCAGCGCGCTGGGTACCGAAGACGCGGCCGCTGTGACCATGATGGCATCGAAGGGGCCACGGTTGGGCCAACCCTGCCAACCATCACCGTATTTAAAAGACACATTGTGCAAATCGAGCCGCTTGAGCCGTTGCCGGGCCTGAATTTGCAGCGCCTTGATGCGCTCTATGGTGCAAAGCTCAGGTACCAGCTGCGCCAAAATGGCGGCCTGATAACCCGAGCCTGTGCCCACTTCCAACATCCGCTGCGGCCTGGCCTGCATCACAAGCTCGGTCATGCGGGCCACAATATAGGGCTGAGAAATGGTTTGCCCCTGACCTATTGGCAAGGCGGTGTTTTCATAGGCCTTATGCGCCAATGCCGCGTCGAGAAACAATTCTCTTGGGGTATTGGCAATGGCCTGCAATACGGCTGAGTCGCGGATCCCCGCTTCATACAGCTTTTTTGCCAGATTCATGGCCACCGTCGAGCCGGTCGGGTTCATATCTTTTCTATCCAGTTTGCCAGTGCGTTAAGTTGACTGTGAGCGGTTAAATCCACGGTTAATGGCGTGATGGACACATAGCCGTCGGCCACGGCGCCAAAGTCAGTGCCTTCGCTGGCATCAAGCTCTTCACCCGGCGGCCCGAGCCAGAAGATTTCACGTCCGGCCGGATCGGCGGTCCGTACCACGCCTTCGGCCCTGTGACGCGCTCCCAGGCGAGTAACCTTGATGCCCTTGATTTGCTCAAGGGGCAAATCGGGTACATTCACATTGAGTATTTGATCAGCAGGCAAAGGGTGTGCCTTGAGCCCCTGCACAATGCGCAGCGCTATTTGCGCAGCGGCATCATAGTGCTGCGGGTTTCGGGCAGACAAAGACACCGCAATCGCCGGCAGCCCCTGAAACCGCCCTTCCATGGCCGCAGCCACAGTGCCGGAATAGAGGGTGTCATCCCCCATATTGGCCCCGGCATTAATCCCCGAGACCACAAGCTGCGGCTCTTCGGTGCAAATCTCCCGAATGGCAATGTGCACACAATCCGATGGCGTACCGTTAACCGCGATATAGCCGTTGTCTAACCTATTAATTCTCAATGGATTAGTCAAGGTTAACGAGTTGCTGGCGGCGGAGCAGTTGCGATCCGGTGCCACTACATCCACATGGGCAATGGCCTTTAAGGCCTCGGCGAGCGCCTTGATGCCCGGGGCATGCACCCCGTCATCGTTACTCACCAACAGGCGCATTAGCGGCCTCCTGTGCCTGACGTTCGGCCACCGCGCGGCGCCACTCCAGCTCTTTCACGTCGCTGTACTCACAAAGCTCTCGCAGCACACTGGTAGCAAAGGCGCCAGCCGGCAAGCAGAAATCCAGAGTCAGGGTATCGCCGTCCAGTTTAAAGCTCAGCTGTTCAGGGCGCAGCAGCAGCGCGCGGCGCTCCTGGGTCAGGCCTTCTTTTTCAAGGCCGTTGCGCTCAAGCTCGTAAGCCGCGAGCACCGACGCTTCAAACTCGGCGGCGTCGCCCTTGGCGAGCATCTCACCGCGGCCCCACAGGGGCGCCGACAGTTGAATATCTTTCTCAGCCAGACGGCCTTTGAGCGTCTCATCCCAAGTTTCGGCCACAAAGAAGCTGCGGCTGCCAGAAAGCATCACACAGTCCCCCTCAAGCAACCCCAAACCGGAAGCATCTTGCCTTGCCAAACGGGCGCTGACCACCTGATTAAAGAGCTCAGAGCGCACCGCCGACAGATACAGGCTGCGCTTATTTCTGTCTTTCACCTTGCGGCCTTCAAACATCTGTCGCGCCTTAACCAGATTGCCACCATCATGGCCGAAACGCTGCTCACCGAAATAGTTGGGCACGCCGCCAGAGCGCACCTGCTCGAGGCGGGTAACCAGTTCCTGTGGGTCGGAAACGTTGCGCAGCACCAAAGTAAAACGATTGCCTGAAAGTGCGCCTGTGCGCAGCTTTTTGCCATGGCGGGCAAACGACAACACCTGCATCTGCTCATTGCTCATTGCGGCCCAGTCCGGGGTATCCTTGCCGGGAATGCGCACCCCAAACCACTGCTCGGTAATGGCATTTTTGTCTTTTTGACCGGCAAAGGTCACTTCCTTGGGATGCACCTTGGCAAATTTGGAAATCATCTCCGCCACCTGCGCCGTGTTCAGGCCATCTTTGCGGATATGCAGCAAGTGATGCTCGCCTTCACCATCGGGCAGGAATGGCAGGATTTCTTTCACCTGAAAGTCGCTGTTGTGGGTGCGGATATCGGCGCTTACAGCCGGCTTGCCGTAAAGAAAAGTCAGCTCAGTCATTTCACATTCTCCATCAACACCACAGCTTCCACGGCGATGCCTTCTTTGCGACCGGTGAAGCCAAGCTTCTCGGTGGTGGTCGCTTTTACGTTGATATTATCAAGCTCAGTTTGCAGATCGTCCGCCAGTACCGCGCGCATGGCCTCAATGTGAGGCAGCATTTTCGGCGCCTGGGCGATGATGGTCACATCCAGGTTGCCAATAGCAAAGCCGCGCTCCCGGGCAAGCTTAAAGCAGTGGCGTAACAGCCCCCGGCTGTCGGCGCCTTCATAGGCGGCGTCGGTGTCGGGAAAGTGCTTGCCTATGTCACCGAGCGCCATGGCGCCCAGGATGGCATCACTGATGGCATGCAGCACGACATCACCATCGGAGTGGGCAATAAGCCCGGTCTCATAAGGCACTTCAACGCCGCAGAGAATGAGTGGACGGTCGGCGCCAAACTTGTGCACATCAAAACCGTGGCCAATCCTGATTTTCATCGAAATTCCTTAATTGTGTTGCTGCTGGGCCTGCAGAAAAAGCCCTGCCAGCTGTAAATCGTCCGGATGGGTGACCTTGATATTGTCGGCCCGGCCACTGACAAGCCCCGGATGCACTCCGGCCCATTCCATCGCCGACGCTTCGTCGGTTACGGCAACGCTGGCGTCCAGCGCTTGCTTAAGATTCAGTTTAAGGCTCGCGGCGGGAAACAGCTGCGGCGTTAGTGCATGCCACAGGGCTTCACGGCACACGGTGGTCTCTATGCTGCCATCCTTTGCCGCCCGCTTCATGGTGTCCCGTACCGGCATGGCAAGTATCGCCCCCTGAGGGAAACGTTGCCGACTTTCAAGCAATGCATCTATGTCGCCATGGGTTAAACAGGGTCTGGCCGCATCGTGCACCAGTGCCCAGGCATTGCTGTTATCCGGCAAGGCAGACAGAGCGGCCAATACCGAGTCGGCGCGCTCTTTGCCGCCCAAAACCCGGGTGAGCTTGGGGTGGCGCGCCTCCGCTAAACTGTCAAACCAGCTGTCGTCTGCCGCCACTGCAACTATGACTTTATCAATCGCGGGGTGAGACAGCAGCCTTGCCAGGGTGTGGGCTAAAATCGGTTTATCCAGCAATGGCAGATACTGCTTGGGAATAGTGGCGCCCATGCGGCTGCCAATACCGGCGGCGGGCACTATGGCCACGATATTTCCACCGGAGGGTATTTGGGAATTCATTGACTGTCCTGTGGCTGTTCCTGCGCTTGGGTGCCGCGACCATCGCTGCCCACAACCCGGAAGAAGGTTTCGCCTTTCTCAATCAACCCCAATTCGTTGCGGGCGCGTTCTTCCAGCGCCTCGGTGCCGCTTTTCAGATCCAGAATTTCCTCTTTAAGCACATCGTTGCGCTCCTGCAGTTCAGCATTGGTTTGCTGACGCATCTGGATTTTATCTTTGAGACTGAAGTATTCGGTCAGGCTATTATCGCCAAACCATAGCCGGTACTGGAGCAGCACCAGCAAGGCAAAGAGAACCAGAACGAATCGCTTCATGGATGAATTGAGGTGATTGGGTGAATTTGGGGAGATATTACAACAAAAAAGGCCACCTTGGGGGTGGCCTTTTGCGCATTCAATCAAATTTTATCAGGCGATTAGCCCTTGGCGTTGATTTCGGTCAGACCGCGGTATGGCGCTTTCTCACCCAGTTGCTCTTCGATACGCAGCAGCTGGTTGTACTTGGCAACACGGTCAGAGCGGCACAGTGAACCTGTCTTGATTTGACCGGCAGCAGTACCTACGGCCAGATCGGCAATGGTCGCATCTTCGGTTTCACCGGAACGGTGAGAGATAACGGCGGTGTAACCGGCTTCTTTGGCCATGCGGATAGCAGCCAGAGTTTCGGTCAGAGAACCAATCTGGTTGAACTTGATCAGGATTGAGTTGGCAATGCCCTGCTCAATACCGCGGCTCAGGATCTTGGTATTGGTTACGAACAGGTCGTCACCTACCAGCTGTACCTTGTCGCCGAGGATTTGGGTCTGGTATGCCCAACCTTCCCAATCAGACTCGTCCAGACCGTCTTCGATAGATACGATTGGGTACTGCTCGGTCAGTGACTTAAGGAAGTCAGAGAAACCGTTTGAGCTGAATACTTTGCCTTCGCCAGACAGGTCATACTGACCATCTTTGTAGAACTCAGAGGCGGCGCAGTCCAGTGCCAGAGTCACGTCGGTGCCGAGCTTATAACCGGCAGCTTCAACGGCTTCTTTGATAACAGCCAGAGCGTCGGCGTTGGAAGCCAGGTTTGGCGCAAAACCACCTTCATCACCCACGGCAGTGTTCAGACCTTTGGCCTTCAGCACTTTCTTCAGGTTGTGGAAGATTTCGGCGCCCATACGCAGGGCTTCACGGAAGCTCTTGGCGCTCACTGGCTGAACCATGAACTCCTGGATATCCACGTTGTTGTCAGCGTGCTCACCACCGTTAAGGATGTTCATCATAGGCACAGGCATGCTGTACTGACCTGGGGTGCCGTTCAGCTCAGCGATGTGAGCGTACAGTGGGATACCTTTCGCAGCGGCAGCGGCTTTGGCAGCGGCCAGAGACACAGCCAGAATGGCGTTGGCGCCCAGCTTGTCTTTGTTCTCGGTACCGTCCAGAGCAATCATGATGCCGTCCAGCTCGGCCTGAGCGGTGGCGTCTTTACCGAGCAGGG
Organism: Shewanella khirikhana; assembly: GCF_003957745.1. NCBI lineage: Bacteria > Pseudomonadati > Pseudomonadota > Gammaproteobacteria > Alteromonadales > Shewanellaceae > Shewanella > Shewanella khirikhana. The sequence continues at coordinate 669,710 of NZ_CP020373.1, read as the reverse complement.
CTTCACGGATAGGACCATTTACGTTGTCAACGGCCTTCAGAACACCTTTACCCAGGTAACGGGCTTTGTCGCCGTCACGCAGTTCCAGCGCTTCGCGGCTACCGGTAGAAGCACCGGATGGCGCAGCCGCCATACCAACAAAGCCACCTTCCAGGTGTACTTCGGCTTCCACAGTTGGGTTGCCGCGTGAATCCATGATTTCACGACCGATCACTTTGATAATCTTAGCCATAATGTCCTCGATTTAGTCTTGAATTAAAGGTTAAGTTGAAAAGAAAAAACCCATACCCATCTCAGCGCTACATTGAGCTCATGTACCAAATTGAATGCACCCTGATATGGGTATCTGATTTTTTCTGTTTGTCCATCGCACACAGGCAGGATTTACCCGTGCTTATTTTTGCGCCAACCCCAGAGTAAAAAGCCGGCGCTGCCATCACAGCGCCGGCTTGTATTTATCAGCTCAGGTTGCGTTTTTGATGCGCTCTGGCTGCTGCCACAAAACCTTCGAACAGCGGATGGCCGTCACGGGGTGTGGAAGTAAACTCTGGGTGGAACTGACCAGCCACAAACCAAGGGTGGTTCGGCAGCTCAATCATTTCAACCAGCTTGCGGTCAGAAGACAGGCCACTGAATACCAGGCCGGCTTTCTCAAGCTGTTTCACGTAGTTGTTGTTCACTTCAAAACGGTGACGATGACGCTCGATACAGCTTTCTGAGCCATAAGCCTCGGCAGCCTTGGTACCGGCCTTGAGGTGACACAGCTGAGCACCAAGGCGCATGGTGCCGCCCAGATCGGACGCTTCGTCGCGCTGCTCAATATTACCTTCTTCGTCGATCCATTCTGTGATCAGACCCACAACCGGATGCGGAGTTTGCTTGTTGAACTCGGTTGAGTGCGCGTTTTCAAGGCCAGCCACGTTACGGGCGAACTCGATAAGCGCCACCTGCATACCCAGACAAATACCGAAGTAAGGCAGGTCGTTTTCACGGGCATACTTGGCGGCCAGGATTTTACCTTCCACGCCACGCTCGCCGAAGCCGCCAGGCACCAGAATACCATCCAGGCCAGCCAGGGCTTCTTCGCCTTTGGCTTCTACACTTTGAGAGTCAACGTACTTGATGTTAACAGTCACGCGATTCTTCAGACCCGCGTGCTTGAGCGCCTCGTTCACGGACTTGTAAGCGTCAGGCAGCTCGATGTACTTACCCACCATACCAATGGTGATTTCACCGTTGGGGTTGGCTTCCTGATAAATCACGTTCTCCCACTCAGACAGATCGGCTTCTTTGCATTCCAGGTGGAAACGCTTGCAAACCAGGTCATCCAGGCCCTGAGAGGTCAGCAGTGCCGGGATCTTGTAGATGGAGTCAACGTCTTTCAGAGAGATAACGGCGCGCTCTTCCACGTTACAGAACAGGGAGATCTTGGCACGCTCGTTGGCAGGAATGGCGCGGTCACCGCGGCAAACCAGAATATCCGGCGCAATACCGATAGAACGCAGTTCTTTTACCGAGTGCTGAGTTGGCTTGGTTTTCACTTCACCGGCCGCACCGAGGAATGGCACCAGAGTCAGGTGCATGAACATGGAACGGTCACGGCCCAGTTCAACGCCCAGCTGACGGATAGACTCGAGGAACGGCAGGGATTCGATATCACCCACGGTACCGCCAATCTCAACGATGGCCACGTCATGGCCTTCGCCGCCTTCCAGCACCTTGGCCTTGATGGCGTTGGTGATGTGTGGAATCACCTGAATGGTGGCGCCCAGATAGTCACCACGGCGCTCTTTACGCAGAACCTCTTCGTAAATACGACCGGTGGTGAAGTTGTTACGGCGGTTCATCTTGGTACGGATGAAACGCTCATAGTGACCCAGGTCCAGATCCGTCTCTGCGCCGTCCTCAGTCACAAACACTTCACCGTGTTGTGTCGGGCTCATGGTACCTGGGTCAACGTTGATGTAAGGATCCAGCTTCATGATGGTCACGTTGAGGCCCCGTGCCTCAAGAATGGCTGCCAATGATGCTGCTGCAATGCCTTTGCCCAGCGACGAAACCACGCCGCCAGTCACGAAGATATACCTTGTCGTCATGCTGAACCTGAGAAAATATGAGTGTGAAAATATGTGCTTGTAAGAAAGCACCAGGACGGGGCGACAGTATATCAAAGCCCTGTGCTTTCGACAAACCTCAACGGGGAGATTTTTCCTGCTCTTTTACCTGATCCCAGAAGCCATCAAGCTCGGCGAGGGAATAATCAGTCAATTGTCTGCCTCCCTGGGATGCCAGCGCCTCCACGCCGCGAAAACGGCGTTCAAACTTTTGATTGGCCTGGCGCAGCGCCTGCTCGGGCTCGACGCCCAGATGGCGCGCCATGTTCACCACAGCAAACAAGAGGTCGCCCATCTCGCTGGCAACCCGCTCCGGGTCAGGATTATCCACCTGCACTTCGGCCAGTACTTCGGCAATTTCTTCTTCCACCTTGGCCACCACCGGCGGCAACTCGCCCCAGTCAAAGCCCACCCGGGCAACCCGTTTCTGGATTTTGGCGGCGCGGCTTAGGGCCGGCAGGCCTACCGGCACATCATCGAGCACCGAGTGCTTGTCTTTAGCTTTGCGTTCAGCGGCCTTAATAGCTTCCCAGTTATCTTTCACTTCTTTACTGGAGTTCACTTCTATATCGCCAAACACATGGGGATGGCGGGAGGTGAGCTTGGCACAGATGCGCCGGACGACTTCATCGAAGTCAAACAGCCCCTGCTCTTTACCAAGCTGGCAGTAGAACACCACCTGAAACAAAAGGTCCCCCAGCTCATCCGGCAACTCATCAAGATCCATCCGCTCAATGGTGTCGGCCACTTCGTAGGCCTCTTCCAGAGTAAAAGGCACTATGGTTTCGAACCGCTGCGCCTTGTCCCAGGGGCAGCCATGCTCCGGGTCGCGCAATTTGGCCATAATGGCCAGCAGCGGATTGATGTCGGCATTGAATTCTGAGCCCATTTGCTTTCCCTTCTACATATGCATTCTGCGCAGCTATGGTTTTAAAACACGTTAAAAACAAAGGCTGCGACGCAGCCCTTGTTTGAAAGGTTTAATATTCACCTACTTACAGGCGTCAAATCACAGGCATTAGAGGCGGCGAGCCTCTATCACCCCATCGACCTGACCTAACTTCGACAGCACCCTGGAGAGGCCATCAACGTTATAAAGCTCAAGCTCAAGCTCAATGGCCGCGGTCTGGTTTTTGATATCCGATGAGCTGCTCATGGCAAGCACATTGGATTTCTCCGCCGCCAGCACCGAGGTTAAATCCCGCAGCAAACCGGTTCTGTCATGGGCCAGCACCCGCAGACGGATTTTGTAACCGCCGGAGTAATTCTCGCCCCAGACCACATCCACCACCCGCTCGGGATGAGCGCGCATCAGCTCTTTCACCTGCTCGCAGTCGGCGCGGTGCACCGAAATACCTCGGCCCTTGGTGATAAAGCCAAAGATTTCATCACCGGGCACAGGGCGGCAGCACTGGGCGATATGGCTTAGAAGGTTACCCACGCCATTCACTTCAATCTGATCCCGGGTCTTGGCAATCGGCTTGTGCTGGCCTTTTTTAACCAGCTCATCCACCGCCTCTTCATCGGAAATCTCGTGCACCCGCATCCGACTCTGGATGTGATTCACCACCTGATTAAGACGCACATCGCCACCACCAATGGCCGCCAGCAGGTCGTCCATATTGGTCATGTTAAAGCGCTCAATGGCGCTGCCAACATCTTTCAGGGTCAGTCCAACACGGCTGAGCTCGGCTTCCAGCATCTCGCGGCCAGCGGCCAGGTTTTTGTCCCTGTCCTGCTGCTTGAACCAATGCTGGATTTTGCTGCGGGCGCGGGAGGTCTTGATGTAACCCAGGTTGGGATTGAGCCAATCACGCTTGGGATTGGGGTGCTTGGAGGTGATGATTTCAATCCGCTCACCGGTTTCCACCTGATAAGTGAAAGGCACGATGCGGCCATCCACCTTGGCGCCAATACACTTGTGGCCCACCTGAGAGTGAATGTAATAGGCAAAGTCGAGCACGGTACTGCCGGCGGGCAAGTCCACCACCTCGCCTGACGGGGTAAACACATACACCCGGTCCTCGAACACCTGGCTGCGAATTTCTTCCACCAGGTTGCCGCTTTCCACCACGTCTTCCTGCCACTGCAGAATTTTACGCAGCCAGTTAATTTTCTCTTCGTAGCCGCTTTGTTTGCCTGCATGGCCCTCTTTGTATTTCCAGTGGGCCGCCACGCCAAGCTCGGCGTCCTGATGCATATCTTCGGTACGAATTTGAATTTCAACGGTTTTACCCTCAGGCCCCACCACCACTGTGTGAATGGACTGGTAACCGTTGGGCTTGGGATTGGCGACATAGTCGTCAAACTCCCGCGGAATATGATGGTAAAGAGTGTGCACCACACCCAGGGCGCCGTAGCAGTCCTGCAAACGGTCGGTAACGATTCGCACGGCGCGCACATCAAACAGCTCATCAAACTTGAGGTGCTTGCCCTTCATCTTGCGCCAGATGGAGTAGATGTGTTTGGGGCGGCCGTATACCTTGGCGCGAATATGCTCTTCGTCGAGCTTGGCCTGCAGGTCGTTTACAAACTGCTCTATGTAGGTTTCGCGATCGATGCGCTTACCATCAAGCTGTTTGGCAATTTCTTTATAGGTTTCAGGATGCAGATAGCGGAAGGAAATGTCCTCAAGCTCCCACTTGAGCTGACCTATGCCCAAACGGTTTGCCAGCGGCGCATAAATATCGGCGATTTCACGGGCCAGCAGCACCCGGGTTTCTTCATCGGCGTTTTTCACCGCCCGCAGCAAACACACCCGCTCGGCAAGCTTGATGACCACGGCGCGCACATCTTCCACCATGGCCAGCAGCATCTTGCGGATGTTGTCGATTTGCACTTCGGCGGAGCGCGACTGCTCACCGAGTTTGAGGCTGCCGATGGCGTTCATGGTTACCACGCTGGCAACCAGATTCCCCAGCTTGTCACCGAACTTTTCGATGAGTTTTTCCTGTGGCAGCAGCCCGGCTTCCTGCACCGAAAACAGCACCGCCGCCTGCAGGGTTTCGAGATCCATGTTCAGCGGCGCCAGGATTTCAATCATCTCCCGGGCACGGAACATCAGCGCCTGATGGGCTTTCACATCCTTGACCGGTATGGCTTGCACGCTGCGCAGCAGCTCAAGCAGGACCTCGGCGTCCTGTGGTTCCTCCACATAGCGGGCAACCCAGTCTTCGAGGTTGAAATCGACATCGGTGAAGTGTGCTTCGCGGACTGACACCATAGGTTTAAGGATCCCTCTTCACTGCTATTTTCACAGCGGCTAAAACAGCTAAAGCCTTTATCTTCAGGATTGCTGCGAACTTGTCAAACCATAGCAGGCCAATTGGCCATTAAATTTGCTACATCACGCAAAATCTACCGATTATTTTACAAGTTCGAAAAGTGCCATGCCTTCACTGTGGTGAGTCTGGGGGAACATATCCACCAGCCCCAAACGACTCAAACGATAACCAGCCTCTTTCAGCAGCGCGGCATCCCGGCCCAGGCTGGCTGGATTACAGGAGACATAAAGCACGCTGGCAGGCTTCATCTTTTTAAGCCACTTTAAGCTTTCGTAGGCGCCGGCGCGGGCAGGGTCAAGCAGCAGCTTGTCGATTTTGCCAAGCCAGGGCTCGGCGGCTAAATCGGCGCTCAAGTCGGCGCAGTAAAACGCCACATTTTCCAGGCCATTTTTAGCGGCATTGCTGCGGGCACGTTCCACCATTTCGGCAACGCCTTCCACCCCAATCACGTCGGCGCCGCGCTTTGCCAGCGGCAAACTGAAATTGCCCACACCGCAAAAGAGGTCCAGTACCCGCTCACCGGGCTGAATATCAAGCCAGTCAATGGCCTGAGTGACCATGGCCTGATTCACCTCGCCATTGACCTGGATAAAGTTACCGGGAGCGAACTCAAGCTCAATATCATCGCTCAGCTGATACGCCGGCAGCGCGCTGTCTGTGGACATGAATTCAAGCTCGCCTTCGTTACCCTGCAGCAGCAGCGCTATCTGCTTGTCATCGGCAAAGGCCTGCAACAGCTTTTTATCGCTCTGAGCCAGCGCCGCCGTGATACGAAGCACCGCATAAATGCCACGCTCGGTTTCCAGCAGCTCCAGATGCCCAAGGCGCTGCTTGCCCTTCAAGCGGTTAAGCAGCTCGGAGAAAGGGGCAATCAAATCGGACAAAGGCTTAGCCAGCACGGCGCAGTGTTCAATGCCGACCACGGCTTTGCTAGCCTCTTCACGAAAGCCAAGCGACAGGCGCTGATTGTCTTTACCGAGCAGAGTAGCCAGACGCGCCCGGCGACGATAATGCCAGCCTTCGGCCACTATGGGAGCTTCAGTGATGGTCACGGCTTCGCCAAGACCACGGCCAAGAATGTCAGCCAGGGCGGCAGATTTGTACTCACGCTGGGATGCAAGCGACAGATGCTGCAAATCACAGCCACCGCAGCGGCCATACCAGGGGCAATCCGCAGCCTGACGCGACTCGCTCGGCTCAATCACCTTAATCAGGCGGGCGTGGGCATAGTTTTTCTTCTGGTCGGTAAGCTGCACTTCAACGGTTTCACCCGCCAGCGCGCCCGGAATAAAGACTACCTTGCCCTGATATTCGGAAATTCCTGCCCCCAAATGATCGAGCCTTTGCACCTTGAGTGCTATCTTTTGGGAAAGCTTTTTCGCGTTACTGGGCTTTGCTTTGAAAAACTGTGCCATTGTGGTCTCACACAAGAAAAATCTGTTAAGACGGCCGGGTTTCTGGCAGTCTTAGAACATTCAAACTCAAAGGAAAACAGGGATAACCCAGCACATGAATACCGCGCACAATATGACAAAATACAGTCTGCGGTCCTGGGTATTGGTGTTGGCGCTCGCGCCCACGATCCTCGTTGGTATTCTTTTGGGCAGCTACTTTACCATAAACCGCTTCTATGATCTCGAAGACACGCTCAAAGAGATGGGCAGCAACATCATCGAACCGCTGGCCATTTCTGCAGAGCAAAGTCTGTCGACCAACAATCGCGAAATTACCAAGGTGCTGCTGGCCCGGGCGCAGCTGAATAAGTCGACCCTGGTCAAGTCCATTGCGATTTTCGACATTAATAATCAACTGTTTGTCACCTCCCATTATCACAAAGACTTTGAAGTAATGCGCTACAAAGAGGCGCTGGACAGTCTTAAGGAAACCCAATTTGAGCATGAGGGCGATACCCTCATAGTGCGCACGCCTATTTTCGCCATTAACAGCAAAGCCCCCAGCGGCGTCGATCGCAGCGACGATGGCAGCGGCCGTTTCAACGATGCTGTGGTGATGCCCGACAACTCCAACGCCACCCTGCTGGGTTATGTCTCTTTGATGCTCAATAAAGAGAAGGCGCTGCTGGAGCAGCACAGGGCAGCGGTTGCCGCCTTTATTATCGTGCTGATTGGGGTGCAGCTGAACCTGCTGTTTACCTTCCGTCTGGTGAAAAACGTCACCCAACCTATCACCGACATGGTGAAACTGGTGGGCAAAATTCGCGAAGGAAAGCTCGACGCCAGGCTCGAAGGCAACCTTATCGGCGAGCTGGATTTGCTCAACCGCGGTATTAACGCCATGGCTTCGTCGCTGTCGGAATACCACGACGAGATGCAGCAAAACATCGACCAGGCCACCTCGGATTTACGTGAAACCCTGGAGCAGATTGAAATCCAGAACATCGCTCTGGACAGAGCCAAGAAGGACGCCCAGGAGGCCAGCCGCATTAAGTCTGAGTTTTTGGCAAACATGTCCCACGAACTCAGAACCCCGCTCAACGGGGTGATTGGTTTTGCCAGACAATTGCTGAAGACACCGCTGCACTCAAGCCAGATGGAATACATCAAGACCATCGAGCGCAGCGCCACCAGTTTGCTGCAAATCATCAACGATATCCTCGACTTCTCCAAGCTTGAAGCCAACAAGATGGTGCTGGAGAGCATGCCTTTTGGGCTGCGCTCATCGCTGGAAGACACCATCAACCTGCTGGCGGGCAGTGCCCATGCCAAGGGGCTTGAGTTTGTGGTGGATGTGGACTCTCAGGTACCCGAAAACTTAAGTGGCGATGTGATGCGGCTGTCGCAAATCACCACCAACCTGGTGGGCAACGCCATCAAGTTTACCGAACAGGGCAGCGTGCACCTGAAAATCGGCCTGTTGTCCCAGGAAGAGAACAACATTACCCTGCGCTGTGAAGTCACCGACACAGGCATAGGCATTGACCCCGAACAGCAGGAACTGCTGTTCCAGGCTTTCGGTCAGGCCGACTCATCGATTTCGCGCCGTTATGGCGGCACCGGGTTAGGCCTTGTGATCACCAAGCGTTTGGTGGTGCAGATGATGGGCGGCCGCATCGGGTTTCATTCCGAGGTGGGCAAAGGGTCAAGTTTCTGGTTTACCGTGCCGCTGCAACTGAGCCCCTTCCCGGCGCACGACACTCTGCCGCTGGAAAAACTCATTGGCCATTCGGTGCTGTTGTTCGAGCCACGTAAACTCACCCGTGAATCCATCTCCCGCAAGCTCAAGGACTGGCACATGATGGTGACCCTGGCGAGCAGCGAAGATGAACTTGAGCAGCACCTTGGCGACAGACACTATGATGCCATCTTGCTGTCGGGCCAAAGCTGCGAAACCTGCGAAGATCTGCAGCGTCATCTGGCCAAGGTAAAAGATCACACCGGCTCTTTACTGTTGCTGAACGACTGCCTCGACCCAGAGGTCTACACCCAGGAAATGGAGCCCTTTGTCGACCTGGTGCTGCAGTTGCCAGTGAGCGAGCTTAAGCTGGCGCAAAACCTGATTTTCCCGCCGGTGAAGCGCGATGTGGCGCCCAAGCCGCAAATTACCAAGACGCCGACCACCCGCCATCCGTTGAACGTGCTGGCGGTGGACGATAACCTCGCCAACCTGAAACTGATTGATACGCTGCTTAAAGAACTGGTTGCCAACGTGGTGGCCGTCAGCAGTGGCGATCAGGCGGTTGCCCTGGCCAAGAGTCGCGCCTTTGATTTGATTTTTATGGACATTCAAATGCCAGGCACCGATGGCATTACGGCAACAAGGCTTATCCGTCAGGACTCGTTGAATCGCAATACCCCGATTATTGCCGTGACCGCCCATGCGATTAACGAAGAGCGCGAACGCATTCAGGCCAGCGGCATGGATGGCTACCTGCCAAAACCCATCGACGAAGCTGCCCTTAAAGGGGTGATTGCCCGTTGGCTGACCCGTCCCAAGTTCACCCACTTCGACAGCAACACCCTCAACTGGGAGCTGTGTTTAAGCCAGGCCAACCAAAAAGAAGACCTCGCCATCGACATGTTGAAGATGATGTTGGAATCTCTGCCCGGCACAGTAAACGATATCGAACTTGCCATGGCCCGCAGCGACAACGAAGCCATGCTTTACACGGTACACAAACTCCACGGCGCCAGCTGCTATTGCGGCGTGCCCACCACCCAGAAACTCTGCCAACAAATCGAGTCTGCGCTCAAGCGCGGCGCCGAGGTGGCAGATGTCGAACCGGAAATCCTTGAGTTACTTGATGAGCTGACTAAGGTAGAATCGGCGGCAACCCAAGTTATTTCCCAGATGTCAGCGGAAGTTCCCAATGAGCTCTAAACCCGGATTTTTCAAGCGCCTCAAGGCCTTGTCCCTGCCTCAAAAGCAACTGTTTGCCGTGGCCCTGTGCCAGCGCATGTACCCCAACTACCAACTGTTCTCCGAGGTATGCGAGTTTGGCGACCCCAAGGTGCTGGATACCGTACTGAACCTGCTGTGGCAGTCTCTGTACGACCGCAAGCTGAAGCTTAACCTTGAGCTGCACCTCGACCGCCTGGAAGAAGTGACGCCTGAGCCTGAGCAATTTGACGTTTATGGCGCCTACCCTGCCATGGATGCAGCGGTGGCTCTGGTGAGTCTGCTCAGCGGCATCGAGAGCAAAATCGAAGAAGACATCACTAATATCAGTAAATTGTCTTCGGCAACTGTGGCCAACTATATCGAAGCCATCAGTGATGTAGAGCTGGACGATGAGGCGCTGGACGACTTTGTATTCGCCCACGAAGCCATGGTAGCCGAGCGCGAACTGCAGGCGTCACTGCTGGATCTGGTTGAAGATAACCCGGATATGTCGGCCGACTTTATCAAGGCGCTCAGAAAGGAAATTGTCAGCAGCGGCGTATCCAACATCGGGATCAGCGTGCAGGATACCGCGCAGGCCTGAAAGGGTTAATCGATGAAAACCTTGCTCTATCAGGGATATGTACTCACCAACAGCGACGGCAAGACCAACAGCTGGAAGCTCACCATAGGTGACGAGGTGCGTATTGGCTCCCTGTTTGAGCTCAGGCGTCAGGTGGCGTTTTTTCAGGAGCTGGGGATATTGCCGCCAGTAAAGGAATACGCCAGCGGCGATGCCGGATTCAAGCCCAGGGGCAAACCAGGCGAAAAGCCCCGCAAGGCCGCAGGCAGCCACAGACTAAAGCGATAACAGGCCAATTGACCTGAGGCGATAAACTGCAGGCTCAGGCGCAGTTGCTGCCAATCGCACCAACTCACTTAACTCACGTCCTCAGCCTGCGGCGCTTTCTTGCTTTCTTGTTTGCTTCCTTGGCTGCCCGCTTTCGCAACGTCCTCATGCCCCCAATATCCCGCAAACGCCAGCTGCAGGTCGGTCTTGTGACTTTGGCTTGAAGCGCGCTCTAATCCACCGCATCAGTCATCGAAAACAGGCCATCGGCACGGGATTTCATAAAGTCGATAAAGGCTTTGACCTTGGCGGGCTGCTGCTGGCGCTGATGACACAGAATCGAGATCCGCCGCCGCTCGCCAACCCAATCACCAAGTACTGGGACCAGCGCGCCCGATTGCAGCTCCTGCTTGAAAAAGAGTTCCGGCCCATAAAGAATGCCACCATCGTCCACACAGGCGCTGATAGCGCCCTGTAAGTCGGTCAGGGTGAGACTCGCCGGGCCATCATAATAAAACGCCTCCCCCTGGGGGTGACGCAGTGACCAGTTATACAGTGGCCACACCTTAATGATGTCATGGCTTGCCAGCGCACTGGGATGCTGAGGCTTGCCCCGGGCCTCAATGTAGGCAGGTGACGCAACCAGCCGATAATCCAAGGTGCCCAGCGGCACAGCCACCCAGGATGAGTCCGGCTGAATGCCGCCAACAATGGCAATGTCGATCCCCTTATCGATAAGATCCACTACCTCGTTTTTCTGGGTAATGTGCAGTCGAATGCCCGGATAAGTGCGACGAAACTCGTTGATGGTCTTCATAAAGATCATCGAGACAATGGAAATGGGCGCGGCAATCCTCAACGTGCCTTCCAGCAAATCTTCACCGCCGCCATACAAGGTATCCACGGCGCTCACCAGTGCCCGATAACGCTCGTACAACGCCATGCCCTCTTCGGTGAGGCGGATTTTGCGGGTACTACGCATCAGCAGCTGACGACCGCGGCTTTGCTCGAGGCGGGATAACTTGCGGCTCACGGTAGCCACCGGCATGTCGAGGCGCATCGCCAGTGCCGACAGGCTGCCGGCATCCACCAACTGCACAAACAGATAAATCAGCTCAAGTTCGCTGCCGGGATGCTCTCTCATCACCCGCACTCCTTTGTTACTGCGACCAACTGCCAATGGTCAGGCCGCTTTATCATATGCTAATTTGCCCCTTACGCGTGATCCCCCTACCGAATTTGTGACCCCAAGAGGCCTGTATGTCGCAACTGCTTTTGCCGCTCCTCGCCGTGATTGCCATTATGGCAGCCGGCGCCCTGTGCAATCGCATCCTGCCAAGGCCGGTGGAAGGGGTGCTGAATCAATACGTGTACTTTGTGGCATTTCCGGCCATTTTATTCATAAGCCTGGCCGCCACGCCCTTCGATGACATCATGAACCCAGGCTTTGTGCTTGGTTATCTCGGCGCGATGGCGCTGACCTACTTCAGCGTGTATCGAATCTATTGCCGCGCCGAAGGAAAAGCGCGTCCCGCCGCTATCCGTGCGCTGGCAGCCACCTTCGGCAACACCGCCTTTATTGGCATTCCGGTATTAATGGCGCTCTACCCAGGTAATAACACCGCCATGATGGCCGCTGCAGTGGCGAGCCTGTTATCGGTGCTGATGTTTGCCGTCACCGTGGTGCAGCTAAGGCTGGTGCACGAGTCACTGCCGCCCATTCAGCGCCTGTGGCTGATGGCCAAAGTAGTGGGCAAAAATCCCATTGTACTTGGCAGCGCATTAGGGGTTTTGGCCTCGTATCTTGAGCTCATATTGCCAGCTTCAGTCGAAACCCTGGTGAGGATTGTCGGCCAAAGCTCCAGCCCCTGCGCCCTGTTTGCAATCGGCATAGCCCTGGCCCGCTCACTCAAAGAGCCACCACTGGCAGCAAAAGATTTACCCTTCTGGCCCATCAACCTGGCAAAACTGGCTATCCAGCCGCTGCTGGCGCTTGGTCTGCTGGCCATGCTGGGGGTGTCGTCAGAGCTTCTGATCATGGGCGTGCTGCTGGCCGCCATGCCAACGGCCGCCAGTGTGTATTTGCTGGCCTACCGCGACCAAACCTTGGATAAACAAACCGCCCGCGGCATAGTAACAGGTACAGTGTTAACCCTGCTCAGCCTGCCGATGTTGGCAAGCGGACTTAAATTCATCGTTTAATCAAAACGATAAAAAATATTTTCATCGGGATGTTTGCAAAGATTTACTGTACAAAAAATCAGTATATACTGTTTATCAATACAGTGGTTTGGTGACGTATCACACAGGATTGCCATCATGCTTTGTCAGCTCAGCATCAATAATTTTGCCATCGTCAGATTTCTGGAACTGGATTTCCGCCCCGGCATGACCAGCATTACCGGCGAGACCGGTGCCGGTAAGTCCATCGCCATCGATGCCCTTGGTCTGTGTTTGGGTAACAGGGCCGATGCCGCCGCCGTGCGCCCGGGCGCTTCAAAAACCGAAGTCAGTGCCCGCTTCTCACTGGACGATGTGCCTTTAGCCCGCCGCTGGCTGGAAGATAACGATCTTGAGCTGGAAGATGAATGCATCCTCAGACGCACCATTACCGCCGATGGCCGCTCCCGCGCTTACATCAACGGTAATCCGGTGCCCTTATCACAGTTAAAGGCCCTCGGTCAGTATTTAGTGGGTATTCATGGTCAGCATGCCCACCACGCGCTGCTGAAAAATGAGCACCAATTACAACTGCTCGACAGCTATGCCAACCACCGCATGTTGCAGGAATCGGTCGCCAGTGCCTATCAGCGCTGCCGTCAGGTTGAATCCGAACTCAGACAACTCGAGCAAAGCCAGCAAGAGCGCATCGCCCGTAAGCAGTTGCTGCAATATCAGGTTGAAGAGCTGGATGAGTTTGCCCTCGCCGAAGGTGAGTTCGAACAAATCGAGGCCGAGCACAAACGCCTGGCCAATGGCACAGCGCTGATTGAGGACTGCCAGCACACCTTATCGCTTCTGAGTGAATCCGATGAAGGCAATATAGAGTCACTGCTGAACCGGGCATTGTCACTGGCAGCCACCCTGGAGTCCCTCGACCCAAGCCTGGCGCCCATCGGCAATATGCTTAATGATGCCTTTATTCAGGTACAGGAAAGCAGCAGCGAGCTTGGCCGCTACCTGTCCAACCTTGAGCTGGACCCAGAGCACTTTGCCGCGCTGGAAGAACGTTTGTCCAAGGCCATGACCCTGGCGCGTAAGCACCATGTGGCAGCCGACAAGCTGGCGGCGCATCATCAGGAGCTGGCGCAGGAACTTGCCGGGTTAGATTCAGATGAAGCCCAGCTCGATGAGCTGAAACAGCAGGTGATCACCAGCCGCGAGGCTTATCTCAATCACGCCCAAAAACTGAGCCAGAGCCGCAGCCGTTACGCCAAAGAGCTCGACAAGCTGGTGACAGCTTCTATTCAGGAGCTGAATATGCCCAAGGGCAAGTTCACCATTGAAGTCAGTTTCAACGACAAGATGCTAAGCCCCAGCGGCAGTGACAGTGTCGAGTTTCTGGTAACCACCAACCCCGGCCAGCCGTTATCGCCGCTGGCCAAGGTCGCCTCCGGTGGTGAGCTCAGCCGCATTGGATTGGGTATTCAGGTGATCACCGCCAAGAAGGTGTCCACACCGACACTGATTTTCGACGAAGTGGATGTAGGGATCTCCGGCCCCACCGCCGCCGTTGTGGGTCGCATGCTGCGTTCACTGGGCGAAGCAACTCAGGTGTTTTGTGTCACGCACCTGCCGCAGGTTGCAGGTAACGGCCATCAACATATGTTCGTCAACAAAACCAGCAAGGGCGGGCAAACCGAGACCTCCATGCAACCGCTGGACAAAGAGCAGCGGGTGCAGGAATTGGCAAGGTTGCTGGGTGGCGACACCATCACCAGTAACACGCTGGCCAATGCCCGCGAGTTGCTGCAAGGGGCGTAACCGCAAAATGCCACTTATTACACCATAAAAGTCAGATGGTTAGCTAAAAAGCCCTTTCTATTGTCAAGCCCCGGTGACAGTCGTTCATCCGGGGCTTGTTGTCAGAACTGATCTACATCAACACCCGCCAGGAATGTGCCCTCTAAGCTGATGCCATTGTGTTTTCAACGGGACAAGCGATGGACGCCATCAGTCAAAATCTCGGTAACGCCTACCGTGCGCAGTTACCCACCCTGGGGCAAAGCCTGTGTGAAGTGCTGACATTTTTCGGACTCGAACGCATCTACGGTGTCGGCGGCGACTTTGTTGCCAACCTTATCAATGCGCTGGACCCAAGCATCAGCGTGCAGCCTTCGAGCAATGAAATGCACGCGGGTTTTAGCGCCTGTGCCCAGGCCGAGTTAACCGGCCTTGGCGCCTGCCTGACCACCTACACCGTCGGCAGCCTGCCTTGTGTGTCGGCAGCAGCCCTTGCCCGCACCGAAGGCCTGCCGGTGATTTTTCTGTCCGGTGCACCAGGAGAAGGCGAAATCCACGGTCAGGCACTGCATCATATGGTGCATCCCGCCTGTGGCTGGCATACCGATGTTAATGCCGCGCTCAATGCATTTAAGGCGCTTGGGATCAGAGCCGAGCGGCTTCAGGGACAGCGTCATCAGGGGCAACCCAATGTGGCCGCAGCACGCTTTTTTGAGCTGGTAAGTGATGCCGTGCAAACCCGTCAGCCGGTATATATTGAAGTGCCACGGGATCTGGTGAATATGCCTACCCAAACACTCAGGCTTCCCTCCTCCCTGCAAGCGCTCAGCGCATATACCCGTCTTGGTCTGGAAGGCTCTGAGCTTATTGCAAGCGACATCACCGAGCGGCTAATTCGAGCCCGTGCGCCTTTGCTTTACCTGGGTGAGCGGCTCAGAATGAACCCTGCACTACTGACCCGGGTGGTGGCCTTTTGCCAGCGATTGGGGCTGCCTTACGCCACCAGTTGGTTCGCTAAGGGCATGGTAGATGAATCCCATCCCCTGTGCCTTGGCGCCTACAATGGCGTATTCAGCGCCTGCCGCGGGCAGGAATACATAGACCGCCACGCAGACTATGTATTGGAGCTTGGCACCGCGATTTATGACTCAGATACCAACAATGCCTTTGCCAGTGGCACCCACGCCATAGACATGCACCCCAATAAAACTGTGCTTAAAGGCACGGCTCGCAGTGAACTGGATTTATTGGCGGTAATCGATGAGCTGGAACGAGCGAAACTTCCAGTGCGAAATCTTGGGCTGGCAGGATTGTTGCCACCAGCCGAGCTTACTGAAGAAAGCAGCCCTGGAGAAGCAAGGCTCAGTTACGCCAACCTCGCAGACACCATCAACTATTTTCAGCGCAGCGCCGGCCAGGACCTGATTTTGGTGCCTGAAGTGGGCAATGCCCTTTTTGCCGCCTTTGCCCTTGAAGCCAGAAGCTCAGATCTGGGCAGAAGCTTTCTTGCCAATCCCTGGTACGCCGCCATGGGCACCAGCCTGCCCTACGCACGGGCCATTGCCGATGAACTTGCCGTTAAAAACAGTCGTCAACCTATTCTGCTCATCACCGGTGACGGCGGCTTTAACTTTCAGTGTAATGAGCTGATAAACCTTCAAAAACAGCGCGCAAACCTCATCATTCTCTACATGCGCAATAACCTGTTTCATTTGGGTAAAGCAGGCGATGCCCCCATCTATCACTGCAACGATGAAAACTTCAGTCCAGCGAGTTTGATAGCAGCCTATGGCGGACATTATCACCAGTGCGACAGCAGCGGCCGACTGGTCGATTTGCTGCACACCTGCTGCCTTGGCGGACTGCATCTGATAGAAATCCCGACCGCCACCTGCAACGAAAGCCTAAGCCCCATCGCCGTGAAGTTGAACACCTACATAGGGTTTAAGAATGGTGCGCCAGACGCCGTTGCCGCCTGGCATTCACTCTGTGGCAAATCTGAGGTCGCAGTCGCGAGTGAGGTGTGAAATTCAAGAGGTTAGTGACGTTTTACAGGGCGGCTCAGATGCCCCAGGCAAGTATCCTGTAAGCCATTCATAGCATCGGCGGGTTACTCAGCTCACTACGACAAAGGGCGCCTAAGCGCCCTTTATTTTGTACTGAAGTTAGCTGTGCCAGCTGACAGGCTCAGGCGAAAAAGTATGCCAGCCCATGGAGGCACGCCAGGGCAAACAGCCCGGCCAGTACATCATCAGCCATGATCCCAAGCCCGCCATGTACCCTGGCATCCAGCACCCGAATAGGCCAGGGCTTAAGGATATCGAAAATGCGAAACAGCACAAAACCCACCAGCAGCCAGACAATACCGGCAGGCGCAGCAATCATGGTGATAAGCAGCCCTGCCACTTCGTCCCAGACGATAGCGCCGTGGTCGTGCACCCCCATGTCTTTGGAGGCGCGGTCACAAATATACACCCCGGCAACCACGGCAATCACAGTGGCCAGCAAATACCACACCAGCGGCAGCGGACTTAGCAGCAGGTAAAGCGGTATAGCCGCCAGAGTGCCAAAGGTGCCGGGGGCTTTTTTGGCCAAACCACTGCCAAAGCCCAACGCAAGAAAATGCCACGGATTGGTTAAAGACAGGCGCTTTAACGCCTCATCATCACTGAAAAACGCCATCAAAAATGCTCAAAACCTTTGTTTACTGGCGTGAAGGGTTCGCCATTCAAGGTCAGTTTAAGGCCGCCACTGGCGCCAATCTGCCCAATACGCACAAACTTCACACCGGCATGGGCCAGTGCAATTTCCAGCGCGCCGCGCTGCGCCTCAGGCACAGTAAAGAGAAGTTCGTAATCTTCACCACCGGTGAGCGCGTAACCCAGCGCCTGCTCCAGTGGTACCGAGTCTTTCATCGCCTGCGACAACGGCAACTTATCGACCTCGATATTAGCACCTACATTGGATGCCTTGAGAATGTGGGCGATATCCGACACCAAGCCATCGGACAGGTCGATGGCACTGGACGCCAAACCGCGCAGCGATTGCCCCGCCAGCACCCTTGGGGTTGGCCGGTAATGACGCTCCATCAGATATTCTTTGTGCTCAGGGCGGCTTTGCTGTCGGTTCCGCAACAAATCGAGCCCGAGGGCAGAGTCGCCCAGGGTACCGGTTACATAAATCCAGTCGCCGCTGCGGGCACCATAGCGGGTCAGTGCCTTACCTTCGGGCACCTGGCCATTGACGGTAATGGCAATCACCTTAACCGGACTTTGGGTGGTGTCACCGCCAATCAGTGCAATGCCATAGTATTCGGCGGCTTCGAACAGGCCTTCACTGAAGGCTGCAAGCCAGGCTTCGTCCACAGAGGGCAAGCTCAGCCCCAGGGTGAACCAGGCAGGTTCGGCGCCCATGGCTGCCAGATCGGAAAGATTAACCGCCAGCGCTTTATACCCCAGCGCCCAGGCAGGCATGTCGGCAAAGAAGTGCACCCCTTCAACCAGGGTGTCGCAGGAAACGGCAATATGCTTGTGTTCGGCGGGCTGCACCAAGGCGCAGTCATCACCAATGCCATGCTTAACGTCCCGTCTGACCGGGCCACGGCCGCAAAAGTACTGATCGATGAGTTGGAATTCTTTCACTGTATTTCCGGCGTCTGAGTCAGACTTCCGGCCCATAGAAAAAATGAACACCCGAAAATGAAAAACGGCACCCTGGGGGCACCGTCTTTCATTTAGTTGCGCGCAACCAGCTTATCCAGGATACCGTTAACGAACTTGTGTCCGTCTTCGGCTCCGAAGGATTTGGCCAGCTCGATGGCTTCGTTAATCACCACCTTGTATGGCACATCCTTACGGAAGGTCAGCTCGTAGGCTGCCAATCTGAGGATGGCTTTCTCCACCGGAGAAACTTCCTCTAAAGGACGGTCAAGCAAAGGGGTTAACAGCTCGTCGAGTTGACCAGTTTTGGTCGCAGCGCCAGCAAACAACTCCCGGAAGTAAGCAACATCGACACCGTCCAGCTCTTGTTCGGTAAGGAACTCGTGCTCGACATCGGCAACGTTATTGCCGCTCAGTTGCCAGGAATAGATGGCTTGGACCGCCAGGCGACGGGCCTTACGGCGCTCTGAAGGCTTCATGTTTTTTCCTACTGTTACAGCTCTTTATCAATGGCGCTCAGCACATTGACCATTTCCAACAGACCCAGAGCCGCTTCGCCGCCCTTGTTGCCTGCCTTGGTACCTGAGCGCTCGATGGCTTGCTCGATGGTATCAGTGGTCAATACACCGAAAGATACTGGGGTGTTGAACTCCAGGGAAACCTGGGCCAGCCCCTTGTTGCACTCGCCGGCAACAAAATCAAAGTGAGGGGTACCGCCACGGATCACGGCGCCCAGCGCAATGATGCCGTCAAACTTGCCGGAAGCGGCAACTTTTTTAGCGGCCAAAGGCAGCTCGAAGGCACCTGGAACGCGTACAACAGTGATGTTGTCTTCGCTCACCTGACCGAAACGCTTGAGGGTATCGATGGCGCCTGACAGCAGGCTCTCGACCACGAAACTGTTGAAGCGTGATACCACAATGGCCACTTTGGCAGATTTGGCTTCGATTTGACCTTCTAAAATGTGCATTCTCTCACCTGGTTAAGCTATGGCACCCGGCTTGGTGCAGTGTGCCCGGACAGAGCCGGGGCAAAAGTGGCGCATATCATACCACAGGCTTTTGCCCCAATCCCTATGCTATTTAAATGAATTCGTGTTTTTTATCTCACTCGCCGGCGACGTACTCAGTCACTTCAAGGCCAAAGCCCGACAGTGAATGGTACTTCTTGGGAGAGCTTAAAAGACGCATCTTGTGCACCCCGAGGGACGACAAAATCTGCGAGCCCACACCCACACGACGGGAAGTACCAACCCACTTGGCCGGGGCGGCTGCTTCACCTTTGTCTTCGGCTTCAAAGGCTTTCACCTTGGCCAGGATGTCACTGTCGTGCTCGCGGTTACCGAGGATAACCAGCACGCCACCTTCGCTACCGATACGGGCCATGGCTTTCTCGAGCGGCCAGGAGCGTTCCTGATCCCGCTCTGAATGCAGGATATCGTTGAAGGTGTTGGTCAGGTGCACCCGCACCAGCACATTATCATCCACCTCACCTTTAACCAGCGCATAGTGCAGCTGATTGTCGATGGTGTCGCGGAAGGTATGCATCACAAACTCACCAAAACGGGTCGGCAGTTTGCAGCTTGCTTCACGTACGACTGTGGTTTCTGTGTTGTTGCGGTACTCAATCAGGTCGGCAATGGTGCCAATCTTGATACCGTGTTTTTCGGAGAACTTTTCCAGATCCGGACGACGGGCCATGGTGCCGTCTTCATTGAGGATTTCAACAATTACGCCGGAGGGCTCAAGACCGGCCAAGCGTGCCAAGTCGCAGCCCGCTTCGGTGTGGCCTGCGCGGGTCAGCA
The DNA here is from genome assembly GCF_003957745.1 of Shewanella khirikhana. NCBI lineage: Bacteria > Pseudomonadati > Pseudomonadota > Gammaproteobacteria > Alteromonadales > Shewanellaceae > Shewanella > Shewanella khirikhana. The sequence continues at coordinate 649,698 of NZ_CP020373.1, read as the reverse complement.
CGCCGCCTTCCTGGGCCATCAAGGGGAAGATGTGGCCAGGCTGCACCAAATCAGCGGCCTTGGCATCTTTGGCCACGGCGGCCTGGATGGTTACGGCGCGGTCATGGGCGCTGATCCCTGTGGTCACGCCCTTGGCGGCCTCGATGGATACGGTAAAGTTGGTGGTAAACTGGGCGTTGTTGTTGCTCACCATCAGCGGCAGATTCAGCTGCTGGCAACGGGCACGGGTCATGGTCTGACAAATCAGGCCACGGCCATAGGTGGCCATAAAGTTGATAGCTTCCGGGGTCACCAGTTCGGCGGCCATAATCAGGTCGCCTTCGTTTTCCCTGTCTTCATCGTCCATCAGGATCACCATTTTGCCCTGACGAATGTCTTCGATGATTTCTTCGATACTGTGTAGCGCCATTGTAAGACCTTTATTTTCTTTTAAGAGTGTTGTGAATTTTAGCGGCCTGCGGGCCAAAAAACAGGGCCAGGCGCACAAAGCGGTGCTTTGACTGACCGGCGCATCAGCCCTCAGCGCATAAAACCGCTGCGGGCAAGCAAGTCCAGGGTTACACCACCGGACGCGGTTTCTTCGCCGCGTAGCATCAAGCGCTCGAGGTAGCGGGCAATCTGATCCACTTCGAGATTCACCTTATCGCCCACCGCCAAATCAATGAGGGTGGTTTCACCGGCGGTGTGGGGCACTATGGTGAGACGAAAACGGCTGCCGTCTACCTCGTTTACGGTGAGGCTCACCCCATCTATGGTAATCGAACCCTTATGGGCTATGTAGCGAGCAAGCTCGGCGGGGGCTTCGAGCCAAAACTCGATGGCTTTACCAAGCTGGCTGCGGCTGACCACGACCGCGCGGCCATCGACGTGACCGCTGACCAGATGTCCGCCAAGGCGGGTGGTCGGGGTAACCGCCTTTTCCAGGTTCACCGCCTGGCCGGGGCGATACTCGCCAAAGCCGGTCAGCTTAACGGTTTCGGCTGACACATCAGCCACATAACCATCGGCAAGGCATTCCACTACGGTCAGACACACGCCGTTGGTGGCAATACTATCGCCAAGACGCACATCGGATAAATCCAGCTTGCCACTTGCTACCGTCAGGCGAATATCATCGCCCTTGCGATCGATTCGTCTTAAATGGCCTACGGCTTCAATGATCCCGGTAAACATAAATCCTCTTTAGGCTCGATGCAGCAGCTGCTGACACTCAGGCCACAGTGAAGGTAAAGCGCCAATCCTGGCCCAGTTTGCGCTCATCAATAAGCTTAAGACCCGGCAACTCAGCCATGGTCTGATAATCGGGCAGCTGCAGCATATCGCGGCCATGGCTGCCAAGGAGTTTGGGGGCCTGATACAGCACCAGCTCATCACAAAGCCCGGCGGCGATAAAGGCGCCGGCGAGGGTGCCGCCGGCTTCCACCAGCACCCGGTTGCAGTTTTCACCCAGGTGATTCAAGAGTGCGGCAAGGTCGATACGGCCATCACCGCCCGGCAAGGTCAAACAGGTGACAAAGTCCGGCAGTGAATGCAAAAATTGGGCATCGTAGGGCTCGGCCGATACCAGCAAAATCGGGCCAGCAATACCAAAGAGTTTGGCATCGGCGCTCATGCGCCGCTGGCTGTCGAGCACAACGCGAATGGGCTGGATAAGCTCGGCTGCCGATAAGGAAGCGCCGAGGCTACCAAGCTCGCCATGGCGAACATTGAGGCTGGGGTCATCCAGCAGCACAGTATCTATGCCGGTGATCAGAGCACAGGACATGGCGCGCAGCCTTTGCACGTCGCGGCGCGCCTCTGGCCCTGTGATCCATTTGGACTCACCGCTTGAGAGCGCGGTTTTACCATCGAGGCTTGCACCCACTTTTACGCTAACGAACGGGCGGCCACGCTCCATTCGCGACAAAAAGCCCGGGTTCAGTGCCCGCGCCTCGGCTTCCATCAAGCCGTGGGCCACCTCGATACCGGCGTCCTGAAGCAGCTTAAGCCCCCTGCCCGCCACCTGCGGGTTCGGGTCGGTCATGGCGACAACAACACGCCTTAAACCATTATCAATCAGCGCCTTGGCGCAGGGCGGCGTGCGGCCATAATGGCTGCAGGGCTCGAGGGTGACATAGGCTGTGGCGCCGCGGGCGCGGTCACCGGCTTGTCTCAGTGCATGCACTTCGGCGTGGGGGCCACCAGCGCGGATATGCCAGCCTTCACCGACAATCTCACCGGCGTCATTCACTATCACGCAACCGACATTGGGATTGGGGCGAGTGGTGTACTGGCCACGTTTGGCCAACATGATGGCGCGGGCCATCATGGCATGGTCATGTGCGGAAAACTGGCTTGTGACGGATGTGCTCATGGATGGTCGCCGCGCTGCTGCTTTTTCTGAAACCCTGATGATTGCTGATGTGTTTATTTCTGCAGTCTGGCGATGGCTTCACCAAACTCAGATACGTCTTCAAAGGCGCGGTAAACAGAGGCAAAGCGGATATAGGCCACTTTATCCAGTTCAATCAGGCTGTCCATCATCAGGTTGCCAATCATCTCTGAGGGGATTTCCCGCTCGCCGGTGGCGCGCAGGGTCGACTTAATCTTGTTCATCGCCTGATCAATCTGATCGATGGACACAGGGCGTTTTTCCACAGCTTTGAGCATGCCGCTGCGCAGCTTTTCATCATCGAATGGCTGACGGGTGCCATCACGTTTGATGACCCTTGGCATCACCAATTCGGCGCCTTCAAAGGTGGTAAAACGCTCGTGGCATTCGGTGCACTCCCGCCGACGCCTTACCTGATGCCCTTCTCCCACCAGACGGGAGTCGATCACCTTGGTGTCGGTTGCGTTGCAAAATGGACAGTGCATGGGGCCTCCTGGCGCGCTGATTGAAGGGCAAATTGAACAGCAATACAAATAAAAATGGCCGCTATCGCAGCGGCCATTGAGTTTATCCTATTCAGGTTAAAAGGTTAACCGTAAACAGGGAAACGAGCGCACAGTTCCAGCACCTGACCTTTAACGCGTTCGATAACGGCGTCATCGTTGGCGTTGTCCAGCACGTCACAGATCCAGTGAGTCAGCTCACGGGCTTCGGCTTCTTTGAAACCGCGGCGGGTGATGGCTGGGGTACCGATACGGATACCTGAAGTCACGAATGGAGAACGTGGGTCGTTTGGCACTGAGTTTTTGTTCACAGTGATGTTGGCACGGCCCAGAGCAGCATCGGCTTCTTTACCGGTCAGCTCGCGACCAATCAGGTCAACCAGCATCAGGTGGTTGTCGGTGCCGCCGGATACGATTTTGTAACCGCGCTCGAGGAACACTTCCACCATGGCCTTGGCGTTAACCACAACCTGCTGCTGGTACACTTTGAATTCTGGCTCCAGCGCTTCTTTGAAGGCTACCGCTTTACCGGCGATAACGTGCATCAGCGGGCCGCCCTGACCACCTGGGAATACCGCTGAGTTCAGCTTCTTGTACAGGTCTTCGTCGTTGGCAGCAGACAGGATGATACCGCCACGAGGACCGGCCAGGGTCTTGTGGGTGGTAGAGGTCACTACGTGAGCGTGTGGAACCGGGTTTGGATACACGCCAGCGGCAATCAGACCGGCCACGTGGGCCATGTCTACAAACAGGTAAGCGCCAATCTTGTCGGCGATTTCGCGCATGCGGGCCCAGTCAACGATGCCAGAGTAGGCAGAGAAGCCGCCAATCATCATCTTTGGCTTGTGCTCAACGGCCAGACGTTCCATTTCGTCGTAGTCAATCTTGCCGGACTCATCAATACCGTAAGGGATGATGTTGTACAGCTTGCCAGAGAAGTTAACCGGTGAGCCGTGGGTCAGGTGACCACCGTGGGCCAGGTTCATGCCCAGTACAGTGTCGCCTGGCTGCAGCAGGGTCATGTACACGGCGCTGTTGGCCTGAGAGCCGGAGTGTGGCTGTACGTTGGCGAAAGTGGCACCGAACAATTCTTTGGCGCGCTCGATGGCCAGGCTTTCCACGATGTCGACATACTCGCAACCACCATAGTAACGCTTGCCAGGATAACCTTCGGCGTACTTGTTGGTCAGCTGTGAGCCCTGAGCCTGCATCACGCGGGGAGAGGTGTAGTTCTCAGAGGCGATAAGCTCGATATGCTCTTCCTGACGACGGGTTTCGTCTTCAATCGCCTTGAACAGCTCGGGATCATAGTCGGCAATATTCATGGTCTTCTTCAGCATTGGTCACTCCAGCTGGCAAATCTTATAGGTAGGGTTGCGCGGTATTCTACTCTGCAATCGATCACAATCCCAGCCGCAATATGATGAAAATCCGTCTCGGTACGGATGACTGTGTTTCATCATCAAAACAACCCGCAGCGGGATGGGATTTCACATCGCCATCTGGAGAATAACGCCCCAACTTGGTAAACTTCGGCCAATTTTCAGCGCTTAATTCTATTTGTAAATCGCAGAGAGACGACATGGCTCAGTTTGTTTACAGCATGCTGCGGGTTGGCAAGATAGTGCCGCCCAAGAAGCAAATCCTTAAAGACATCTCCCTAAGCTTCTTCCCCGGCGCCAAGATTGGTGTTCTGGGTCTGAACGGCTCGGGTAAATCCACCCTGCTGCGCATCATGGCCGGTATCGACACCGAAATCGAAGGTGAAGCCCGCCCCATGCCCGGTCTCAAGATTGGTTACCTGCCCCAGGAGCCACAGCTTGACCCGAACCAGACAGTGCGTGAAGCCATCGAAGAAGCCGTTGGCGAAGCCAAGCGCGCCCTGACCCGTCTCGATGAAGTGTACGCTGCCTATGCCGAGCCGGACGCCGACTTCGACGCCCTGGCCAAGGAGCAGGGCGAGCTGGAAGCCATCATTCAGGCTCAGGATGCCCATAACCTGGATAACATCCTCGAGCGCGCCGCCAACGCCCTGCGTCTGCCGGAGTGGGATGCCAAGATTGAAGTGCTGTCGGGTGGTGAGCGCCGCCGTGTAGCCATCTGCCGCCTGCTGCTCGAAAAACCCGAAATGCTGCTGCTTGACGAACCCACCAACCACCTGGACGCCGAGTCTGTGGCCTGGCTTGAGCACTTCCTGCAGGAATACTCAGGCACAGTCGTGGCCATTACCCACGACCGTTACTTCCTCGACAATGCCGCCGGCTGGATTCTGGAACTCGACCGCGGCGAAGGTATCCCCTGGCAGGGCAACTACTCCAGCTGGCTGGAGCAGAAAGACGCCCGTCTGAAGCAGGAAGCCGCCACCGAGAGCGCCCGTCAAAAGACCATCTCCAAGGAACTTGAGTGGGTGCGTCAGGGTGCCAAGGGCCGTCAGTCCAAGGGCAAGGCCCGTATGAACCGCTTTGAAGAGCTGAACAGCTCCGATTACCAGCGCCGCAACGAGACCAACGAGCTGTTTATTCCGCCCGGACCACGTCTCGGCGACAAGGTAATTGAGGTGCGTAACCTCACCAAGAGCTACGGCGATCGCATCCTTATCGACAACCTGTCTTTCAGCGTACCCAAGGGCGCCATTGTGGGCATTATCGGTGCCAACGGTGCCGGTAAATCGACCCTGTTCCGCATGCTGAGCAGCGCCGAGCAGCCAGACAGCGGCGAAATTGACATCGGTGAAACCGTGAAAATCGCCTCGGTTGAGCAGTTCCGTGATTCCATGAACAACAAGGCCACCATCTGGGAAGAAATTTCCGGCGGTCAGGACATCATGCGCATCAACAACATGGAAATCCCAAGCCGTGCCTATGTGGGCCGCTTTAACTTCCGTGGTGCGGATCAGCAAAAAATCATCGGTACCCTCTCCGGTGGTGAGCGTAACCGTGTGCACCTGGCCAAACTGCTGCAGGCAGGCGGCAACGTGCTGCTGCTCGACGAACCTACCAACGATCTGGACGTGGAAACCTTGCGTGCCCTCGAGGAAGCCCTGCTGGAATTCCCCGGCTGCGCCATGGTGATTTCGCACGACCGTTGGTTCCTCGACCGTATCTGTACCCACATCCTCGACTACCGCGATGAGGGTCAGGTGAACTTCTACGAAGGTAACTACACCGAGTACTCTACCTGGCTGAAGAACACCTATGGCACCGATGTGGTTGAGCCGCATCGCCTCAAGTACAAGCGCATGACCAAATAAGCCTGGCTTAAATCGCATGGCTTGAACCATCAAGGAGGCCTTTGGGCCTCCTTTTTATTTAGCGCAATAAAATCAATGCGATAGCCTTTTATCTATGGCATCGTTTTTACATCGTTTCTTTCTCTATCCCCTGCCCTTGGTATTTCCGATAGGTATAATCAGTCCAAAATCCAGTTCCCGAATGTATAAGAGGTCTGCTGTGCGTGCGTCGGTATTCAAGCTTTTGCTGCTTCCTTTAGCGCTTGGCGCTCCCCTGCTCTCCTTACCTGCCTCCGCTCAGGTGAAGGTTGAGCCCCAGAACAAGACGGCACCGACCCTTGTCGATAACGGCCCATTCAACGACGGCCCCTATGTTATCGATAATGCCAGCGGCAGTGCCGATGCACTGTGGATTTGTCAGCGCGAGCTGAAAAAGACCGCAGGCACAGGCCAACTGACTCGCCCCAGCCACTGTGGTGATTTACCGCAGCCGCTTATTCATGCGCCCTATGCCATCGACCCGGACAAGTACGGCAAGGTCAACACCCTGGTCGCCCTGAGTGATGTGCACGGCCAGTTCGACGTGCTGATTAGCCTGCTTCGGGCCCATAAGGTGATTGACGAGCACAATCGCTGGGCACTGGGTGAAGGCCATCTGGTGATGACCGGCGATATGTTTGACCGTGGTCATCAGATAAATGAAGTACTGTGGTTTATGTACGGTCTGGATAAGCAGGCCCGCGATGCCGGTGGCATGATGCACCTGCTGATGGGCAACCATGAGCAAATGGTACTGCAGGGTGACTTGCGCTATGTGAACGCACGCTATCAGCTCAGCAGCGAGCTGATTGGCCGCAGCTACGATGCGCTTTACGGCCAGGACACCGAAATCGGCAAATGGCTTCGCAGCAAAAACACCGTCGCCATAGTCAACGACATGTTGTTTATGCACGGCGGCATCAGCCCCGAGTGGCTGGAGCGCGGCCTGACCATCAGCCAGGCCAACGACCTGTACCGTAAGCACATCGACGATGAGCGCGCCGATCTGAAAGCAAATCCACTGCTTAACTTTTTGTTTTTCAAAGGCGGCCCCACCTGGTATCGCGGCTACTTCAAAGATGAGCTGAGTTCGGCGCAAATAGACGCCCTGCTGAAACACTTTGGCGTTAAGCACATAGTGGTGGGTCACACCTCACAGGAACGGGTACTTGGGCTGTATGACAACCGCATCATTGCCATAGATTCATCCATCAAACTGGGTAAGTCCGGTGAACTTTTGTGGGTGGAAGACGGCAAGCTGCTGCGGGGTAAGTTTGACGGCAGCCGCAGCGAGCTTGTCAGCGACTGATAGCTTTTTAAAACCACGTCTATAATTCAGAGAAACTGACCAAGCCAATCTGAGTTATGCCATTGAGAATAGTGCTATTGTTTGCGCTGCTTTTCCTGCCCCTGAGCGGGCAGGGAGAGTATGGCAGAACCCTGACTCTGGTCGCCACCGACCTGCCCCCCTTCTATTCCGACACCCTGGTCGACAAAGGCCCGGTAGCCCATCTGGTTATGCAGGCGCTGGCACGGCGCGGCTACAGGGTTGAGCTGAAGTTCTATCCCTTTATCCGCGCCACCGCACTCATTAAAGCAGGTAAAGCCGATGCCATTATTGGTCTGTGGTATCGACGCGAGCGGGAGGCATGGGCGGAATACTCAGCCCCCTTGCAGTCGGTTGAAATTGGCTTTCTTGCCAGAAAAGATGCCCAAATCGCCTTTGCGGAGCTTGGCGAACTTAAAGGCCGACTGATTGGGATCAGCCGCGGCTATGCCAACCCGCCCGCCATTGCCGCCAACGGCCTTCGTACCGAAGAGGCCGACTCGGATGAAACCAATCTGCGCAAATTACTGCTGGGGCGGGTGGACATGATAGTGATCAGCCGCCATGTGGCGACCTACCTGATTGAGCACGGCTCCGCGGAATACCGGGGCCAGTTTGAGTTTGTGGGCGATGTGCTCGCCACCGAAGTGTTTCATTTGGGGGTGGCCAAAAATCGCGATGCGCCAGAGCTGCTTGTTAAGGACTTTAATCAGGCCATTGAAGAAATGCAAAAGGATGGCTCGATGGCCGCCATCCTTTCCAAATTAACCACTGAGCTCAATTAAACCCAGGGCTGAGCAGAGGTCAGCGCGGCCGTTCTTCATCCAGCTTACGTGCCTTGGGCGAGGCGAAACTGTCATGCTCCGGCACACACTCAAACACCTTTTTGGCATACACCCGCACACCCACGGCGGCCATGGCACTGTTTACCAAGGGGCTGCCGGCAAGCGCCAGCATCTCTTTTTGAGTGTCGGCCTCCGGCCAGGTAAAGCTGTAGACCCCCAGCCCGGCGTTGGTGTCGAGAAAGCACTTGAAGGTTGCTACCTCATCGCGGGTTTCGGCCCCCGCGCCCAGGCTGATGGCGCCAAGCAGCGCCAATGACAAAATATTAGTTCGCATAGTAGTAAATCTTCTCAGTCACCATGCCGCCACCAATGCACTTCTCATCGCCGGGTGGACAGCCGTCACAATGCTCGTTGTTGTTCTCACAGCGGGTTTTCACCATATATTCCGGCGCCTTTCCAATACCAATCAGGTACATGGCATCGCCTTCGGGCACCACCAGCTGCGGGGTGTCGGGAACACTCTCACCCATCTCAATGTAGGTTTGGGTATAGGAGCGGATCCCCTTATGTAAATCAAAGCCATAGAGGTAGCCCTTACCCGATACCAAACATTGATTGGTGTCGGCAGCCGCCGCTTCGCCCGGTACATAAGAGGTGAAAAATACCCGTCCTTTCACGATAGAGGCCGCCGCCAGGGTCTTCTCACCATTTCGGGTAAAGTTGTAGTACCAGCCACGCTTACGGCCAAAGGCGATGTGTTGAGCCTTGGTCTCGGGCGGTGCCGAGGTCACATCATACAAATCCGTGATCCGCAGCGGCTGCGGCGGTGTTCTGTCAGAGGATGAACTGTCAAACGAGCGCACGCCTATGTTTCTGTCCTGCAGGGTAAAGAACATGTCTTCACGTTTGGTATCCTGAGGAGCCGGACGCAGACCACTGCCCACCACAACCGCATCATAAGGAACCAGTTGGGTGCTGGTAACCGTTGAAGTGCTGCCGTTTTCGGTGGTGCTGTACTCTACCGTGCTGTTAAATGCCGTCTGCGCCACAACCGGGCCGGCAAAGAAGCGTCGGTCAGTCACCTCCGTGGCGCCGCCAAGCGCCGCAAACTTGAACGCTGTCCAGCGCTTGTTGCTGTCTTTGGGATCGGCGCCAGGCAAATCCATACGCCAGACGTTACCGCCTGTGTCGGTGGCATAGATGCGGTCGGTCAGACCATCGTTGTTCGCATCGAGGATGGCGACTTCGTTGGGAATGCTGTCGCGAATGCCCGGCATCACCGTCATATTGCCACTGCTGTTGGGGCCAAAGGCGTGCACCAATGCGCCAGTTGCCGCATCAACAATAAATACTCCGGTGCCGAGGCTGTCCGCAGTCCCTACTTCGGTCACATCTTTATTGGATGGGGAATAGCCCGCGCCAAAGATAAGCACAGGCGAGGTTTCACGGCCGGGAATAAAGGTCACCACGGGCTTGGACCAGCTCTGGCCCATCAAATCCATGCCGGTGCTGGCGCCGTCAATACGCCACATCAGGCTGGGGGAATCCGGATCTGTGATGTCCATGCCATAGTAGGCGTTGCCGCCGCGGCGCAAGCCAAAGAACAGCCAGGCACGTTCAACGCCGCTGCTGTTGGTTTTCACCCAAGCCACCGGCGAGCCATCAATACCATAGATGGAGTGCACGCCCGAGGCCTGGTTTTCCCGCAGAGTAGCGAGTTTAGGCAACATTTCCCACGGCATAAAAGCCCAGGACTCGGATACCTTGGAGTCTTCATCCTTGAACATGTGCAGCACACCATGGTTGGTGCCCACTATGACCCGGATATCGGCCTTTGAGTTGGTGCCAAAGTTAATTGCCAGAGGCTTGGAGTGGAGCGGATCGCCCATGATGTCGGCACGCATTTCGCTGACCTTGTTGTCATCATCATCATCGTCAACATCCACGCCCTTGGCCCAATTAAGCAGGTTTTCCACTTCGCCTTCGACCACCCCAAGGTGGGCAGCGAGCTCACTGTTGCCACCGGCCTTACTGCGGGCATTGGTGACATTCAGTGGCTTCATGCCATTGAGATTGGAAATCAGGTTCCGTTTGCTGGAGTCCATGCGCTGCAGCATACCGGCGGCGCCGCCAATACGTACGTCATTACCATCGCCCTGGCTGCAGTCGGTGGCGTTGCTCCAATGGGAACAGGCGCCTTTTTTGATATTGCCGTCGCTGTCTATCACGCTGTTATTGTTGGCATCGACAATATCGCCGCTGCTGGTCACCTTGAACTTTTTCAGGTTACCTGACCAGCGCGGGCCACGATTGGGCAAGAACATAGAATAGTAAACCGAATCAAAGGTCTGGATACGGTTAAAGTTGTTACTTGCGACCGAAGGCGCGGTAAAACTGGCGTTCTTTTCAAGAATGTTTTTAAACACCTGCATCAGGGATTTTTGCAGGTCGTCCACATCGGTAGCGTCATAGTATTTTCCGCCGCCTTTTTCAGCCGTCTTACGCAGCAGCTCTGCGGCCGCTGCCGCTCCCTGACTAAAGCCCACAGTGTAGGTGGAGACGCTTTGCACTCCATCCATGCTGGGATTCACATCGTGGGTATTCATCCAGGAGGAGAGCGAACTCAGGTAACTCACAGGCCATGAAGTATATTTATCAACGCCACCAGTCAGGTCGTCGATATCCGTATCTGCTGCAGCATCGCGGGTCGGTTCACCGTCGGTAACATAAACAATGTAGGCCCGATTTTGGCATTTCTTAAAAGGCGAGATGTAGGCACCATTTGGTTTAATGATACTGGTATCCCTTCCCGGCGACTGCGTGGGATCGTCATCACCAAATTCCACCGATAACCCACCAAAGTATCGGTAAGCTTCATAAAGGGTTTCACATAGGGGCGTCCAGGTTGTTCCGCTGGTGGGTATGGTTCGGATGAGGTCCTTTTTGGTGGTGACAGTCGACGGGGTCGGTTTAATCCCAGCAACAATACGGCCACCTTCGCGCCCAGAGTTAGTATTGTTTCGATTAAAGATTGCCAAGCCGAAATCCACCCCGGGGGTAGTCAGCAATACATTGGTTACCGCCTCTTTGGCGATATCGATACGGGTACGGGTGACCTTGGTCTTGGAGCCGTGGTACCAGTCGAGATATTCCTTGGTATAAACGGTAACAACCTGCCCGGTACCAAAACCGGTTTTCAGGGCCTTTGCATAGGCTTGGTTTTTTTTCGTTTGGGTACTGCCGCTGTCCACCCAGGAATATAACTGAGCCCCCTTGCGGTTACCTTCTCCATCTACCGGCAAACCCTGAGCGTGTACGCCACGGTTATTGTAAGCCTTCTCCTGAATGTCTTCGTAGCAATCCACGGTACGAATGGTCGTGCCGTCTCCCCGAGGAAACTCAACCCAGCTACCGGTTTGACCGCTGTAGGCGTAGGTGCGCCAAAAGCCGGTAAAAATGCCGTATTCTTTAAGAAAATCATAGGATTTGGCACAGGCGTTTTTATTGTTTGTGAAATAGCGTTTTTCGTTGGCATCACTGGGATTGGGCGGAGTTTCCGAGGCATCCAGTGTGTAATAAAGTCGCTCAGAACTGCCAACGCTGTTGTCGGAGTCAGTAAATGATGGATTGGCGTTTTTCACCTCGGTATCCATACTGCCGGAGTTATCGAAGATCACCAAAACCTGAGGACGCTGATCGTTTCGGCCTGAGGATTCATAAACATACAAGGAGGTATCATCAGCCCTCAGCAACCCGGATGACAGGCCGGCACAGAGCGCCAGAGTAAATCCCCCCAGTTGCTTTGACAGCTTTTGTAGAGAACCAAAACCAGCAATCCGAGGCCTGGCTGCTGGCAATAAGCGTGAATCAAACCGCTTCGAAAACTCGTTACTCATGACAATTTCCGATGTTTAAACCAAAAGAAAAAACAAACCACACACATCCAACGTGGTCCGACATCAGGCGCATTGAGCAGAGCGTTTGATATTAGAAGTTTTCTTCTCTACAAAAATGCGATTCCGGATGATTTTCAACCGACAACACAACAATCAGAACGAGTGTCCAACAAAAGTATCAACCAGCACAACTTTTTATCATGTGATAAATTTATACCTATAAATTACATGAGGTTAGACAACCATTGATTTTGTTTTACGGAATAGCATACAAAGAATTGGCCAACATCTTATTTACGCACTTTTCAGCACGCAGAACCGTATAGTGTCGATACAGATCTCGGCGATTGATTTGACGGGGGATATTTTGTATGCAATTCCAAACGCCCGCTATCCAGTCCCAAAGAGGTTGGATGCCAAGGCGCTGTCGTTCACGGGCGGGTTAAAGTACAATGACCGGCAAAACAAGGAGTTTGGAGTAAAAGGACATTCAATGAGTCGATTGCTGTATTTACTGCTCATCATAGGTTGTTTCGGTATCGGTGCCTTACTGTCGCCGTTGGCGCATCCTTCTGAGCTCCCCAAAAAGATACGGCTGGCGGCCGAAGACAGTTGGCCACCTTTTGCAGATGCACAGGGCATGGGCCTGTCGCACCGCCTGGTGCAGCGTGCCTTTGCCAGCGAATCCATTGAGGTCGAATCCCTGGTGGTGCCTTATAATCGTGGCCTGATCCTCACCGAGCAGGGCAAGGTGAATGCCGTATTCAATGTGGCCCGCCAGCAGAGCACCGAAACCCGCTTTTTATTTGGCGCAGAGCCACTGTTTCTGGCATCGGCCTCTTTCTATCAGCTCAAAGAAAAACCGCCTATCGCAGCCGACAAATGGTCGCTGCCGCCCGGCAGCCGCATTGGTATAGTGCGCGGCTACGAGTACGGCGATGAGTTTGACCGTCTGCCCAATATTGAGCTCAAGGTGGCGGACAACCAATATCAGCTGCTGAATCTGCTGCTTACCCACAAACTGGATGCGGTAGTAATGTACGACAAGGTAGCGGGCGAATTTTTACACACCACAGGTGTAGCAACCGAGGTGTATCCCGTGTTCAGCAACCACACCAGCGAACTCTTTCTCGCCTTCGATAAAGGCGCAGCAGAATCGGCGGCGCTGGCACAGGCGCTGGATAGAGGCCTGAAGCGCTTGAAACTATCCGGTGAGTACCAAAAACTGCTGGCCGATATCGGCAGTACCAGCCGCAGGGATTGAGAATTTTACCGTCGCCGCTAAACTTGGCCTCCAGCGACCTTATAGCACCTTAATCGAGAACCCCATGTCACATCCGGGCTTTGCCAGCGCCGCTGAACATCAGTTCGCGGTTCAGATTTACTACGAAGACACCGACTTTTCCGGCGTGGTCTACCATGCCAATTTCATCAAATACTTCGAGCGCGCCCGCGAGCACGTTATTGGCGCCGGGGCACTCAAACAACTGTGGCTGGAACAGGGTATAGGCTTTGCCGTGTATCGCTGCGATATGGTCTGCAATGAAGGGGTGGAATTTGCCGACGTGGTGGAAGTACGCAGCAAGGTGGTGATTGAAAGCAAATACCGCACCCTGTGGCAACAGGAGATCTGGCGCGAGGGCAGCAGCCGTCCGGCGGTCAGTGGCTATATCGAGATGGTGTGTCTGAATCAGGCGCGCCAGCTTACACCTATGCCGGCAAGCCTTATCGAAAGCTTACAGGGCTGAGCCTTGCTGCTTTAAGCGTCGCTGATTTCCGTTCTCTGATTTAACCATCGTGGATTTTGAACATGTCAGCTCAAAGGAGCCGATAAGAGGCAAGAGGATAAAGAGGCGCTCAGGCCTCTTTGGCAATCCCCAGTCGGCGCAGATCCATTTCAAGCTCCAGAGCCCGCATGGGTTTGGCAAAAAAATCACCCTGAATGTTATCCGCGCCAAGCTCCCGCACCATGGCGCGCATGGCTTCGGTTTCAATCCCTTCCACTGTCACCTCAAACCCCAGCCCTTTGGCAAGCTGGATGCTGGTTGCCATTATGCTGCGGTTTCTCGGTTCGGTGAGGATCCCCTCAAGGAAGGCCTTGTCGATTTTCACTTCATCGGCGGGCAGATCTTTCAAATAAGCCAGCGAAGAGTGACCGGTGCCAAAGTCATCAATGGCCACCTTCACCCCCAGGCTTCGCAGCTTGTGGATATTGTCGGTGGCCTTGGCGGGGTTGGACATCAGGGTGCTTTCGGTAATTTCAAGCGCCAGTACATCGCCGGGCAGTTGATAGCGCGCCAGCGCACTCGCCACCACAGATGGCAAACTGCCCTCCTGCAAATCTTCAACCGACAGATTTACCGCCACCCGGATCTGAATTCCTTCCGAGCGCCACTGCACCTGCTGCTTGAGCACCTGCTCCAGCGCCCAGGCACTGACCAAATCTATCATGCCGGCGTACTCTGCCAGCGGAATAAACTCACCGGGGGAGATGAGACCAAGCTCCGGGTGTTCCCAGCGCATCAGCGCCTCAACCTGCTCGCAGCCGCCCTGATGCAGTGATTCCTTGGGCTGATACACCAGATACAGTTGATGCTGTGCCAGCGCCTTGGGCAGGCTGTTGATGATGGAGAGCTCGCGGCGCTGACTGATGTCATCATCCAGCTCATAGGCGGCCAGCATTTCTTTTTGATTGCGGGCGCGTTTGAGCGCCAAATCCACCCGCCTGAGCATTTGACTCACGTCGGCATGGTGTTCATCCAGCTGCACATAACCCATTTGCAGCCTGACCGACACCGGGGTTTCCTGAATGCTGAACGGCTGCTGCAACAGCTGTTTCATCTCCAGCAGCGCCTTATCATCCAGCGGCTGGTCGAAAAACAGTAAAAACTCATCGCCGTTCATGCGGGCAATTTGCCTTGGCTTTTTCGGCATCAGCCGCAAACGGTCGGCAAAGGCGTGCAGCAATTTGTCGCCAAACACGAAGCCGAACAGGTCGTTTACGTAACGAAAGCGATATAAATCAATCAGTACCAGAGTACCGGCGGTCACCGGCATGGCGTGGGTCATGGCCCGTTTAAAGCCAACCCTGTTGGGTAACCCTGTCAGCTTGTCCTTGCCACTGTGGCTTGGGGCATACAGCAGCAAATGCTGAATCGCTTGATACAACGGGTAAAAAGCTTCGGGAATATAAGGCAGATTCAGGGGCTGGCGCTGCTCAACCTTGCTGGCCAGTTCGCGGGTAAGATGATGCAGGAATAACTCGATGCGACGGGATTGGCGATACCAAAGCCACCCCAGCAGCGTGATGCAGGCACCGAGAAATGCCGCTAGATAAACCATGGGCTGAACCTTACCACTGAGTCTCCCTCGCAGATTGTTAAAGGACGCGCCCACTTCCATGGCAGGGGAAACTCCCCTGCCGAGGGCAAAGATTACTCGTAACTTGCCTTGATGGAATGATAGCTGTCAAGGAAGGCGTCACCGGCCAGATCGTCCGGCGTCACCGGCAGACCACGGGCAGCAAACACTTCGAGGCGTTGCTCAAGCTCGCTGCCGGCGCGCAGTTCACCAGTGTAGAAGGCGGCAGCGCGGATAAAATCGAGGTAGGTCACTTTTTCGGGCAAATAAGGTAAATCAGCCCAACGTTCCACCACTTCCATCACTTCAGGTGCAAAGTCCCAGCTCTTGAGAACCGCACGGCCGATGGGGCCCTGCATCTTGCGCACCAGTGAGCGCAGGTGCTCGATGGTGGTAAAGAGTTCAGGATGGGCTTCCGCTTCAGTCAGCACCGGCAAGGCACCGATGTTGTGCACCAGGCCTGCCAGAGTCAGGGTATCGTAGTTCAGACTACTGCCTGGATGCTTTTTATTGTAAATCTGCAACAAAGCACAGGCCGATGCCGTTACATCGATAGAGGTGCGCCAGGCTTCATCCATAACTTCCCACACCATTTCGTTGGTGGAGATAAACAGCTGCTCCATGGCAACTGAGGTGGCGATAGACTTGATTTGGGTCAGACCGATACGGGTTACCGCAGCGTTAATGTTCTCGGCTGGCACACCACGGCTGTACAGGGCACTGTTGGCAACTTTAATAATACGTGCCGAGATAGCGGCATCCTGCCCAATAATTTCAGCTACTTGCTTAAGGCTTGAGTCGGGGCGACCCACCACTTCCTGAACCCGCATGGCCACTTCAGGCAACGTCGGCAGTACCAGGGCATCATCCTTCAGCTTCTTAAGCAATCCGACCAATAGCTGGTGCTCGTTCGACATCTTGGCTCCCATCTGAAAAAAGTTATTCTGATTATCATTGCAGTATATCAGTCTGAAGACGCAGACGAAGTTCAAAATATCACCATGCAGTGACATACCGGCAACATTTTAGCGTATTGGTCCATAATTCCCTACTGGATCACTCAGATTTGCACATTGGGGTCAGGATTGAGTAAAATGCGCCCCCGCGATCCGCGACTCGTTAACTATTTTCTTCGGGAATTACTATGTTCAAACCTGAGCTTCTGTCGCCGGCAGGCACACTGAAAAACATGCGCTACGCCTTTGCTTACGGTGCAGACGCCGTTTACGCAGGCCAGCCCAGATACAGCCTGCGGGTACGTAACAACGACTTTAAACTGGAAAACCTGAAGACCGGCATCGAAGAGGCCCACAGCCTTGGCAAGAAGCTGTACGTGGTGAGCAACATTGCCCCCCACAACGCCAAGCTGAAAACCTACCTCGATGACATGGCCCCTGTGGTTGCCATGAATCCGGACGCCCTCATCATGTCTGACCCGGGTCTTATCATGATGGTGCGCGAAGCCTTCCCTGATCAGGTGGTTCACCTGTCGGTACAGGCCAACGCCATCAACTGGGCCTCGGTGAAGTTCTGGCAGTCTGTGGGCATCAAGCGGGTTATTCTGTCCCGCGAACTGTCGCTGGATGAAATTGAAGAAATCCGTCAGCGCTGCCCGGACATCGAACTGGAAGTGTTCGTGCACGGCGCCCTGTGCATGGCCTACTCCGGCCGTTGCCTGCTGTCTGGCTATATCAACAAGCGCGATCCCAACCAGGGCACCTGCACCAACGCCTGCCGCTGGAAGTATGACGCCCACGAAGCCACCGAAAACGAAGCCGGTGATGTGGTCGCCATTCACACGCCAGAAAGCGCTGTGCAACTGGAAACCCCTACGCTCGGCAATGGCCCTGCCACAGACAAAATCTTCCTGCTGCAGGAAGAAAACCGTCCCGGCGAATACATGCCTGCCTTTGAAGATGAGCACGGCACCTACATCATGAACTCCAAAGATCTGCGTGCCATCCAGCACGTGGAGCGCCTGGCCAAAATTGGCGTGGATTCATTGAAAATTGAAGGCCGTACCAAGTCGTTCTACTACGTGGCCCGTACCGCTCAGCTGTACCGTCAGGCCATTGAAGATGCCGTGGCTGGTCGTGGTTTCGACCCTCACCTGATGACCCGTCTCGAAGGTCTGGCCCACCGCGGTTACACCGAGGGATTCCTGCGTCGCCACGTGCACGACGAGTACCAGAACTACGACTATGGCTACTCCATCAGCGACAGCCAGCAGTTTGTGGGCGAGTTTACCGGTAAGCGCAACGAAGCGGGCCTGGCCGAAATCGATGTGAAAAACAAGTTCATCGTGGGTGACAGCGTTGAGCTGATGACCCCCCAGGGCAACATCAACCTGACCGTAGACACCCTCTACAACCGTAAAGGCGAGGCTGTTGAAGCCGGTCTGGGTTCCGGCCACATGGTGTACCTGCCAGTGCCTGCCGAAGTGGATGTGAACATGGGCGTACTGCTTCGCAACCTGCCAAACGGTAACAACACCCGTAACCCACACGGCGACGCTGAAGTGATCCCCACCAAAGCCGAGTAATCTCGCCAGGGGTTATCCATAAAAAAGGCTGCATTGAATGCAGCCTTTTTATTTGCCATCCTGATACGCTTTAAGTGAGTTCCAGCCCAGCTTTGGCCTTAAAGGCCTTAGCAATCAAAGTGCGAATCTGTGTTTCAGCGATTGCAGCAGTGGCTCAGAGCCAGACAGGCGCCACTCGAGCCAGTTATCCCACTCCAGTTTTAACGTATCCCCGGCACGCACCAGCTCATAGCTGTCGTAGTCGATACCTTTATCGAACGCGAAGGGGCTGTACTGGGCCTTTACCCGCCACCCTTCTGCCTTGAGGCTTTCAAGCACCTGATTTCCCTTATCTGTGGCTATCCATTCGAGCACCATGGCATATCTCCTTTGCCGCTGCCGGTGATTGATTAACGCTGCCAAGAGGCTCGGGCTGCTGCGTAGAGCCTGTGGGCCGCCCGACGAAACAGACATTGGTTAAAAATGTAGCACATGAACATGACACTTTGTATGCAGCGCCAGTATGAACAGGCGCCCGAGCAAAGCCGCGCCCTTAGCTTGCTGCACCCTTCGCTTCTCGCACTCTTAGCTTGCTGGGCCCTTAGCTTGCAGCGCCCTTAGCTTGCAGCGCCCTTAGCTTGCTGGGCCCTTAGCTTGCTGGGCGCTTAGCTTGCAGCGCAAAGATGAACAAAAAACAACCAAACGATCAGCCCGCGCTTTAGAGTAAAGATTCGATTATGCACCGAGAAAGGCGCGATTGAAGGCAAAGGCATATTTTTACAAATCGGCCCAGCAACAGGCGCTTGCTTATGCAAGCAAATAGAATTATCAAGCAAGTCAAAATCAACACAAGCCATTAAAGATGAATCAAATCAGCCAAATTTACCCTGCCACCATGCTGTTTATGCAAGCAGAAAGTGCAGCAGACCACAAAGGCGCTACAACCCATAGCAAGGGGTGAAAAACCGGCCATAAAAGCGGGCGCTCAAGCCATAAAAACACCGATTATTATCGAAAAATTTACACAAAAGTTTCATATAAACAGCGCATTAACATCCATCATCCCTGTGGCATACTCGCGCCGCGAAAGCACCTCAAAGGGACTTGCACGCATCGGCAGGATGCCAATAACAATAATTGCGAGACCAACTAGGATGAAAATGAAAACTACCCTGACCGCGCTGTTACTGGCCGGTCTCAGCGTTCACGCCCAAGGCGCGCTGCTGATAAGTGAAGTCCTTTACGATGCCCCGAATAACGACAGCGTTGAGGAATTTATTGAACTGTATAACTCAGGTTGTGAGTCAATCGATCTGAGCCAATACCAACTGAGTGACAACAACGCCAGCCTTAGCCTAAGCGGCACTCTGGCCGCCGGGCAGTACTACACCTTGGCCATTAATGCCGCAGGCTTCAGTAACCTGTTTGGCAAAACCCCCGACTATGCGCCCCTGCCCTTCAGCCTTGGTAACTCAGGCGATTTTGTAAAACTGACCCGCGGCGCCGAATTGATGGATGTGGTCGCCTGGGAAGGCGGTCTCAGCGGCTGGAGCCTGAATGTCAGGGACATCGCCCTGGAGCGCACCACGGTACAAAACACTCAGTCGCAGGCCGATTGGGCAGCCGCAAGCTCGGCAGGCACACCGGGCACAGGCGAGCTGGCAGCCTGCAGCTCCACACCCGCACCGAACAACCAGTTAACCAAGGGTGAAGTGCGCAGCAACCTGAGCGCCAACTCCGGCCAAGGCCTGTCGTTCATTGCCGATATTCCCGATGGCGCCACCAACATGGTGGTCACGCTCGCCGGTGGCAGTGGCGATGCCGACCTTTACGTGCGTCAGGGCGCTGAGCCTTCCAGCAGCCTTTATGACTGCGCCCCGTACCTCAGTGGCAATAACGAGCAATGTGAGTTCGCCACCCCCACGGCCGGTCGCTGGTACATTCTGGTGCAGGCTTACAGCAGCTTCAGCGGTGCATCCCTGTCGCTGGATTATCAGCAAGGTGATGGTGGCAGTGGCAACGGAGGCGGTGATAATGGTGGCGGTGATAATGGCGGCGGCTCGGGCGGCGAGCCGACACCGCCCGGATACAGCTACGACAGCTACTACGCCCAGGCCATCGGTAAAAGTGGCACTGAGCTTAAATCGGCGCTGAACCTCATCATTCGCGGCCACACCCGCTACAGCTACAGCCAGGTGTGGGATGGCCTCAACTACACAGATG